>NZ_JBSFRH010000015.1:0-122119 GCF_053589135.1 Rhodococcus sp. NPDC003382
CATTCCGAACCCGGAAGCTAAGCCTGTCTGCGCCGATGGTACTGCACTCGACAGGGTGTGGGAGAGTAGGACACCGCCGAACACCCGTTACCGAAGACCCCCACCGATTCCGGTGGGGGTCTTCGGCTTTCCCGGATCGAATCACTGCCGGCGGGGGTCGACGTCACCCTGGGCGGGTGGGTCTGGGGCCTTCGAGTGCGTGGAACCAGTGCTCGACGCGGCTCACTGTTTCGGCATGGCCACCGGTGACGCCGAGCGAATCCTCCATGATGATCACACGGGACAGGCACGTCATGAGGACCGACGCCACGACTGGGGGAAGATCTTCGTGCTCGATTCCGTACCGGTCGAGGACGGCAGCGATTGCGTCGGCCTGCTGGCGCCTGAATTGTTCTGAGTATTCGGCAATTTGGGTCCGAAGCGTCGGCCGGTGCCGCGACAGTGCAATGAACTCCATCGTCAGTGCCACGCCGGCAGGATCGGTGCTGAACTCCCACAGCGCCCACAGCGGTTGCGGCGAAGCCAGTGCGCTCGCTTGGTATTCGAGGCCTTCCTCGGCTCGACGTCGGAACACCTCGAACAGCAACTCGTCCATGCTCCGGAAGTAGTAGTGCACCAATTGTGGCTTGAGACCGGCTTGTTCGGCGATGCGGCGGGACGAGACGGCGGCGTAGCCGTGTTCGATCATGACCGTTTCGGCGGCGTCGAGCAGTACCGTCCGGTTCTTCGCGTCGGGAGCCCCGATTCTGCGCGGCGATGCCATGCGCGTCGTCCACCTCCAGGATTCGCACATCGGGTCGGGTGTGCTCGCATCGTAGGCGCCGGAGCCGGAAATATGGCGGGTATGCCTCGGTTCTTCGGGAGGCGAACGGCGCGGCAGGTTGTAAGGGGTCACCACCTGTCGTGATTCCGGGCTCGCGACGATCGACGCGGCGGTAGATGTCGACGGACAGGACCGGTGGTCGTTTGTCCGATTCGAGTCGGGAGTCGCTGTGCGCTTCGAATCCGTTGTGCGGATTGAGAACCGGGCCTCTCTGTCTCGTGGCGGCATAAGTCTGTTTACATCCGAGACGACCACGATGTGTGACCTTGACCACGTTCCGGCGGGCGTGCTATCCATGTGCTCAGCATCGCTATGCAACTGCTCAGCATCGGGGTGGGGCTACAGCCGGTCCCGTCCGTGCGCCCAGACAGGAGTTTGCCGTGACCGCTGCACCCGAGAACTCCCCGACCTGCCCGGTCGACCAGCTCGAGGGCGACTTCGCCCGGGACTACTTCACCGACCCGTACTTCACCGACGATCCGCACCCGTTCTACGACCATCTGCGGTCGCGCTGCCCGGTGCACCCGGTCAGCCACGGCGTCCTCGCGGTCACCGGCTACGACGAGGCCCTCGAAGTGCTCCGCAACACCACCGTGTTCTCCAACATCACCGCACCCATCGGCCCGTTCCCGCCGCTGCCGTTCATCCCGGACGGGGACGACATCAACCACCAGATCGACGAATATCGCGACCAATTCCCGCTCAACGAGCACCTGGTCACGATGGACCCACCCCGGCACACCAAGATCCGCCGCCTGCTCGCCGGCCTGTTCACCCCTCGCCGCATGGAGGAATCCGAAGAGTTCCTGTGGCGCTTGGCGGACAGGCAGATCGACGAATTCCTGGCCGACGGCACCGTCGAGGTCCTGCACGGATTCGCCCAGCCCTTCGCGTTGCTGACCATCGCCAACCTGCTCGGTGTCCCGGAAGAGGACCACGACGACTTCCGCCGTCATCTGCTCGCCCAGCAGGTCGGGGCGATGAGCGAGGCCGATACCCTGGCCACCAACCCGCTGGACTACCTCGACGCGAAGTTCACCGGCTACCTCACCGACCGCCGCGCCAATCCGCAGAACGACGTCCTCGGCGCCCTCGCCGCGGCGACCTACCCCGACGGCGAACTCCCTGAGGTGGTCGAACTCGTCCGGCTGGCCACGTTCCTCTTCGGCGCAGGTCAGGACACCACCGCCCGGCTGATCACCGCGGGGATCCGGCACCTGGCCGACACCCCGTCACTCCAGGCCGCGCTGCGCGCCGACCGCACCCTGATCGCGGATTTCGTCGAGGAACTGCTGCGCATGGACGGGCCCGTCAAGGGCGATTTCCGGCTCACCCGCACCACCACCGAACTGGCCGGGGTGCGCATTCCGGCCGGCACCGTGGTGATGGTGCTGCCCGGTGCCGCCAATCGCGACCCGGCCCGGTTCGACGACCCGCACACCTTCCACGTCGACCGGGCCAACGCCCGTGAACACGTCGCGTTCGGTCGGGGTGTGCACACCTGTCCGGGTGGACCGCTCGCCCGTATCGAAGGCCGTGTCGCGATCGAGCGATTCCTCGACCGCACAACGACCCTGACCGTCGACGACTCCCACCACGGACCGGCCGGACATCGCACCTACCGGTACGAACCGACCTACATCCTGCGCGGAATCGCAGAACTGCACGTCGATTTCACTCCCGCCCACTGATCACACGGCCGACCGACGACGAAAGGCCACACCATGGGGATCCTTGGGGAAGGTGGCGGGGATCGGCGCAGTCCCGTCGACGTTGCCGAGGTCCGGCCGGAAACCTCGGCGGTCGCCGAGATCGACCGGTGGATGCGGAGCTACATCCGTCGCCATCCCGTCGCGGCGCTGGAAACCGTCGGTGGGCAGTGTGTGCTGGGTATCCGCGCGATCCAGTATCTGATCACCGACATTGCGGCCCTGCGGTTTCCGTTCGCGGAGTTCGTGCGGCAGGCGGCGTTCATGGCTTCTGCGTCGGCGCTTCCCACGATGTTCGTGGCGATCCCGATCGGTGTCACCCTGTCCATCCAGTTCGGTCTGCTGGCAGGGCAGGTCGGTGCGACCTCGCTCGCCGGCGCGGCCAGCGGTCTCGCGGTCATCAAACAGGGAGCACCGATGGTCGCGGCCCTGCTCATGGCGTCGGCTGCGGGGTCGGCGGTCTGTGCGGACCTCGGATCACGCAAGATCCGGGACGAGATCGACGCCCTCGAGGTCATGGGTGTCTCGGTGGTGCGCAGGCTCGTGGTGCCGCGTCTCGCAGCGGCGATCTTGGTCGGGGTCGCCCTGACCGGGTTGGTGTGCTTCGTCGGCTTCCTCTCGGGATACCTGTTCAACACGTTCGTCATGAACGGAACGCCCGGCAGCTTCGTGACGACGTTCGCATCCTTCGCGACCGTGGGTGATTTCGTCCTGACGATCATCAAGGCGATCGTCTTCGGGGCGATCGTCGCGATTGTGGCCTGTCATAAGGGGCTCGACACCCGCGGTGGGCCCGCCGGTGTCGCGAACTCGGTGAACGCCACCGTGGTCGCCTCGATCCTGCTCCTGATGATCGTCAACGTCGCCTTCACGCAGCTGTATGTGCTGCTGTTCCCACGTACGGGGTTCTGAGTGGCATCGCGATACTTCCCTCCCGGGACACGGCCGATCGTGAATGTCGTTGCGTCGCACGCAGCGGTGATCCAGCGCCTCGGCCACATGATCGGGTTCCTGGTTCGGGCGCTGGCGGCGATCCCCACGACGCTGCGTCACTACCGGAAGGAATTCCTGCGGATTCTGGCCGACGTGACGTGGGGCAACGGCTCGATCGTGGTCGGCGGTGGCACCGCCGGAGTGATCGTCATCCTCGGTGCCGCCGCCGGAGCGCTCGTCGCGATCGAGGGATACAACGCATTGCATCTGCTCGGCCTGGAATCGGCGACCGGCATGATCTCGTCGACGGCGACGACGCGTGAACTGGCGCCGATCATGGCGTCGCTCGCGTTCGCCGCACAGGCCGGCTGCCGATTCACCGCGCAACTCGGTGCCATGCGGATCTCGGAGGAGATCGACGCGATGGAAACGCTTGCGATCCCGTCGATTCCGTATCTGGTGACGACGCGGTTGCTCGCGTCGATCGTCGCCATCATCCCGTTGTATCTGGTGTGTCTGGCCGCGAACTACCTGACCGTGCAGATCGTCATCGGGATGTCCGGCGGCGTCTCGTCCGGCACCTACGACCACTATTTCCGTCTCGTTCTCAGTGGCCCCGACATCGTGTACTCGCTCTCGAAAGCCGTTGTCTTCGTGGTCATCACCACGACAATCCAGTGCTACTACGGCTTCTACGCGTCGGGTGGACCGCAGGGCGTCGGCACTGCTGCCGGCCGGGCGATGCGCTCGAGCATCTCCGCGATGATCGTCGTCAATCTTCTGCTGACCGTTGCATTCTGGGGGATCAGCTCCGGAGCGAGGCTGGGTGGGTGAACGATGCCGATCCTGTTCGAGAGCGACGGACGCGGTCCGGGTCCGGCCCGGCTGTACCTGCAGGGCTTCGGGGCACTCGTCGTGGCGGCCCTGCTGGTCGCAGGGCTCGTGGCGAAGACCGGTGGCGCATTCGACCGCACCTTCGACGTCACCGCAGCCCTGACCGAGGTGGGGGACGGGCTGCCCGCACGGTCCGACGTGAAGTTCCGCGGTGTCCTGGTGGGAACGGTGCAGAGTGTCGATGCCGCCACCGGCGACGGACCGAACGTCGTTCACATGGCGCTCGACCCGGCCCACGCACGCTCGATTCCGAGCACCGTCACCGCACGCGTCGTCCCGAGCAATGTGTTCGCCGTGTCGTCGGTGCAACTCGTCGACAACGGGGCGGCGCCCCCGCTCCCACCGAATGCACGGATTCCCCAGGACGAGAGTCTGGCGACGGTCCAACTCCAGACCGCGCTGACGAAACTGCGGGAGATTGCGGCGGCGACAGCACGTGTCGGCACCGAACAGACCCTGGGTGTCCTCGCGGCGGTGGCCCACGCCACCGACCGTCGGGGCGACGACATCGTCGAGGCGGGAGCACAACTGGCGCGGATCGTCCGGGAGGTCGGCCCGGTCGTCGAGCCCGGCGCCGGACCGTCGACACTCGACGCGCTGACCGGCGCAGTGGAAGGTCTGCACGAGTCGGCACCGGAGCTGCTCGACGCCCTGCACCATTCGATCGCCCCGATGCGGACACTCGCCGAGAAGGACGCGGCACTCGCGGCGTTCCTGTTCTCCGGGGCGAACACGCTCGGGACGACGGGAACCGCCTTCGACAACAACACCGATCGGATGATCACTCTCACCACGCAGCTCACGCCGGTGCTCGGGGTTCTCGCCGACGGTTCGCCCTCGTTCTCGCAGATCGTGGTCAGCATGAACAGCATCTCCAGGAAGTGGTTCGAACACTTCCAGCCGGACGGCCGGCTCAACGGGGTCGGCAAGTTCGTCTTCCAGTTCACCCCGCACCGCATGTACACCAGGGCCGACTGCCCGCGATACGGCGACCTCGCCGGCGCGAGCTGCGCAACCGCCCCCACCGGCGTTCCGCCGGTGCCCGGTTACATCCCCGACGCGTCGACGATGGTGAGCACCGAGCCGGTCGGCGGCAACGTCGGGCCGGTCGGGGGACCGGAGGAGAAGGAACTGCTCGACGCGATCCTCGGTGGCGACCTCAACGCGGCCGCGGAGATGCTCCTCGGCCCCCTCGCCCGGGGTGCGGTCGTCAACGTCGTACCCGAACCGGAGGCGCCGCGATGAGCTATCGCAAGCCGCTGATCGGACTGTCCCTGTTTCTGGTGGTGTGTTGCGCCCTGGGATGGACCGTGCTGGTGACACTGCAGCGCGGCGTGCAGGGGCCGACGGCCTCCTACAGTGCGGAGTTCACCGACGTCTCCGGGCTACGGGTCGGCGACGACGTGCGCATGGCGGGTGTCCGGGTGGGTCGCGTCGATTCGATCGCGCTGGACGGCACCACCGCGAAGGTGAAGTTCCGCATCGACTCCGGTCAGGCCGTGTACGGCAACACGAAAGCGTCGATCACCTACCAGAACATCATCGGACAGCGGTACCTCGGATTGTCGCTCGGCGAATTCGGCGACCCACGGATACTGCCCGCAGGCAGTGGGATTCCCGTCGAGCACACCGAGCCGTCGTTCGACATCTCGGTGCTCCTCAACGGATTCGAACCACTGTTCAGCGTCCTCGATCCCGAGCAGGTGGACAACATCACCACCGCGATCATCACCGCGCTCCAGGGCGATACGGGCGCGGTCACCACGCTCGTGGCGGAGACGACGCGACTCGCCGAATCGATCGCGGGTCCCGACCAGGTCCTCGGCGAGATCATCGGCAACCTCGACACGGTCGTCCACGACCTCGCGGTGCAGAGTGGCAACTTCGACACGGTCATCTCGCAGTCGCGGGCCATCTTCGATCAGCTGACGGCGCGACGGGACGAACTCGTCGGGTCGGTGGAACGGATCGGTGCCGTCGCCGACAGCGTGTCCACGATCGTCGGCGAGGTCCAACCCGACCTGCAGGAATTCCTCGCGCGGGAGCCGGGTTTCGCGCAGCATTTCAACGATCACAAGGACTCCTTCGAGTACTTCGCCTTCAACCTTCCCGCATTGCTGAAAGGGCTCGCCCGGGTGAGCCAGGAGGGGAGCTACTTGTCCACATACCTGTGCAACTTCAATGTCACGCTCGTCCCGGCGCTGAGCAACGTCATTCCGACCGTCGTCGCGCAGGCCACGCCCGAGGGCCGGGTCACGCATTCACCGGTCTGCAGGTGACCGACCGTGACCACCCAGCGCACCGCCCGCGGCGGCAGGTTCCGGATCCGGCCCATCGAGGAGTACCGGCCGGTGACCCTCGGCGCGATCACCGTCGTCGCCATCGTCGTTGCACTTGCGGCGACACTCCTGATCAGCTCCGCTGGATTCGGAAAACGCACGTATGAAGCCGAATTCGCTCAGGCGGCACAGATCGCGCCCGGCGACGGGGTCACGATCGCCGGCGTCCAGGTCGGAACGGTGGACGGAGCGCGGCTCGAGGACGACCACGTCGTGGTGACCATGAAGATCGACAACGGGGTCCCGCTCGGCGCCGATACCCGGGCATCCATCAAACTGACCACGCTGCTCGGCGCCCGCTACATCGAACTGCGGCCCGCCGGCGAGGGCGACATTCCGGATGATCGGATCCCGCTGTCCCACACCGAGGTTCCGTACGACCTCATGGAGGTGCTGGCGGACGCGACCACGACCTTCGAACAGGTCGACGCCGGAGAACTCGGCGACACCCTCACCGCGCTCGCCGGTGAGCTGAACGGTCTGCCCCCGCTGATGCCCCAGGCGCTCGCGAACATCGAGAGTCTGTCGGCGGTGCTGGCGGAGCGCCGCGACCAGGTGGGGTCGCTGCTGGAGGCGACCGGGACGATGACCGGGATCGTGCGAGATCAGCAACACAGCCTCGGCGCGCTGGTCACCAACGGCCGGGACATGCTGCAGGAGATCACGACTCGCCGGGAGATGATCGATCGGCTGCTCGCCGCGACCACGAACCTCGTGTCGGAGCTGCACACCCTCGTGGTCGAGGACCGGCCGGAAGTGGAACAGCTGATCGCGAGCCTGAACGAACTGCTGCAGAGCCTCGGCAACCACGACGATCTGCTGCGCAACACCCTGCAGATCCTTCCGGTCCCCTTGCGCAACTTCACGAATGCCAGCGGAACCGCGAACGAGGTGGACTTCTCCGCGCCCGCCGGCCCGATGATCGACTCGTGGATGTGCGCGCTCAGCGGCCGTGCCGTGGAACTGGACATGCCGGCCTACTTCCAGGAGTGCGAATGAGCCCGCTTCGGATCGTCGGCGCCGCTGTCGTGGCACTTCTCGTGCTCGCCGCGGGATTCTTCGGACTCCGCGCGGTATTCGCCGGCGAGGAACCGCACACGATCACCGCTCGATTCGACAACGGTGCCGGGCTGTACGAGGGCAATACCGTCGCGGTCCTGGGAATTCCGATCGGAAAGGTCACGCGGATCGAACCGAAGGGTGCGTACGTCGAGGTGAGGATGGAGGTCGACGGCGGCATCGACCTTCCGGCCGACGTGCAGGCGGTGGCGGTGTCGACGTCCGTGCTGACGGACCGCCACGTGGAACTGACACCGGTGTACCGCGGCGGCGACACGCTTCCACGGGATGCGATTCTCGGACTCGACCGCACGAAGACTCCGATCGAGTTCGACCGGCTACTGGCCATGGCGGACAACCTGGCCGTCGAGCTTCAGGGCGACGGAACCGGCGGGGGCCCCGTCGCGGACATCCTGGCGGCCGGAGCCGGCGCCACCCACGGCAACGGTGATGCGATGAGGTCGGCACTGTCCACCCTTTCGGACGCGCTGCGCCTGAGCGACGACGAGGGTACGGGCACCGCGAACGAGATCACCAGGATCGTCGACGATCTCGCGGTCCTGACGAGTGCGGCCGCCGCCAACGACCGCGACATCCGCGAGTTCGGCGAGGCCATCCGAATGATGAGCGAGATCCTCGCCGACGCGAACCTCGGCACCGGCGACACCGGTTCGAAGATCAACGACATTCTTGTTCAGGCGAACTCGCTGCTGACCGACAATCGGGACGCGTTGAGATCCACGCTCACGAACGCGGAGACGGTCACCCGGTCGCTCGCGGACTATCGTGACCAGCTCGCCGAATTCCTCGACGGGACGCCGCTGCTGATGGAGAACGCGTACAACACGATCGACCAGGAGAACGGGGGAGCCCGCGTGCACGCACAGCTCGAGAAGGTCTTCTTCGACGGGCAGCTGGTCAAGGAGGTCTGCAACCGCCTGGGACTCACCCATCTCGGCTGTGCAACCGGAACCCTGCGTGACTTCGGGCCCGATTTCGGTGTCGCGGGCATGCTCGAGGGACTGGCGGGACTGCCGAGATGAGGGGCCCACGGTTGCGGTTCGCGTTCGCCGGCATCTCGGTCGCCGTGGCGATGTCGACGGCGGCCTGCTCGACGGGGCTCGAGAATCTGCCCCTTCCCGCCCCCGGTGTCGGCGGCGACTCGTACGTGATTGCGGCGACGTTCGAGAACGCGCTGAATCTGCCGACGAAGGCGAAGGTCAAGCTCGCCGGTGTGGACGTCGGAGAGGTCGAGTCGATGCGTGTGGAGAACTACACGGCGGTCGTCTCCCTGCGCATCATGAACGGTGTGGTGCTGCGCGAGGGCACGACCGCCGAACTGCGGTCGGCGACTCCGCTCGGTGACGTCTTCGTCTCGCTGCAGTCGCCGGACGATCCGTCGGCGGACGCCGCCGTCCTCGGCGAGGGCGACACCATCCCGATCGACGCCACCTCCGCCGCGGCAACCGTGGAGGAACTTCTCGCAACGTCGTCACTGCTCGTCAACGGCGGTGTCGTCCGGAACCTCACGAAACTGGTCAACGGCCTCGGTTCGGCGGTGGACGGCAAGGGGGACCGCATCGCCGAACTGATCCACGAGTCCACCAGGCTCGTCGGCGATCTCAATTCCCGGTCCGAGGAGATCCGACGATCCCTCGAGCAGACGAACGGTCTCGTCGCGACGCTCTCGGATCAGCGTTCGACGATCAACGATGCGGTCGTCGCTGCCGGTCCCGCACTCGACGTGTTGTCCGAGAACACCACGGCGGTGGTCGATCTGGTCTCCCAGGTCGCCGCGATCACCGACCGGATCGGTGAGTTCCCGTCCGTCCAGGGAACCGACACCCGCAGCATGATCGCCGACATCAACCGGGTTGCAGCCGAACTAGACAGAGCAGCGACCCAGCCGGGGGTGTCCCTCGATACCGTCAACCGGATCCTGGCGCCGGTCATCAACATCACGAGCGGTACGTCCGCGCACACCGACGCCGATCTGGAGCAGCTCGCGCTCGGTGCCGTCCCGGTCCCCGGGCACACCGGTGACCCCGGCAGCAGGCTGCCCGACGGCACGGACTGGACGGCGTTCGTCGGCACGTTGACGTACACGATCATGCGACTGCAGACCAAGTTCGGGGTGGTGCCGGAATGACGGCCGCCGACGGACGGAACGCAGTCCTCGAAGTTCCTGCCCGCGTACTGGTTACGGGTGTGCGCTACGCGTCGGCGCGCCGCCTCGGGCTGTCCGTGGCGGCCCTCGCCCTCACTCTGGTTCTCGGTGTCACCTACCTGATCTTCGGTGTCTTCCACCTCGATCCGGCCGACCGGAAGATCCACGTGCGGGTGAACCTCGGGGATTCGGGAGGGCTGCTGCCCGACCGCAACGTCACGTTGCGTGGCGTCCCGGTCGGGCGGGTGACGTCGGTGGAACTCACCGACGAGGGCGTGGTCGCGGTCGCGGCGATCGACTCGTCGGCGCAGATCCCCGTCGGCGGAGAGGTGCGGGTGGCGGGACTGTCGCTCGCGGGGGAGCAGTACCTCGACTTCCGGCCGACCTCCGACGGTGGGCCGTTCCTCGTCGACGGCGCGGAAATCGCTGTCGGCGAGACGTCGACCCCGGTCCCGTTGTCCACGCTCATGGGCAATCTCGACGGCATGCTCGCGCAGATCGACCCCGATACGGTCCGGACCATCGTCGACGAGCTCGGCATGAGCGCGGAGGGTCCGGACAAGCTGGCCGATATCGTCGACGGCGGAACGTTTCTGATCTCCACACTGGATTCGGTGCTGCCGCAGACCGTCAGCGTGCTCAACACCAGCAAGGTCGTGCTCGGGACACTCTCGGACAGTGCCGCCGGTCTGGCCGCGACCTCCCGGAATCTGTCGGCGACGCTCGAAGGGATCGAGTCGAAGGACGCGGGATTCCGGCAGTTCGTCGACGGTGCGCCGGCGACCCTGCAGTCCGTCGACACGCTCTTCGCGGACAACTCGCCGACGATGGTGCAGTTGCTGGGAAATCTGGCCACGACCGCGCAGATGGCCTACCTCCGGGTACCGGCCCTCCACGAGTTCTTCTTCCCGGCCACCCGCGGCGGGTCGACACTCGACGCGCTGGGGACCGCGTTCCGCGACGGCGGTATCTGGGCGTTCGTCAACATCTATCCGCGGTACTCGTGCGACTACGACCTGCCCCGGCAGTCGCCTGCGCTGTCGAACTTCCCGGAACCGTACCTGCACACCTACTGTCCGAATCCCGATCCGTCGACCCTGGTCCGCGGAGCACGCAACGCGCCGCGACCGGCGGGTGAGGAAGGCGGTTATGCGCCGCCGCCGGGCGTCGATCCGCTGCAGCAGGCGGATCCGACACCGGTGGGGCCGTTGTCTCTACTGCTCGAACCCGGCGGCCCCGATCCCGGCGACCCGGGGGTGCGCTGATCCGATCACGGCTGCCGACGCAGCGACCCGGCCCGACAACGAGAAGGAGAACCGACGTGAGCAAGAACAGCCGGACGGCAGCGGCCGTCGTCGAGCGCGAGGATGCCGACGAGAAGGCCGAGAACGATGTCGTGAACGAGGATGCTGAAACCGGCGACGCCGCAACCGAAGACGCTGCGACCGGCACAGCGGTGCGGGGCAAGGATCGGGGACGCCTCGCGCTCCTCGCCGCCGTGCTGGTGGCGGTCCTGGCGGTCGTCGCCGCCGGCGTGCTCGGCTGGAAGTGGAATCAGGCCGACGCCGTCGACGACGCCTCTGCCGCAGCGCTCGACGCGGCACGGCAGTACGCGGTCGTGCTGACCAGCGTCAGCTCGGACGACCTCGACGCGAATTTCCAGGCTGTGCTGGACGGCGCCACCGGCAACTTCAAGGACATGTATGCCCAGTCGAGCGAACAGCTTCGGCAGCTGCTCGTCGACAACCAGGCCACCGCCGAGGGCGTCGTGATCGAGGCAGGCATCAAGTCCGCGACGACCACGAAGGTCGAGGTGCTGCTGTTCGTCGACCAGACCGTCACCAATGCCGTGACACCCGAACCGCGACTCGACCGCAGCCGCGTCGTGATGACGATGGAACTCGTCGACGGCCGCTGGCTCGCCTCCGACGTGGTGCTGCCCTGAACTCGGGCGCGCGGACGTTCAGGCGTCGGGAAACGGAGGAAGCGCCCGCTCGTGGAGCCAGGAATCCCACAGCGGACGTAGCGGTTCATCGGTGAAATGCGCTGCAAGACCGACGAACTGCTCGGTGGTCACGTTCGAGTGCCGATGCTCCGCGGTCCAGGTGCGCAGCAGGGGGAAGAAGCGGTCGTCGCCCAGCTGCCGGCGCAGCGCGTGCAGGGTGAGGGCGCCGCGCTTGTAGATCCGGTCGTCGAACATGTCCTTCGGGCCGGGATCGCCGAGCAGGATGTCCTGGGGTTTGCGCGCCAGCCCGCGATGTGCTTCCGCCGCAAGGGTATGCGCGGACGGGCCGGTCGAATTCTCCGCCCACAGCCATTCGGCGTAGCACGCGAAACCCTCGTGCAGCCAGATGTCGCGCCAGCGCGTGAGGGTCAGGCTGTTGCCGAACCACTGGTGCGCCAATTCGTGTGCGACAAGCCGTTCTTCGCGGCGGCGGCCGTCGCAGTGGTTGGCGCCGAAGATCGACAGACCCTGCGCCTCGATCGGAATCTCGAGGTCGTCGTCGGTCACCACGACGGTGTAGTGCGCGAACGGATACGGCCCGAACAGGCGCCGGAAGACCTCCATCATCTGCGGCTGACGGCCGAAGTCGACGTCGAATTCCTCCCGCAGTCGCGGGGGATGCACCGCGACGATCGGAACGGGGGACGAGCACACCTTCCGGGACTCGTAGTGCCCGATCTGCACGGTCGCCAGATACGTCGACATCGGTTCGGGCTGCTCGTACACCCACGTCGTCTGGCTGGCCTTCGTGGTCTTGCGCAGCAGCGTGCCGTTCGCGACGGCGTGGAACGGCGAATCCGTGGTGAGGGTGATCCGGTAGGTCGCCTTCGACCCCGGGTGGTCGTCGCACGGAAACCACGACGGGGCACCGTTCGGCTGGCTCGCCACGAGCGAACCTTCCTCGAGTTCCTCCCAGCCGACCTCCCCCCACATCGAGTGGCGCGGCGTCGGCGTCCCCGAATAGTTCACGGTGACGGTCAGAACCGCCCCGGCCGGGATCTTCTGCGCCGGGGCCACGGTGAGCTTGCCGTCGCGGTGGGTGTACTTCGCCGGCCGCGCACCGTTGACCGACACCTTCGACACCCGCATCGTGTCGACGAGATCGAGCGCGTACTTGCCGCGCACATCGGTCGTGGTGGCGATGATCGTCGCGCGACCGGAGAGCCGGTTCGACGCGACCTTGTACGTCAACTCCAGTTCGTAACGGGACACGCGATACCCGCGGTTGCCGCTCGTCGGCAGATAGGGATCGAGCGGACGGTCCATGCCCACGGGGGCGACCGGCTTGGCCGCCTTGCCGGACTTCATCGGGGCGACCAATCCGCGGGCGACGTCCACGGGGCGATGGGATTGCCCTGCCAGCGGGTCGACGCGGGGACGACATCGCCGCGCATCACGAGCGAGGCCGGGCCCACGGTGGCTCCGGCGCCGATGCCCGACGCCGGCAGCGCGACGCACTGCGGGCCGAGCGTGGCTCCGTTCTCGAGGGTCACGGTGTCCATGGACATGATCCGATCATGGAACAGATGCGTCTGCACCACGCACCCCCGTTCCACGGTCGCTCCGTCCTCGAGCGTCACCAGATCCGCCTCCGGCAGCCAGTAGCTTTCACACCACACGCCGCGGCCGATGTGCGCGCCGAGCGCCCGCAGCCACAGATTCATCGCGACGGTTCCGGTCGCCGGGCGGGCGAACCAGGGCGCGGCGACCATCTCGACGAACGTGTCGGACACCTCGTTCCGCCACACGAACGAACTCCACAGCGGATGTTCCACCCGGCCGATCCGCCCGACCACCAACCATTTCGCCGCCACCGAGATTCCGCACGCGACCGCACCGGCGATCATGAGGACGAGACCGCCGAGCAGCAGGGCGAGCGGATATCCCCCGACGGCCGCGAGCGCGTTCAGTGCAAACAGCACACCGAGCCCGATCCCGAACGTCACCATCATCGGGACGAGCCGGAACGTTTCGACGCATCCCCGCGCGACCTTCAGTTTCAGTGGGGGAGCGAACGTGCGGGTCGCATCGGAGTCGCCCGCGGAACGGCGCAGTCGGACCGGGGGACTGCCCAGCCACGACGACCCGGACTTGGCTTTCGTCGGCGCTGCGGACAGCACCGCGACGAGACCGTGCTTCGGTACCCGGCGTCCCGGCGCGGCCATGCCCGAGTTGCCGAGGAACGCGCGCTTGCCGACCTTCGCGTGGGAGATGAACAGCCAGCCGCCACCGAGTTCGTAGGACGCGACCATGGTGTCGTCGGCGAGGAACGCCCCGTCGGCGACCTTTGTGAACTTGGGGACCATCAGCACGGTCGACGCCTCGACGTCCTTGCCGATGTCGGCGCCGAGCAGACGCAGCCAGATCGGGGTGAGCATCGAGGCGTACAGCGGGAACAGGAACGTGCGTGAGGAGTCCATGAGCCGTTCGGTGGCCCACACCTGCCAGCCGACGCGGCTGCGCACCGGGTGCCAGCCCTCGGTCATGCCGAGCGACAGCAGTCGCACCGCTGCGACGGTGAGCAGTGCGAACACGAACATGGTGAGCAGCCCGGCCGCGGGCAGCATCACGAGGGACCGGGCGACGGCCTCGGGCAGCGTCGCGGTGTCGCTCACCCACCAGCCGATCAACGCCACGCCGGCGCCGATCGCGACGAGCGGCAACCCGGCGATCAGCACCGAACTCGCACCGAACACCGGCACCCACGCCGGCGCGCGACGGGGCGGCTCGGCCGGCCACGGATGCGACGCCTTTCCCACCTTCACGGCGGGCGAGCCGGCCCACTGTTGTCCGGACTTGACGCGCCCGAACACCGCGGATCCGGCTTCGACCACCGCGTTCTTGCCGATCTTGCACCCGGGATTGAGGGTGGACCGGGCCCCGATCGACGCGCCTGCCCCGATCCGGATCGTGCCGATGTGCACCACGTCGCCGTCCACCCAGTGACCAGACAGGTCCACCTCGGGTTCGATCGAGCAGCCGTCACCGAGTTCGAGCATCCCGGTCACCGGCGGCAGGCTGTGCAGATCGACGCCGCGGCCGACCTTCGCACCGAGCGCGCGGGCGTAGTACAGCATCCACGGGGCACCGGACAGGTTCGCGGCCCCGCTCGCCTCGACCAGCCGCAGAGACGACCACAGGCGCAGATGCACCGAGCCGCCGCGGCGATACGTGCCGGGCTTCACGCCGCGCAGCAGGATCCGCGCGCCCGCGACCGCGATCGTCATGCGGCCGAGCGGGGTGATGAACAGCAGCACACCGAGCGCGACCCACCACCACGACAGGGTGACGGTCCACGGCACCGAGACGACGGTCGCGAGCACGTTGTTCAGCACGGCCAGCCACGTCACCCACTGCATGCCGGTCAGCGTGGTCAGCGGGACGGTCGCGGCGATCTGCGCCAGCTGCGCGGACCGCGGTGTCGGTTCGACGGTCCGGGGAGCGACGGTTTCGGTCGGGGCGAGCTCGTCGAGGTACAGGGCGAGCGAACCGAGCCGCGGATGGTCGTACAGTTCCGCGACGGTCATCTCCGGATAGCGTTCGCGCAGGGCCGTCACCAGCTGCGCCGCCGACAGTGAGCCGCCGCCGAGTTCGAAGAAGTCGTCGTCGAGGCCCTCCACGTGGGCGCCGAGCAGCGACATCCACAGGCTCGCGAGCCATTCCGCGGTGGGGTCCAGTCCGAGTGCCTCGGCGGACTCGGCGTCGGCGCCGGGCAGCGGCCACGGCAGCGCGTTCCGGTCGACCTTGCCGGACGTGCGGGTGGGTAGTTCGTCGACGAGCGCCAGTCGCGGGACCATCGCGGCGGGAAGCTGCTCGGTGAGCAGGTCGCGCGCCGAGGCGACATCGAAGTCCGGGTCGGTGCTGGCGATGTAGCCCACGAGCATTGCGTGCCCGGCCGCGGTCTTGCGCACGGCGCAGGC
The DNA here is from genome assembly GCF_053589135.1 of Rhodococcus sp. NPDC003382. Taxonomy (NCBI): domain Bacteria; kingdom Bacillati; phylum Actinomycetota; class Actinomycetes; order Mycobacteriales; family Nocardiaceae; genus Rhodococcus; species Rhodococcus sp. NPDC003382. The sequence goes on from NZ_JBSFRH010000015.1 coordinate 15,850, forward strand.
GCCGCCCGCGACGCCCGGCAGGTTCTGCAGGGCGTTGTCGATCTCGCCGAGTTCGATGCGTCTGCCGCCGATCTTGACCTGGTCGTCCGCGCGACCCTGGAAGAGCAGGCCGCGACGGTCGAGGGTCACCAGATCGCCGCTGCGGTAGGCGCGTTCCCAGCCCAGGGTCGGCATGGGCGCGTATTTCTCGGCGTCCTTGGCGGGGTCGAGGTAGCGGGCCAGGCCGACGCCGCCGATGACGAGTTCGCCGGTGGCGCCCTCCTCGACGGGCACCCCGTCGGCGTCGACGACGGCGAGGTCCCAGCCGTCGAGCGGCAGGCCGATGCGGATGGGGCCGGTGCCGTCCATCCGGGCGGCACACGCGACCACGGTCGCTTCCGTCGGCCCGTAGGTGTTCCACACCTCCCGGCCGGGGACGGCGAGCCGGGCGGCGAGGTCCGGGGGACAGGCCTCCCCGCCGAAGATGAGCAGCCGCACCGCTTCGAGCGCTTCGGCGGGCCACATCGCCGCGAGCGTGGGCACGGTGGAGACGACGGTGACATCGCGGGAGACCAGCCACGGACCCAGATCCATGCCGGAGCGCACCAGCGATCGGGGCGCGGGGACCAGGCACGCGCCGTGCCGCCACGCCAGCCACATCTCCTCGCACGACGCGTCGAATGCCACCGACAGGCCGGCGAGTACCCGGTCGCCTGGTCCGATCGGGTTGTCCTGCACGAACATTCGCGCTTCGGCATCGACGAAGGCGGCGGCGTTGCGGTGGGTGACCGCGACGCCCTTCGGGGTGCCCGTCGACCCGGAGGTGAAGATGATCCAGGCGTCGTCGTCGAGCCGCGGTCCGCGGATCTGCGGATTCGCGGACCCAGGTGCGGTGCCGGGGCCGATCCCGTTCTCGGTGACGATCGCGGTGACCCCCGCCTCCCCGAACACCAGCTCGGCTCGTTCGTCGGGATCGTCCGCGTCGACCGGAACGTACGCCGCGCCCGCGGCCAGCACCGACAGGATGGTGACGTACAGGTCCTTCGTGCCCGACGGCATGCGCACCCCGACCCGGTCGCCGGCGCCGACGCCCGCGTCGGTCAGCCGGTAGGCGCCGGCGACGATCTCCTCCGCCAGCTCCGCGTAGCTGAGCGTGACCTTGCCGTCGTCGATCGCGGGGGCGTCGGGATGGGCGTCGGCGGTGCTGCGCAGGATGTCGACGAGGGTCCGCGCGGGAGGCGTGAACGAGGAGCGCAGGTACTCGTCCGGTATTCGAGCCGGCCGACCCGGATCCGTCTTGGGCTGGACAGACAATCTGCGTCCTTCTCTAGGTGTCGATGCGTGTGGCCGGTTGTCTCACGGCCGGGTGGACGGCAGGTGAACTCCCTGCCGGCGGGCGGTCGCTTCGACCGATTGTGCTCCGGACCATCGACTTCTCGCCTGTCGACCGCGCGCGAAATGTTTCGGTTTGACAACAGCGGCGACGTGCTGTCATCCTCTTCGGCAGGTCACGAGTACCAGCATCAAGCCCCGGCTCGCTGGTCGGCAACCCTCCTCCGCGGTGGGGTGCTCCGGGTGACGACCAGGCTGTGGTTCCAACACCGGACGCAGCAAGCGCGGACTCCGCCGGCGATCCAACATCGTCGTGGCGATCACCGACGGGTCCCTGGACAGACAAGGGATTACTGATGACTGCTGCAATGACCGCCACCTGCATCGCCCCCATTGCTCGCGTTTCCGGCTGTGACCTGCAGGTTCCGCTCGTCCAGGGTGGCACCTGCACGTACGCCAACTTCGACTACGCCGCGAGTGCTCCGGCCCTGGCCGCCGTCACCGACCGCATCGCCGAACTGCTGCCCTTCTACGCCAGCGTTCACCGCGGCGCCGGCTACGCCTCGCGCGTGACCACGGACGCCTACGAGAAGTGCCGGGCCGTGGTTGCCGGATTCGTCGGTGCTGCCGACGATCAGGTCGTCGTGTTCACCCGCAACACCACCGATTCCCTGAACCTGCTCGCGACCGCCGTGCCCGGTGACGTCGTGCTCCTCGACATCGAACATCACGCGAATCTGTTGCCGTGGAAGAACGCCCGCATCGTCGAGGCCGCCGACACGGTCGCGGGGACGGTCGAGCGACTCGCCGCGGAACTGCGCCGCGCGCCGGCCGCGCTGCTCGCGATCACCGGAGCCTCGAACGTCACCGGTGAGCTGCTGCCCATCGAGGAACTCGCGAACCTCGCGCACGAGTGCGGTGCCCGCATCCTCGTCGACGGCGCACAGCTGGTCCCGCACCGCCGCATCGACCTCGCCGCGACCGGCGTCGACTACCTCGCGTTCTCCGGTCACAAGACGTACGCGCCGTTCGGTGCCGGCGTCCTGGTCGGCCGCCGCGACTGGCTCGATGTCGCCGAGCCCTACCTCGCCGGTGGTGGCGCGGTGCGCGAGGTGCGCCTGGACCACACCGACTGGGCCTGCGCCCCGGCGCGCCACGAGGCCGGATCGCCGAACGTGCTCGGTGCGGCCGCGATCGCGGCGGCCTGCGAAGCGCTCGCCGGTTTCGACGCCGACGCCGTCGCCCGCCACGAAGAGGAACTGAGCCGTCTGCTGGTCGAGGGCCTGCGCGAAATCGACGGCGTCGAACTGCTGCGCCTGTGGGAGGACTCGTGCGAGTCCGTCGGCATCGTCACCTTCACGGTCGCGGGCTACGAACCCGCCGAGGTCGCGGCGTACCTGTCGGCGGAGCACGGCATCGGCGTCCGCGACGGACGTTTCTGCGCGCATCCGCTGCTCGCCCGCGTCGGCCGCGCCGGAGGTGCAGTGCGTGCCTCCCTCGGCCTCGGCAGCTCGTCCGCCGACGTGGAGCGTCTGGTCGGGGCGGTGCGTCGCCTCGTCGAGCACGGCCCGTCCTGGACCTACGCGAAGACCGACGGCCTGTGGGGCCCGTCCCCGGAGACCCGCCCGGGTCTCGCGGCGGAGGGCGCGGGCGCGTCGGAGTGCGTCTGATCACCCCGATCGACAATTTCCCACAAGATCGGTAGGGTATTGCCCATGGCATCGCAGACCGCATCGAACGTCGTCGCACAGTGGTGCCGTCGTCATGTCGATCTGTGCCGTACCGCTTCCGGCATGTGTACGAGCTGAACGACACCCCAGTCTCCACAGCTCATCGCCGCGGGATCGCCTGCGGCAGTTCGAAGGAACCCCACATGTCGTACAACATCGTTCACACCGTGTCGTCCGCGCGCCCGCTGCGTGTCGCCGTCGAGCTCTCCGGTCCGTCCGGCCCGCACTACTGGGCCGATCTCACCGCCGGCCGACCCGGCGAGGAGTCGCTCGATCTCAGTGCGCCGCAGCCGAATGTCGTGCGGATCCGCGCCACCGATCTGCGCGAGACCCGCAAGGCCACCGATCGCGTCCGTGCCGGGCTCGTCGCCGAGGGTCGCGACCCCGGCAGCGTCACCGTCCTGGTCGATCTCGAGGTGGTCGTCGCATCCGAGGCCCGCAGCGCGCGGAAGCAGTACGCGCAGTTGGATGTTCCGCGCGCGTCGGACACCCTGTCGTACGTCGGTACCCCGCAGGGGCTTGCCGGCCTCATCGCCGACATCCACTCCACGCACGTCGCGGACGGTGTCACCCTCGTTCCGCTGGCGGCGCCGTTCACCGTGGAACACATCATCGACGGAACGCTGCCGTGGCTCGAAGCCCGCGGCCTCGCGGCGACCGCGCCGTCCGTCGTGGAAGTGTTGCGCCGCTTCGGAACCGGTGGTCGGGGCCTCGTCCGCGCCTCCTGAGTATCCCGGCGCGAGCCGGTCACGATTCGAAAAGCCGAGTGGGGCGAGAGAACGGATTCTCTCGCCCCACTCGCTGTGTCTTCAGGCCGAACGCCGGGTCAGGGGTTCGACGACGTGCACGCCGGGATCGGGGTCGAAACGGTAGCCGGTTCCCCGCACCGTCGTGATGATGGATCCGAATCTTCCCAGCTTCGTGCGGATTCGGGACACGTGGACGTCGACGCTGCGACCGCGTCCGTGGTCGACGTTCGCCGCGGCGGGATCGAGTTCGCGCAGTACCGATCGGGACACGACCACGCGAGGTCGCCGGACCAGCCGGGACAGGATTTCGAATTCGGTGTGGCTGAGCGGAACCCGGGCATTGTCGAGGATCACGTCGCGGGCCGGAAGATCGATCACCAGCGGCACCGGTGTGGAGCTGAGCAGCGTGTGTGTGCTCGCTCCCGGCACGAGGTCCCGAGCGGTTTCGCGCAACGCGTCGGCGAGCGCGGCGAGATCCGCCGACGAGCGCACGCCGGTGTTCGAAAGCTGAACGACCAGTACGAGTTCGGGTGTTGTGGTCATGGTGTGGTGTCCAATGGTGTGGGCCGGTGGTAGACGCCGTCGTGGTAGAGCAACGGCGCCGCCGTCGACTCGTTGTCGGAGACGTGCGTGTGGGTGACGAGGCCGACGACGAGCGTGCTGTCTCCGGCCGGAATCAATTGGTGCACAAGCAGACGCAGGCGCACGGGAGTGTCGTGGAGTACCGGTTCGCCGGTGTCGAGGCGGCCCCACAGGGAACGGTCGGCGAAGCGTTCCTCGGCGCTGCGTGCGAAACGCTGTGCCAGATGCTGCTGGTCCTCGCCCAGGAGGTGCACCACGAGCGAGTCCGCCGCGTGCACGGCGTCGATGCTCGACGAGGTCCGAGTGATGTTGAACGACACCAGGGGTGGGTTCAGCGACAGCGAGGAGAACGACGTCGCGGTGAAGCCGACCGGGCCGTTTCCGGCGTCGAGCGTGACGACGGTGACGCCTGCCGGGTGGCGGCGCAGCGCGGAGCGGTACTCCTCGTTGCCGACGCCCAGGGCGAATTCGGGTGCGGTGGCGTCGGCGCGATCGGCGACAGGGGAATGTGATGTGGGCATGGCCGTCCCTGGAAAGGCTCGTCCCCGGAAGAAACTGGGGGACAAGGCGAGTGATGAGATGGAATGGGTGTGGGCGTCAGGCCGCACACAGGCACGAGCGGGTACGGCACAGGTCGACGTGCCTGCGGCTCCACGCTCGGATAGTCACGGTGACACTATAGTGCAGCGGTTCCGGTTTCGATACCGCGGGCCGGTCAGTCCATGTCCACGTCCATGCCCGCGGTGATGCGCAGAAGTTCCCGATAGGTCGTGCGGAACACCGTGTTCGGGTATCCGCCCGCGGCCCACAACAGCGGATGGGCCTCGAGCGCGCGATCCACATAGGTCGGCAGATTGGTGGGATGGCCGAGCGGCGCGACACCGCCGACCGGTTGCGCGGTGACCTCCGTGACCAGCTCCGGCGACGCCGGCACCAGCGTGCCGCCGAGGCGCTCGCCGCAGCGCCGGACATCGACCCGATGGGCTCCGGAGACCAGCAGCAGAACCGGTTCGCCGTCGAGTTCGAACACGAGCGATTTCACGATCGCACCGACGTCGACGCCCAGCGCCGCGGCCGCCTGCTCGGCGGTGTGCACCGACTCCGGCTGGGTGAGGATCAGGCCGGGATGGCCGCGGGAGATGAGCGTGTCGGCCACGTGAACGGCGTTCGGATGCAGTGTCGCGGACATGGTTCCAATGTAGGAGCGGACCGCAACTGTCGCGCGGGGATCAGTAGAGCGGAAAGCCGTCCTCCGGTCCCAGCATGCGTTCGAGGCGGGTGCGCGTGATCTTCGCGAGTTCGTCGGTGCGGATCTTCCGCTCGGCGTCGATCTCGTTGTCGAGGCGGTGCACGAGGTCGGTGAGCAGCTCGTCGGGCCCGCGGTCTGCCGCACACCACAGATAGCGGAAGCCGAACCTCTCCTCGTACACCTGCGCCGAGTGGGCGATCTCCGCCATCATGAGCGGATCGTCGGTCCACACCGAACACTGCTCGGCGCGCGAATGGGTGCTGCGCGGCCGGACACCGACGATCGGGTGGCACTCCAGGGCCTCGGCGATGCTCGCCTCGTCCAACGTGACGAGCACTGCGTCGGCGCGGGCGAACAGTTCGGTGTAGCTCGCGTACGGGCGTCCGGCGGCCACCGGGTTCGCCCAGGCGAGCGTCGCGCAGCATTCGTACAAGGCGTGAACGGCGCCGCGGCGGCTGAGGGCGTTGAACGCACCGAGACCGATTCCCTGATGCAGAAGCATGGCCTGCGCTCCTCTCCGAGACGGACCGCCCCGGGGAACCCCGGCGCTGCGGTCGGATCCAGCTTCCCTCGTGTGGGGGCGTGTCTCCAGAGCTGTGACCGGGAGTTTTCGAGTCTTTAACACCGCTCGGGGGTGAACGTGACGGGGAGCTCGGTGTGAACGACCGGCAAAGATATTACTCTCGAGTAATGACCGATCATTCCAGCTGGAAAGCATTCACCGTCGAGGTCGAGGCGCACGTCGCACGCGTGACTCTCGTCGGACCCGGCAAGGGCAACGCCATGGGACCCGAGTTCTGGTCCGAGCTGCCCGAGGTGTTCGCCGCACTCGACGCCGACGACGAGGTGCGCGCCGTCGTCCTCGCCGGCTCCGGCAAGCACTTCTCGTTCGGGCTGGACCTGCCCGCGATGAGCGGCGACCTCGGCAAGGTTCTCGCCGACAAGGCGCTGGCCAAGCCGCGCACCGACTTCCACGCGATGATCAAGCGCATGCAGGCGGCGATCACCGCCGTCGCCGATTGCCGCAAGCCCGTCGTCGCCGCCGTGCAGGGCTGGTGCATCGGTGGCGGCGTCGACCTGATCACCGCGGCGGACATCCGCTACGCCTCGGCGGACGCCAAGTTCAGCGTCCGTGAGGTGAAGGTCGGCATGGTTGCCGACGTCGGGACCCTCGCCCGCCTCCCGCTCATCGTCGGCGACGGCCACACCCGCGAACTCGCCCTCACCGGCAAGGACATCGACGCCGCCCGCGCCGAGAAGATCGGTCTCGTCAACGACGTGTTCGACGACGCCGAGGCCACCCTCGCCGCCGCCCACGCGACCGCCGCGGAGATCGCCGCCAACCCGCCGCTCGTGGTCCACGGCATCAAGGATGTCCTCGATCACAGCCGCTCCCCGCAGGTCGACGACAGCCTCCGCTACGTCGCGGCGTGGAACGCGGCGTTCCTGCCCTCCGAGGACCTGACCGAGGCCATCTCCGCCATCTTCGAGAAGCGCCCCCCGAACTTCCGGGGAGCCTGATCTTCGGGCTCCACCCGAAACGAGCGAACGGTACATCAGTCGGTCAGATCGACTGAATGTACCGTTCGCTCGGAAAAAGAGGGGGTCGAAAGAGACCGGCTCGGCTCAGTGGCCGCCGTTCTCCTTCAGCCGCGCGATCGACGCCTCGACCTCGGCCTCGGCCTCGGCGCGACCGACCCAGTCGGCGGCCTCGACGTGCTTGCCCGGTTCGAGATCCTTGTAGTGCACGAAGAAGTGCTTGATCGCATCGAGCTCGAACTGCGCGACGTCGGAGATGTCCTGGATGTGATCCCAGCGCGGATCGCCGGCCGGCACGGCCAGGATCTTGTCGTCGCCACCGGCCTCGTCGACCATCTTGAACATGCCGACGGGGCGGGCCTCGACGATGACACCCGGGAAGACCGACTCGGGGAGCAGCACCATGCAGTCCAGCGGGTCGCCGTCCTCGCCGAGGGTGTTCTCGATGTAGCCGTAGTCGGCCGGGTAACCGAACGACGTGTAGAGGTAGCGATCCAGCTTCACGCGGCCGGTCTCGTGATCGACCTCGTACTTGTTGCGCTGTCCCTTGGGGATCTCGATGGTGACGTCGAACTCCACGCCGGTGTCCTCACTTCGTCGGTGATTGGCTGTCGCTCCAACTGCCGCGATCGCGGCGATGGTCCGCAGAGAGGATAACGGGAGCGGGGCTACCCTGGTGGACGCAGGTGCCGGACCCACCCGGGCGGCCACCAGGGCGCGGGAGTCTCGAACGCAGCGGAGGCGTGTTGGCGGGTCAGGATAAGAACAAGAAGCTCGGCGGGCTCGAAGCGCGCCGCCGACGAAGCCTCCGCATCCTGATCGGCATCTGGGGCACCGGATTCCTCGCGCTCGTCGTCGGCGGCACATTCGCGCTGTCCGAGATCGTGGGCAGCGACGCCGAGGCCGCGATCGCTCCGGCGCCCGGCCCGGTCACCGCGACCCCTCAGGTCGCTCCCGTGCCCGCCGACGCTCCGGCGCCCGTCGCCGCCGCGCTCGGCGCGATTCTGGCGCCCACCGTGGCCGATCCCGCGCTCGGCACCCTCACCGGGTCCGTCACCGACACCGCCACCGGCACGGTCCTGTGGGCGCAGGATCCCGACCGCCCGATGATTCCGGCGTCGACCACGAAGGTCCTCACCGCCGCGGCGGCGCTGTTGTCGCTGCCACCCGACCACCGGGTGTCCACACGGGTCGTCGAGGGCAGCCGTCCCGGCGAGATCGTGCTCGTCGCCGGCGGCGATCCCACCCTCACCGCTCTTCCGGTCGGGCAGGACGGCTTCTACCCGGGCGCGCCGCGCGTCGCGGATCTCGTTCAGCAGATCCAGCGTTCGGGCGCCGTCGTCGACACCGTGCTCGTCGACGTCGGCAGCTACATGGGCGATCCGATGGCCACGGGGTGGATGCCGTCGGACGTCGGGGGCGGCTACATCGCACCGATCGAACCGGTGATGCTCGACGGCGGCCGGTCGATTCCGAACGCGGACGAATCTCCGCGCAGCCCGACGCCCGCGCTCGACGCCGGCCGCGCCCTCGCCGCGGCGCTGGGCGCCGACCCCGCGGCCGTTGCGGTCGGGACCGCATCCCCGGGGGCCGCGCCCTTGGCGTCGGTGCAGTCGGCACCTCTGCGCGACCGGCTCCGCCAGATGATGGACCACTCCGACAACGTCCTCGCCGAGACGATCGGCCGCGAGATCGCGATCGCGTCGGGCTCGCCGGCGTCGTTCTCCGGGGCCGTGGACTCCGTGCTCCGCACCCTCACGGCCGCCGGATTCGACGTCGGTGGCGTCACCATGCACGACGTGAGCGGCCTGTCCGTGGACAATCGCATTCCCACGCGGCTGCTCGACGCGGTGATGGCATCCGCCGCCGGCACCGACCAGGACGCGCTGCGCCCGATGCTCGACTACCTGCCGGTCGCGGGGGCCACCGGAACCCTCAGCGCCCGCTACGCATCCGCCAACCGCGACGGCGCCGGCTGGGTGCGCGCGAAGACCGGCACCCTCTCGGAGGCGAGCGGGCTGGTCGGAACCGTCGTCGACGTCGACGGGCGGGTCCTGTCGTTCGCACTGATCGCCAACGGCCGACCGCCCGGCGAGAGCCGGTCTGCACTCGACGCGGTCGCTGCGACTCTCCGGGGGTGCGGATGCCGATGACCGGCCGCGACCACACCATCGGCGACGCGATCGACTGGTCGTTCGCGGCCGGGGTGGGTGCGCGACTGGCCCGGCCGGGTCCGGCGATGTCCCGGTACACCGCCGATGCCGTGGTGGCCGAACTCGCCGACGCCGCCGACCGGGCCGAGCAGCCGGTGCGGGAACTCACCGGTCTCGGTGACGGCCACGACGCTCCGGCGCCCGCCCGGGTCGTGGACCGCAGCGGCTGGGTGCAGGCCGCGGCCGGGTCGATGGCCGACCTCACCGGCGGTGGACAGAACGGCACGTCCTGGATGGGCAAGCCCGCCGGCATGCAGGCCGGCGCGATGCTCGCGTACCTGTCGTCGGCGGTCCTCGGCCAGTACGACCCGTTCTCGCGAACCCTGCTCCTCGTCGCACCGAACGTCGTCGCGGTCGAACGCGCGCTGAAGGTCCCGACCGCGGACTTCCGCCTGTGGGTGTGCCTGCACGAGGTCACCCATCGGGTGCAGTTCGCCGAGGCGCCGTGGATGGTCGAGCTGATGCGCACCGCCACCGCCGAACTCGGGGCCGCCGCCGACGAGCCCGTCTCGGAGCTGGTGGGCCGGGTCGTCGCCGTCGTCCGCGACCGCCGCAGCAACGACGAGAAGCAGATGTCCGAGCGCGGTGTCCTCGGCCTGCTGCGGGCCACCCAGTCGGAAACCCAGCAACTCGCCCTCGACCGCATGCTCGCGCTCGGCACCCTCCTCGAAGGCCACGCCGACCACGTCATGGATGCCGTCGGCCCCGGGGTGGTTCCCGCGGTCGGCCGCATCCGCCGGGCGTTCGACAACCGGCGGCGCCGCAGCTCGAACCCCGTTCATCGGGTGATCCGCGCGCTGCTGGGCGTGGACGCGAAGATGGCACAGTACGTGCACGGCAAGAAGTTCGTCGACGCCGTCGTCGCCCGCGTCGGGATGGCGGAGTTCAACGCCGTGTGGTCCGGCCCGGACGCGATGCCCACGCTCGCCGAGATCGACGACCCGGACGCCTGGATCGCCCGGGTCCTGGGCTGAGCGGCGTGGAACAGGACACGACCGGGGACCGGGACACGGCTGCCGGGAGCCGTCCGTTGCTGCCCGAGACCCCGGCGATCCACGAGGTCCGGCTGGCCGTGCGGGCATGGCTCGGCCGCCACGAGGTGCGGTCGGTGGCGGTGGGTCTCTCCGGCGGCGCGGACTCGGCCGCCCTGACCGCCGCGGCGGTCGCCGAGGCGGATTCGGTGCGGGCGGTCGTCGTCGATCACCGGCTGCAGGTCGGCTCCGATGTCGTCGCGGCGCGGGCCGCGGATTTCGCCCGTGCGCGGGGGTGCACGTCGGTGCAGGTCGTCCCGGTGGAGGTGGCCGGGCCCGGTGGGCTCGAGGCTGCGGCGCGGGCCGTGCGGTACCGGGCACTCGACGACAACCGCGCCGACCTGCCGGTGCTGCTCGGGCACACCCTCGACGACCAGGCCGAAACCGTGCTGCTCGGCCTGGGCCGCGGCTCCGGCCTCCGTTCGATCCGCGGCATGGCCGATTTCGACGAACCCTGGGGCCGGCCGCTGCTCGGAGTGCGGCGCTCGGTCACGCGAGCGGCGTGCCGCGAGCTCGGGTACGAGCCCTACGAGGACGCGCACAACAGCGATCCGCGGTTCACCCGCGTGCGGTTGCGCACCGAAGTGCTGCCGCTGCTCGAAGAGGTGCTCGGCGGCGGTGTCGCGCCGGCGCTGGCCCGGACGGCGGCGCAACTGCGCGAGGACGGGGAGGTGCTCGACGCGGCCGCGGCCGAGGCGTTGGTCTCCGCGGGTGGAGACGGCGCCGGACTCGACGTGGAATCGCTCGAGCCGGTGCATCCCGCGGTGCGGCGGCGCGCGCTGCGGCGCTGGCTCGCCGAAGCGGGTGCGTCGGCGCCCACGGACCGGACGTTGCGGGCCGTCGACGACCTGATCGGCCGCTGGCACGGGCAGGGTCCCGTGGCGGTCGGGCGTGGGCCGCGACCGGGGACCAGGTTGGTCGTGTCGCGTCGGCGTGGCAGGCTGGTCGTGGTGTTCGTCGACCAGCAGCGGTGTGCGGACGACTGACGGAAGGGCAGGAACGAACCGGTGTACGAGAGCGACATTGCGTCGGTATTGATCTCCGAAGAGCAGATCAAGGAGCGCACGGCCGAGCTGGCCGAGTCCATTGCCAAGCGTTACCCGGTGGGTGCGCCCGAGGGCGACCTTCTGCTCATCGGCGTGCTCAAGGGTGCGATCTTCTTCATGACCGACTTCGCCCGTGCCATGCCCATCCCCACCCAGATGGAGTTCATGGCGGTCAGCTCGTACGGGTCGTCGACGTCGTCGTCGGGTGTGGTGCGCATTCTCAAGGACCTCGACAAGGACATCGCGGGCCGCAACGTGCTCATCGTCGAGGACATCATCGACTCCGGCCTCACGCTGTCGTGGCTGATCCGCAACCTGTCCTCGCGCAATCCCGCGTCGCTCGAGGTGGTGACGCTGCTGCGCAAGCCCGAAGCCGTCAAGATCGACGTGCACGTCGCCGATGTCGGCTTCGACATCCCGGACGAGTTCGTCGTCGGCTACGGCCTCGACTACGACGAGCGGTATCGCGACCTTCCGTACATCGGCACCCTCGACCCCAAGGTCTACTCGAGCTGACGTCGGCGCCCGGCACGTTTCAGTGCCCCGGTATGTTTCAGTGACGCAGCATGTTTCAGTGACGCAGCATGTTTCAGTGACGCAGCGCGACGGTGCGTCGCAGTGCCTCGAGGTCCTGTTCCATGAGCCGGAACAGCCAGTACACCAGCACGAACGCGGCGATGCTGCCGACGGACAGCACCCGCACCGCGAACAGCACCTGCGGGATCTCGTAGGAGTTCAGGAACGTCACCCCGGCGACCCCGACGAGCGGGACCGCCGCAGCCAGGGCCAGGTAGCGGATGCTGCGGCGGTGCAGACCGTCGAGTTCCCGGGCGTCGGTGGCGTCGGTGGATCCGTGCGGCAGGAACGCCGGATACAGCGACCGCACGACATAGAAGGCGACGAAGAAGAACGGGTAGGCCACGGCGATCGCGCCGCACACCGCCATCGAACTGACGAAGTGCGTGGCGGCGCGCGTGTCGATCTCCCCGGTGATCACGCTCAGTGCCACGGGGAAGATGATGCCGGCCAGGATCCACAGGCTCATCACGACCGCCGCGACCCTGTCGCTGAACAGCAGCGCGTCGTGTCTGGTGCGGGCCAGCGTGACGGCGTCGTAGGTGCGTCCGCGTTGCAATCCGCGCGGCACGGTGATCAGGCGACGGCCCAGGTACACGATCACCAGGGCACCGAGGGGGAACAGGGTCGCGTTCACGATCAGCGACACGACCTCGAAGTTGTGCCTCGCGTCCGGCGGTAGCTTCTCGATGATCAGCGACGAGTTGTGCTGGTAGTTGTAGAGCGCTGCGAGGGCGTTGGGAATCCCGATCGCGGCGACGAGGACCGGCACGACGGGTTTGCGCAACCGGGCTCGCCAGCTGTCCAGTGGGGGATCGACGAGGTCACGGGCGCGGTGGTCGAGGCACAGGTCGAGTTGCTGGGCCAGTTCCGTGCCCGACGACCAGCGGTCCGCCGGATCCGGTTCGAGACACTTCGCGAGTACCCGCCGCAGCGTCTGCGGGCAGTCCGCGGGCAGCTTCGCCATCATTTCGGGGGTCAGGCCGCCGCGCCGGCGCCGCACCATCGTCTCGAGAGCCGGGAGAGTGTTCGTGTCGAGTGCCTCGCCCGGCTCCGGATCCCCCGGGCGGACGCCCGCCAGCAGCTCCCACAGCATCACTCCGAGGGCGTAGATGTCGCTGCGGGTGTCGAGGTCCGCGGCGGATCCCGGCAATCCCGGATGGCACGCCTCGAGCTGTTCCGGCGACATGTAGGCGAGGGAGCCGCCGAGATAGGCGACGGGGGAGCTGCCCCCGACGGACTCGGCGTAGCTGATGTTGAAATCGGCCAGCTTCGGCACACCCTCCGCGGTGAGCAGCACGTTCGCGGGTTTGACGTCGCGGTGCAGCACACCGCGACCGTCGGCGTAGGCGAGCGACTCCGCGAGCCGCCGTCCCAGCCACGCCACGGTTTCCGGCCAGGTCAGCGATTCGAGTTCGCCGCGCACGGTCGATTCCGCCGGGCGGATCTCGCCCTTCTCCGCGAGGGTCGCGTCGATGACGTCGAGCAGCATCGAGCCGGCGCGCTGGTCCGGCGGGGTGCGCCGCACCCGGTGCAGCACGTGCAGCAGTGTCCCGCCCGGGACGTACTGCATGTACAGCAACCGCAGACCCTGATCCGGGAGGATCCGCTGGTCGAACACGCGGACGATGTAGTCGTGGTCGAGCTGCGCGAGGGTCTGCGCTTCGCTGCCCTGGTCGGGAGAGATCTTCACCGCCACGAGTCGCTGCATCGAGAGCTGGCGGGCCAGGAACACCCGGCCGAAGGCGCCGCGGCCGAGGCTGGTGAGCAGGTCGAAGTCGTCGATCCGCCGTCCGGCGCGCAGTTCGTCGACGGTGACGGGGACGCCGGGGGTCATCGGATCGGTCACGGCGTCGGCGGCCCGGGTGACCTCCGCGGTGCGGGTGGCATCGAACCGGCTCGTCTCGGCGCCCGCGACCTCGGTGGTCTCGGCGCTCGGTATCCGAGTCGGTTCGGTACCGGACAAGGCGTGCGGATCCCGCTCGGCCATGCGAAATGATACCCACGCCCACGGCCCCTCCCGCAGGTGAAGTTGCTCCGCCGAACCGGCCGCGGTACGGGAACGCTGCGTCGGTCCGGGTCGTTGAAGCTCGCGAGGGGCGGAATACGCACCGGCGACGACATCTGCACACGCGGTAATCTGGCTGTGGCCGGATCGTCACCGGTCGACGCACGCTCATCGACGATGACCGCACTGATGACCGCACTATCGAAAGGACCGGCCGGCCGGGCCGAACCTGTATGAATCGCAAGACAGTGTTCCGTAATCTGGCGATAGTCGCCGGCATTCTGTTGGTCATCTACGCCTTCAGTTACTTCGGGAACGACACGCGTGGATTCACCAAGGTCGACACCTCGGTGGCACTCGCGCAGCTCGACTCGAAGAACGTCTCCAAGGCCCAGATCGACGACCGCGAACAGCAGGTCCGTTTGTGGCTGAACAACGGAAACGACGCCACCGAGAACCAGACGCAGATCATCGCGAAGTACCCGGCCTCGGCGTCGGAACAGATCTTCGACAAGGTCGCCGCGTCGGGCGCCGGCGAGTTCGACACCGCCGTCACCCAGGAGAGCTGGCTGACGTCGATCCTGCTGTTCGTCGTTCCGATGATCATCCTGCTCGGCGTGTTCTTCTTCATGATGACGCGCATGCAGGGCGGCGGCCGCGGCGGCATGATGGGCTTCGGCAAGTCCCGCGCCAAGCAGCTCTCGAAGGACATGCCGAAGACGACGTTCGCCGACGTCGCCGGCGCCAACGAGGCTGTCGAAGAGCTGTACGAGATCAAGGACTTCCTGCAGAACCCGGCCCGCTACCAGGCGCTCGGCGCGAAGATCCCGAAGGGCGTGCTGCTGTACGGCCCGCCCGGCACCGGCAAGACGCTGCTCGCACGCGCGGTCGCGGGTGAGGCCGGGGTTCCGTTCTTCACCATCTCCGGTTCCGACTTCGTCGAGATGTTCGTCGGTGTCGGCGCATCCCGGGTGCGCGACCTGTTCGAGCAGGCCAAGCAGAACAGCCCCTGCATCATCTTCGTCGACGAGATCGACGCGGTCGGCCGCCAGCGCGGTGCCGGCCTCGGCGGCGGTCACGACGAGCGCGAGCAGACCCTCAACCAGCTGCTCGTCGAGATGGACGGGTTCGGCGACCGGCAGGGCATCATCCTCATCGCCGCGACGAACCGCCCCGACATCCTCGACCCCGCGCTGCTGCGTCCCGGCCGCTTCGACCGCCAGATCCCGGTGACCAACCCGGACCTCGCCGGCCGCCGCGCGATCCTCCAGGTGCATTCCAAGGGCAAGCCGATCGACCAGAACGCCGACCTCGAAGGTCTGGCGAAGCGCACGGTCGGCATGTCCGGCGCCGACCTGGCGAACGTCGTCAACGAGGCCGCGCTGCTCACCGCCCGCGAGAACGGCACGGTGATCACCGAGGCGATCCTCGAGGAATCCGTCGACCGCGTGATCGGCGGTCCGCGCCGCAAGAGCCGCATCATCAGCGAGCACGAGAAGAAGATCACCGCCTACCACGAGGGTGGACACACCCTCGCCGCGTGGGCGATGCCCGACATCGAGCCCGTGTACAAGGTGACGATCCTCGCGCGCGGCCGCACCGGCGGTCACGCCATGACCGTTCCCGAGGACGACAAGGGCCTGATGACCCGATCCGAGATGATCGCGCGTCTCGTCATGGCGATGGGTGGCCGTGCCGCCGAGGAACTCGTGTTCCACGAGCCCACCACCGGCGCGTCGTCCGACATCGACCAGGCCACCAAGATCGCCCGGGCGATGGTCACCGAGTACGGCATGAGCGCCAAGCTCGGCGCGGTGCGCTACGGGCAGGAACAGGGCGACCCGTTCCTCGGCCGGTCCATGGGACAGGCATCGGACTACTCGCACGAGGTGGCCCGCGAGATCGACGAGGAGGTCCGCAACCTCATCGAGGCGGCCCACACCGAAGCGTGGGCGATCCTCAACGAGTACCGCGACGCGCTCGACGCGCTCGCCGGGGAACTGCTCGAACACGAGACGCTCACCCGCAAGGACCTCGAGCGGATCCTCGCGTCCGTGGAGAAGCGTCCCCGCATCACCGCGTTCAACGACTTCGGCGAACGCATCCCGTCGGATCGCCCGCCGATCAAGACCCCCGCGGAGCTCGCCGCCGAACGCGGTGAGCCGTGGCCGCCGCAGCCCGCGGTCCCGAACCTCGCGAAGCCGCAGCCGCTGCCCTCACAGCCGGTGACGCAGCAGCAGGCGCCCCAGCAGCCGGTGATGCCGCATCCGGAACCGGCCCAGCAGCCGGAGCCCTCCCGGTCGGCCACCTCGCAGCAGTACCCGCAGGCCGGCGGTCCCGGAGGGTACGGGACTCCGCCGCAGGGCCCGGGCAACGGCTATCCCGCGCCGCAGCCCGTCCCTGCTTCCGAGCCGATGCCCGGTTTCCCGCAGCCCGGCCAGTACTCCGGCGGGCCGCGGCACGCGACCCGGCCCGACTACGGCGCTCCCGCAGGATGGTCGGCGCCGGGGTGGCCGCCGCAGGAGCCCGAACAGCCACGCAGCACGTATCCCGGCTACCCTCAGTGGACTCAGCCTGCGCGTCCCGCCGACGCCGGCGATCGGCAGGACGAGAATCAGCAGGCACCGGAGCCGCCGCCCACGCAGCCCTGGGAGGGGCCGACCGGCCCGCGCTGAGCCGATTTCAACGAGAGTGGAGGACGGTCGGGTGTCGGTGAACCACCTGGATAGCACTGGGACTGCCGTGACGGCGCCGGGCGACGACGAGCAGCTGAGTCTGGCGACCGGCCGGGCATTCGATCAGGCCCGGGCCGAAGCCGCGGTCCGCGAACTGCTCATCGCCGTCGGCGAGGACCCCGACCGGGAAGGGCTGCTGGACACCCCGCGCCGCGTCGCGCGCGCATACCGCGAAGTGTTCGCCGGGCTGTACACGGATCCGGACGAGGTGCTCAACACGACGTTCGACGAAGGTCACCAGGAACTCGTCCTCGTCCGCGACATCCCGCTGTACTCCACCTGCGAACACCACCTGGTGTCCTTCCACGGCGTCGCGCACGTCGGCTACATCCCCGGCCCCACCGGGCGGGTCACGGGACTGTCCAAGCTGGCGCGGCTCGTCGATCTCTATGCGAAGCGCCCGCAGGTGCAGGAACGGCTCACCAGCCAGATCGCCGACGCGATCGTCCGCAAGCTCGATCCGCGCGGCGCGATCGTCGTCGTCGAGGCCGAACACCTGTGCATGGCGATGCGCGGCATCCGGAAGCCCGGCGCCAGCACCACGACGTCGGCGGTGCGCGGGTTGTTCCAGACCAGCTCGGCGTCCCGCGCCGAAGCCCTGGATCTGATCCTGCGCCGGTGAGCGCGCTGCAGAACCTGAGACGCCCGGTCGTCATGGGTGTTCTCAACGTGACCAGCGATTCGTTCTCGGACGGTGGTCGCTACCTGGATCGCGACGCGGCGATCGCACACGGACTGGAACTGCGGGCGCTCGGCGTCGACATCGTCGACGTCGGTGGTGAATCGACCAGGCCGGGCGCGCAGCGCGTCGACGCCGAGGTCGAGGCGGGCCGCGTCGTCCCGGTGATCGAGGCGCTCGCCGCCGAAGGTGTCGTGACCAGCGTCGACACGATGCGCGCGTCGGTCGCCGAAGCGGCGATCGCGGCGGGCGTGACGCTGGTCAACGACGTGTCGGGTGGTCGCGCCGACGCGGACATGGCCTCGGTCGTCGCGTCCGCGGGCGTGCCGTGGATCCTCATGCACTGGCGGCCGGCGGACGGATTCGTTCATGCCGGCGGTTCCACGCACTACGACGACGTCGTGCGCGAGGTGCGCGACGAGCTGCTCACCCAGGTGGATGTGGCGGTCGCTGCGGGGGTGGACCCGCAGGATCTGATCCTCGATCCCGGCCTCGGATTCGTGAAACAGTCGGACCACAACTGGGAACTGCTGCGGCGGTTGCCGGAGCTGACCGCGCTCGGATTCCCGGTGCTCATCGGCGCATCCCGCAAGCGATTCCTCGGTTCACTGCTCGCCGACGCCGATGGCAATCCCCGCCCGCCCGCAGGACGCGAGGTCGCGACCGCGGTGGTGTCGGCGCTCGCGGTCACCCACGGCGCGTGGGGGGTGCGCGTGCACGACGTGCGGTCGTCGCTCGACGCGCTCGCGGTCGCAGGGGCCTGGCAGCGGGGTAGTGCGGCAGGAGAGGCGGAATGAGCGATCGGATCGAACTGCGCGGCCTGCGGGTGCGCGGCAACCACGGAGTGTTCGAGCACGAGAAGCGCGACGGTCAGGACTTCCTGATCGACATCGTCGTCTGGACCGACCTCGCGCCGGCCGCGGCGAGCGACGCCCTCGAGGACACGCTCCACTACGGGATCCTCGCCGAACGCGCCGCCGCGATCGTCGCCGGCCCGTCCCGGGACCTGATCGAGACGGTGGCGGGGGAGATCGCCGACGATGTGCTCACCGACCCGCGGGTCGAGCGGGTCGAGGTCACCGTGCACAAGCCGTCCGCCCCCATCCCGCTGACGTTCGGGGACGTCGCGGTCGTTGTCGATCGGACGCGGCAGCCATGAGCCGGGCGGTGCTGTCCATCGGGTCGAACCTGGGGGATCGGCTCGCGCATCTGCGCTCGGTCACCGAGGCGCTGGGCGATCGGATCGTCGCGGTCTCACCGGTGTACACGACGGCACCGTGGGGTGGAGTCGACCAGCAGGATTTTCTCAACGCCGTCGTGGTCGCCGACGACCCGGCGCTCGACAGTCGGGGCTGGTTGCGTCTCGGACAGCAGCTCGAAGCCGCCGCCGACCGGGTGCGGGTGCAGCGGTGGGGGCCGCGCAGTCTCGACGTCGACGTGGTGACGTGCGACGAGATCGTCAGCGACGACCCGGAACTGACGTTGCCGCATCCGCGGGCGCATCAGCGCGCGTTCGTACTGGTGCCGTGGCTCGACGTCGCACCGGACGGCACGCTCACCGTCGACGGTGAACGCAGGCTGCTGACGGACTGGCTCGCCGACCTCGACGACGCCGAACGCGCCGGGGTGCACCGCACGGATCTCCGGCTCGGCTTTCACCCCGAAGACCGGGAACCCGACGAGGGGGAGCGCCGGTGCTGAAAGCGACACGTATCCGCGACCTGCTGGCCTTGGCGCTGCTCGCCGCGGTCGTGTCGTGGTTGCTGGTCCGCGTCCTGTACGGATCGCTGCCGCCGATTCCCGTCTACGCGGGTGCCTCGTTGTACCCGGTGGCAGTGCTCGAAGTGGTGCTGGCCTTCATGATCCGCTCGCGCGTCGGCAAGCGGGAGATCGGCGACGGGCCGCGCCAGCTGCATCCGATCACGGCGGCCCGCGCGGTCGCGCTCGCGAAGGCGTCCGCGCTCGTCGGTTCCGCGGCCTTCGGTGTCTGGGTGGGTTTCCTGCTGTACCTGCTGCCGCAGCGGTCGTTCCTCCAGGCCGCCTCCGAGGACACCGCCGGCGTGGTGGTCGGAGCGATCGGCGCCGTCCTGCTCGTCGCGGCGGCCCTGTGGCTCGAGCACTGCTGCAAGACGCCCGAGGACCCCGGCGAGCCCGCGACCTGAGATCCCCGCCATCGAGTCTCGGGGATCGCGCCCGGGACCAGTACCCTTGTCCGCATGGGCAGCTCGGGCCGGGACAGGAACGAACGTCGGCAATGGCGCAGCGCGAGTTCGATGATCGTCGCGGCGCTCCTCGCCCTCGCCATGGTGGCGTCGCTGTTCCTGGTCTTCAGTCAGAGCGTTCAGCTGCTGCGCGTCGGCATCGTCGTCGCACTGTGGGCCGCGACGATCGGGGCGATCGCGATGACGAAATACCGTCGCGAGTCCGCCCTCGAGAAGGCGAAGGTCGAGGATCTCAAGACCGTCTACGAACTGCAGCTCGAGCGGGAGATCTCGGCGCGGCGCGAATACGAACTGACCGTGGAGCAGAAGGTCCGTTCGCAGATGAAGGTCGAGGCCGACGAAATGGCCCAGCTGCGTGCCGAACTCGCCGCGCTGCGCCGCAACCTCGAGATGCTGTTCGACGGACGCATGCCGGAGGACCGCACCGCGCTGAACGCCGTCGTGAAGCCTGTTCAGGAGATCGGGACGCGCCCGAATTCGTCACAGGTCAGTGCCCCGCGACCGGCGGGTCCGGCGTTCGCATCCCCGGACGACGAACCGCTCACCGCGGAGACCACCGCGGTGACGTCGGACCCGGCCGACCCGCCGCACACGGCCGAACCGCCCAAGCCGACCGGAACGCCGAAGCCGACCGGAGCGCCGAAGCCGACCGGAGCGCCGAAGCCGCGGGTCGCGCCGCCCGGGCAGGAGAAGGGATCCGGGAAGGATCCGGTTTCCCGTCCGGACGCGCCCGCTCCCGAAGGCCTGCACGAAGCGCCCGGTGAGTCCGCCGTCGTCCTGCCGGACGCACCTCCGAACGGGCGTCGAGCCCGCCGGCTCCGGGCCGAGGCGGCCGGTGAGGAGAGCGCGCAGCAGGGCCGCAGCGTCGCCGAGATCCTCGCGTCGCTGTCCGCGGAGCGCTGATCGGGACCTTTTAGACCCCGACCGGGAGTCTCTCCGGGGGTCGCCCGCCCTTGCGGTGAGGCGTAGATCACGCCCGGCACCCGTGGCCGACGCAGATCGCGCCGCGCTATTGTCGGGCAGAACGTCTGGTACCCGCCGAGCGGGACTGGAACGAACGAGAGGACTCCCGTGAATTCCTTCGGGATCACAAACGCGCCTGCCCCCGCACGCCTCACCGTCGGAATCGTCTCCGCCGGTCGTGTGGGCACCGCGATCGGCGCGGCACTCGAGAAGGTCGGCCACGTGGTCGTGGCCTGTTCCGCCGTGTCCGAAGCGTCCAAGCATCGGGCCCGGACCCGCCTGCCCGATTCCGAGATCCTGCCTGTCGACGTCGTCGCGGGCCGCTGCAACCTGCTGATTCTCGCTGTTCCCGACTCCGAACTGGCCGAGCTCGTCGCGGGCCTCGCCGCGACCGGAGCGGTACCGCGGGGCACGATCGTCGCCCACACGTCGGGAGCCAACGGCATCGGGGTGCTGGCACCGCTCACGGAGCAGGGTGTGGTGCCGCTCGCGATCCACCCGGCCATGACGTTCACCGGCCACGACGAGGACACGGCCCGGCTGTCCTCCGCGTGCTTCGGGATCACCGCCGCCGACGACATCGGCTACGCGATCGCGCAGTCCCTGGTCCTCGAGATCGGCGGGGAACCGGTCCGGGTACGCGAGGACCTGCGCCCGCTCTACCACGCGGCGCTGGCCCACGGCAGCAACCACCTCGTCACCCTCGTCGTCGACGCCGTCGCGGCACTGCGCGTCGCGCTCGAGGGCCAGGAACTGCTCGGCCAGCAGCTCGTCGACGACGATCCCGGTGGGGTCGCCGAACGGGTGCTGCAGCCGCTGCTCGTCGCCGCTCTCGACAACGCGTTGCGTCGCGGTCCGTCGGCGTTGACCGGCCCGGTCGCGCGCGGCGACGTCGCGGCGGTCGCCACGCATCTGCAGGTGCTCGACGAGGTGGATCCGCGCATCGCCGCGGGCTACCGGGCACTGTCGCTGCGGTCGGCGCAGCGTGCAGGCTCGAAACCGGAGCTGATCGAGCTCCTCGAAGGGAATGATCACGGTGAGTGAAACGGGACGGGGCGGGTACGTGCGCGGTGAACTGACCGTGCATCACGATCCCGCTGACTTGACGAAGGTGACCAAGGCGCTCCGCGGCGTCGGACGGACGGTCGCGCTGGTGCCGACCATGGGTGCGCTGCACTCCGGTCATCTGGAACTGGTGCGTCAGGCCAAGCTGACCGGCGCCGTCGTGGTCGTCTCGATCTTCGTCAATCCGCTCCAGTTCGGTGAGAACGAGGACCTCGACGCCTACCCCCGCACCCTCGACGCGGATCTCGCACTGCTGCGCGAGGCAGGGGTCGAGCTGGCGTTCGTGCCGACCGTGTCGGCGATGTACCCGGAGGGGCGCCGCACGATGATCCACCCGGGTCCGCTCGGTGCGGAACTCGAGGGCGGCAGCCGGCCCACGCACTTCGCGGGCATGCTCACGGTGGTGGCGAAGCTGCTGCAGATCGTCGCGCCGAACACCGCGTACTTCGGTGAGAAGGACTATCAGCAGCTCGCGCTGATCCGGCAGATGGTCGCCGACCTGAACTTCGACGTCCGCATCGTCGGTGTTCCGACGGTGCGGGAACAGGACGGGCTGGCCCTGTCGTCGCGCAACCGCTACCTCGACGAGACGCAGCGGCAGACCGCGACCGTGCTGTCCGCCGCGCTCGTCGCGGGGGCGCACGCGGCGGCCGGTGGCGCCGAGGCGATCCTCACGGCCGCCCGCGAGGTGCTCGCGTCCGCGCCGGAGATCGAGCTCGACTACCTCGAGTTGCGCGGTGTCGATCTCGGAGAGCCGCCCGAGCGTGGCGACGGCCGTCTGCTGGTGGCCGCGCGAGTCGGGACCACCCGGCTCATCGACAACGTCGGTGTCGCGATCGGCACCGGCTTCCTGGAACGGGCGACCGGACCGGTCGACCCGGCCGTCGACGACCTCCTGAATCGCTGAACAAGCAGAACCAGAACGACAAGAGCTGAGGCAATACATGTTTCGCACCATGATGAAGTCGAAGATCCACCGCGCCACGGTTACTCACGCGGACCTGCACTACGTGGGTTCGGTGACCGTCGACCAGGACCTGATGGATGCCGCCGATCTGCTCGAGGGCGAGCAGGTCTGCATCGTCGACATCGACAACGGCAATCGTCTCGAGACGTACGTCATCGCGGGCGAGCGCGGGTCCGGGATCATCGGGATCAACGGTGCCGCAGCACGTCTGGTGAGCCCCGGCGACCTGGTCATCCTCATCGCCTACGGAGTGATGAACGAGCAGGAGTGCAAGGACTACGCTCCGCGCGTGGTGTTCGTCGACGCCGACAACCGCCAGGTGGAGCTGGGCAGCGATCCGGCGCACGCCCCGGAGGGCTCGGGCCTGATCACCCCGCGCATGCTCGCCACACTCGACTCCGGTTCGTTGGTGTAACGGTGCTGCTCGCCGTCGACGTCCGGAACACCAATATCGTTCTGGGTCTGTTCACCGGCAGCGGTTCGCACGCAAAACTGCTGCAGGACTGGCGAGTTCGCACCGACCCCCGGATGACGGGGGACGAGCTCGCGTTGCTGTTCCGCGGGTTGCTCGGTGAGGACGTCGACCGGATCACCGCGGTGTCCGCGCTGTCGACCGTGCCGTCGGTACTCCGTGAACTGCGCGGCATGCTCGGCCGGTACTGGGCGGAGGTGCCGCACGTGGTCGTCGAACCCGGTGTGCGCACCGGTGTGCCGCTGCTCGTCGACAACCCCAAGGAGGTCGGCGCCGACCGGATCGTCAACAGCCTTGCCGCGCACCACTTCTACGGTGGTCCGTGCATCGTCGTCGATTTCGGTACGTCCACGTGCGTCGACGTGGTTTCCGGCAAGGGCGAGTTCCTCGGCGGTGCAATCGCGCCCGGTGTCGAGATCTCGATGGACGCGCTCGCGTCGCAGGGTGCGGCGCTGCGGAAGGTCGAACTCGCGCGACCGCGCGGGGTGGTCGGGAAGAACACCGTCGAATGCATGCAGTCCGGCGCGGTTTTCGGATTCGCGGGCATGGTCGACGGTCTCGTGCGCCGCGTGCGCGCCGAGGTTCCCGGATTCGACCGCGACGACGTCGCGGTGATCGGCACGGGTGACTGCGCGCCGCTGATCATGCCGGAGGCGACGTCGATCGAGCATCACGAGCCGGATCTGACGCTCGAGGGATTGCGCCTGGTGTTCGAGCGGAACCAGGCCCGGCGTTCCGCACGTCACGGTTCTACGGGTTCCCCCACTCGCGAATCTGTGTAAGAATGGTCGCCGTGATCCGCTGCATGAACGCCCAGGAGTGTTGTCGAGGCTGACGTCCGCCTCGACCGATTACACATTCCTGGGAGTTTTCTCATGCGCGCTGCGCTTGCTGTTTCTGCACCTTTCATCGCTTCCCCCGCTTCGCATTCCGTCGGCTTTCTGCCGCTGACCACCGAGCGGACCTACCCCACGGAGCTCGCCGCCGCTGTTGCCCGCGGCGCCGTCGTCGTCGACATCCGCACCTCGGCCGAGCGCACCGTTCAGGGCACGCTTCCGGGTGCACTCGCGATCGACGCCGCGCTTCTGACCCGGCGTCTCGACCCGGCCGCCGGAGCCGAGAGCCTGGCGCTCGCCGTCGACCACGACGTCGAATGGGTCGTCGTTTCCGCGGACGGACCCGCCGCACACCGCGCGGTCGCGTCCCTGCAGGAGATCGGATTGCGCCGCGCGACCGGCCTCGTCGGTGGGTACGCCGCGATCAAGACGGCCGGTCTGGTCGACGCTGTCACCCGCGCGCAGCACATCGCGGAGGACGTGGCGCGCGTCACCGCTCACTGACCGCTTCTCTCTTCGGGCACTGACCTCGGGTTCCTCCGAGGAGGTCTGCGAATTCGTGCCTGCGGGTTCCGATAGTCTGGTTACCCGTGAGTGATGCCAGCGTTCAGCAGCCCGACGACACCCCCGAGCAGATCCGGGTCCGCCGCGAGAAGCGCGAACGACTCCTGGCGCAGGGCAAGGACGCGTATCCCGTCGTCGTGCCCCGCACCCACACTCTCGCGGAGATCCGTGCGAAGTACCCCGATCTCGAACCCGACAGCACCACCGGCGAGCAGGTCGGTGTCGCCGGCCGGGTGATGTTCTTCCGCAACACCGGCAAGTTGTGCTTCGCGACCCTGCAGGAGGGTGACGGCACGCAGTTGCAGGTCATGCTGAGCCTGGCCGGTGTCGGCGAGGAGTCGCTGGCCGCCTGGAAGGCCGACGTGGACCTGGGCGACTTCGTGTTCGTGCACGGTGAGGTCATCAGCTCCCGTCGCGGTGAGCTGAGCGTCATGGCCGACACCTGGCAGATGGCTGCGAAGTCGCTGCGCCCGATGCCTGTCGCCCACAAGGAGATGAGCGAGGAGTCGCGGGTCCGGCAGCGGTACGTCGACCTGATCGTGCGCCCGGAGGCGCGGGCGAACGCGCGGATGCGTGTCGCGGTGGTGCGGGAACTGCGCAATGCGCTCGAACGTCGCGGATTCCTCGAGGTCGAGACCCCGATGCTGCAGACGCTGCACGGCGGTGCCGCCGCGCGACCGTTCGTCACCCATTCGAACGCCCTCGACATCGATCTGTACCTGCGCATCGCACCGGAGTTGTTCCTCAAGCGTTGCGTCGTCGGTGGAATCGACAAGGTCTTCGAGATCAACCGGAATTTCCGCAACGAGGGCGCGGACTCGACGCATTCACCGGAATTTTCGATGCTCGAAACGTACGAGGCATACGGAACGTACGACGATTCGGCGCGCATGATCCGCGAGATCATTCAGGAGGTCGCATTCGCGGTCTTCGGCTCGTACGTGGTAACCCTCGCCGACGGAACCGAGTACGACCTCGGTGGCGAATGGAAGACCCTCGAGATGTATCCGTCGTTGTCCGAGGCGATCGGCACCGATGTGACGCCGGACACCACGGTCGAGGAATTGCTGGAACTTGCGGGGCGGGTGGGGCTCGAGGTCCCGAAGGACAAGGGATACGGCCACGGCAAGCTCGTGGAGGAATTGTGGGAGCACATGTGCGGCGATCAGCTGTACCAGCCCACGTTCGTCCGTGACTTCCCGGTCGAGACGTCACCGCTCACACGCGATCACCGCAGCATTCCCGGCGTGACCGAGAAGTGGGATCTGTATGTGCGCGGATTCGAACTGGCAACCGGATATTCGGAACTCGTGGACCCGGTGATCCAGCGCGAGCGTTTCGTCGATCAGGCGCGTCTGGCAGCGGCGGGTGACGACGAGGCCATGGTTCTGGACGAAGATTTCCTCGCCGCAATGGAACAGGGTATGCCGCCCACCACCGGTACGGGTATGGGAATCGATCGGTTGCTCATGGCACTCACCGGACTCGGAATCAGGGAAACCATCCTGTTTCCAATTGTTCGTCCGTCCGCTCGCTAATTCCGCACCCCGACCGGAATCGGTATTGCCCTTGTGAAATTCGCATGTACTCTTGTGCCCGTACCCGGGGGGCTGGGCGTTTCATTCGAGAGGATTTGCGGCACATGGCGAAGAAGGTCACCGTCACGCTGATCGACGATGTGGATCAGGAATCGGCGGCAGACGAGACCGTGGAATTCGGGATCGACGGGGTCACATACGAGATCGATCTGTCCGACGAAAATGCCGCGAAACTGCGCGAGCAATTGGAATTCTGGGTCGAGCACGCCCGGAAGGTCGGCGGCCGGAAGCGTCCGAAGGCGGTTCCGGCAGCACCGGCCGGGCGGAAGTCCTCCCGGACGGCCACCCCGAATCGGGAGAAGAGCGCCGTCATTCGGGAATGGGCCCGCGAGAACGACTACGCAGTTTCGGCACGCGGACGTATCTCCGCGGAAATTGTCGAGGCCTACAACGAAGCCCACGCATAGGCAGCTGTAGGACCGAAGACGGACGAACGAGGCGTCACCCGGAATTACCCGGGTGGCGCCTCGCCGCTTCTGCCGTCCGAATCCGGGTGCGTGCTGGGCGATCGGAGGCGCGCGCGGGCCCCGCGGGGTTGTTCGCTTCAGGCGTAGAGCTTGCGGAAACGTATCGGCGACGTGCAGCGTTAGCACTCGTGACCGGGTTTCGAAGTTCCGCTCAACCGGGTAGAGGGGGAGCGGGCCGAAACCACGGCAACTAGAGTGTCAAGTGGGGTCGTGGAACCTTCGCCGGTTCGACGACGACTCGAGTGCCGGAGCGAAACGCGGCAGTCGGGTCCGGAACAATCCTCGTACCGGATCCGCAGGCCGGAGAGTGTGAGGGAGTGCGATGTTCGAAAGGTTCACCGATCGCGCGCGGCGCGTCGTCGTCCTGGCTCAGGAAGAGGCCAGGATGCTCAACCACAACTACATCGGCACGGAGCACATCCTCCTCGGCCTCATCCACGAGGGTGAGGGCGTGGCCGCGAAGTCGCTCGAGTCGTTGGGGATCTCGCTGGAAGGTGTGCGCAGCCAGGTCGAGGAGATCATCGGCCAGGGACAGCAGGCTCCGTCCGGGCACATCCCGTTCACGCCCCGTGCCAAGAAGGTCCTGGAGCTGAGCCTGCGTGAGGCGCTGCAGCTCGGGCACAACTACATCGGAACCGAGCACATCCTGCTCGGCCTGATCCGCGAAGGTGAGGGTGTCGCGGCCCAGGTGCTGGTCAAGCTCGGGGCCGACCTCAACCGCGTGCGTCAGCAGGTCATCCAGCTGCTGTCCGGCTACCAGGGCAAGGAACCCCAGGAGACGGGCACGAGCCGCGGCGAGGCCGGCACCCCGTCGACGTCGCTCGTGCTGGATCAGTTCGGCCGCAACCTCACGCAGGCTGCGCTCGAGGGCAAGCTCGATCCGGTCATCGGCCGCGCGAAGGAAATCGAGCGGGTCATGCAGGTCCTGTCCCGCCGCACCAAGAACAACCCGGTGCTCATCGGCGAGCCGGGTGTCGGCAAGACCGCCGTCGTCGAAGGCCTGGCGCAGGCCATCGTCAACGGCGAGGTCCCCGAGACCCTCAAGGACAAGCAGCTCTACACCCTCGACCTCGGTTCGCTGGTCGCCGGTTCCCGCTACCGCGGTGACTTCGAGGAACGCCTGAAGAAGGTCCTCAAGGAGATCAACAGCCGCGGCGACATCATCCTGTTCATCGACGAGCTGCACACGCTGGTCGGTGCGGGTGCCGCCGAGGGCGCGATCGACGCCGCGTCGATCCTCAAGCCGAAGCTGGCCCGCGGTGAGCTGCAGACCATCGGTGCGACCACCCTCGACGAGTACCGCAAGTACATCGAGAAGGACGCCGCCCTGGAGCGTCGTTTCCAGCCGGTGCAGGTCGGTGAGCCCACGGTCGAGCACACCATCGAGATCCTCAAGGGTCTGCGCGACCGGTACGAGGCGCATCACCGCGTCTCGATCACCGACAAGGCGCTCGTTGCCGCCGCGACCCTCGCGGACCGGTACATCAACGACCGCTTCCTGCCGGACAAGGCGATCGACCTGATCGACGAGGCCGGCGCACGGATGCGTATCCGCCGGATGACCGCGCCGCCGGACCTCCGCGAGTTCGACGACCGGATCGCCGACGCCCGTCGCGAGAAGGAATCCGCGATCGACGCGCAGGACTTCGAGAAGGCCGCAAGCCTGCGAGACAAGGAGAAGCAGCTCGTCGCCCAGCGCGCCGAGCGCGAGAAGCAGTGGCGTGCGGGTGACCTCGACGTCATCGCCGAGGTGGACGAAGAGCAGATCGCGGAAGTCCTCGCGAACTGGACCGGTATCCCGGTGTTCAAGCTCACCGAGGAGGAGACCACACGTCTGCTCCGCATGGAGGACGAGCTGCACAAGCGGATCATCGGCCAGGAGGACGCGGTCCGGGCCGTGGCCCGGGCGATCCGTCGTACCCGTGCCGGCCTGAAGGACCCGAAGCGTCCGTCCGGCTCGTTCATCTTCGCCGGCCCGTCCGGTGTCGGTAAGACCGAGCTGTCCAAGGCGCTCGCGAACTTCCTGTTCGGTGAGGACGACGCGCTCATCCAGATCGACATGGGTGAGTTCCACGACCGCTTCACGGCGTCCCGTCTGTTCGGTGCGCCTCCCGGATACGTGGGCTACGAGGAAGGTGGCCAGCTCACCGAGAAGGTGCGCCGGAAGCCGTTCTCCGTCGTCCTGTTCGACGAGATCGAGAAGGCCCACCAGGAGATCTACAACACGCTCCTGCAGGTCCTCGAGGACGGCCGTCTCACCGACGGTCAGGGTCGCACCGTCGACTTCAAGAACACGGTGCTGATCTTCACCTCGAACCTGGGCACGTCCGACATCTCGAAGGCCGTCGGCCTGGGCTTCTCGGCCGGTTCCGGCGAGGCGTCGAACTACGAGCGGATGAAGAACAAGGTCCACGACGAGCTCAAGAAGCACTTCCGCCCCGAGTTCCTCAACCGCATCGACGACATCATCGTCTTCCACCAGCTGACTCAGGAGCAGATCATCGAGATGGTCGACCTGATGGTCGGCCGGGTCGAGGCGCAGCTGAAGAACAAGGACATGGGCATCGAGCTCACGGAGAAGGCGAAGGCACTGCTCGCCAAGCGGGGCTTCGATCCGGTTCTGGGTGCGCGGCCGCTGCGTCGCACCATCCAGCGCGAGATCGAGGATCAGCTTTCCGAGAAGATCCTGTTCGGCGAGATCGGCCCCGGCCAGATCGTCCTGGTCGATGTCGACGGCTGGGACGGCGAGGGCGCCGGCGAGAACGCGAAGTTCACGTTCACGCCGAGCGAGAAGCCGGCCGAGGTGCCGGACACCCCGGCGGTGGCACTGGCCAAGTCCACCGAGGGTGAGGCGGACGCCGGATAACCGGTTCCGGACACAGGGAGGGGCGGTACCCGTACGGGTACCGCCCCTCTCGTTTGCTCGGAGTCTCAGGTGTGTTCGCGCCGCACCCAGGGCGCGGTGTCGCGTCCGAGCCAGTTCGCGAGGCGTTCGGTGGCCCCGGCGCCCGGGGCGGGCTCGACCGGAGGGCCGAACGGCAGGCCGTCGCGGGGTGATGCCGGCAGAGCGAGCCGCATGACCTCGAGGGCCGCCTCGGCCAGGGGCGGGTCGGCTTCGGCCTCCTGGCCGGTGGCCACGGCGAGATCCCAGCCGTGGACGATCAGCTCGTCGAGCTCGACGAGTACCGCGACCCGGCCGGGGAAGGTACCCCACGGAGCGGTGACCGGCTTGTCGAGCAGCGCATCGTCGTTCCACACCTGCCAGTAGTGCTCGAGTGACGCATCGAGGACGGCGGGCCATTCGTCGTCCGCGGCGGTGAGGGATTCCGGGATCGTGCGCGGGTCGCCTCCCGAGCCGACGGCAGCGCTGCGTTCGAGCGTCGACGCGAGGTGCCCGAGGAGGGTGCGGACGTCGAACTCGGGGCACGGCGTGGGGGCCGTCATGTGGTCGGGACCGACGTTCTCGACGATCCGGCGCGCCCGATCGGCGGCGGCACGGACGAGCGGGCGGGGGTCCTGTTGTGGCGTGGTCACGCAGCCCATCCTGCGCCCGCGGTTCCCGATTCGTGATCGGTTCGGACGGACTACCTGCCGATGCCGGGCATGTGGGCGGTCAGCGTCGACAGCGTGCTCGCCACGATCTCGGTGAGTTCGCCGGGCCGGATGTCGAGCGTGCCGTCGAGCCATCCGCGGACGAGTTCGACGGCGCCGGCCATGACGACGACCGCGCACAGTTCCGCCTGGCGGGAATCGAGTCGCGTGCCCACCGCATCGCTCTGCTTCGCGAGTTCGTCCGCCGCGGCCCGGATGAAGGCGCTCTTGCGTTCGGCGAGCGGGGGAGCGTCGGAGATGAGGAATCGTCCCTGCTGGGGGTTGCGTTCGACCGCCCCGACGATCGCTCCGACCGCGGCCCGGGCCTTCTCGTGCAGGTCGTCGGGAGCCGAGGCGATCGCGGCGACGGCGCCCGCGAGCAGTTCGGCGCCGAGCTCGTCGTAGGTGGTGGTCACGAGATCGTTCATGTCGGTGAAGCTCTCGTAGAAGAATCGCGGACCGATTCCGGCGGTGGCCGCGACCTTCCGGACCGTGGCGGCCGACCATCCTTCGGCTGCGACCACCTCGATCACCGCGTTCTCGAGGCGTCTGCGGCGTTCGGCGCGCCGGTCGGCCGGTGCGACGCCGCGGTACGCGCGGTGGGTTTCGGGCTCGGACACATCCGCGAGTCTGTCACACGCGACGCTTCCGGAATCTTCAGATTCCGGAAGCAAGTGTTTACTAAATCCGGTATTCCTGCGATAGTCGGTGGCCGAATCCGGACGAGGAGAAACCGTGACGATCGAGGCTCCGCTGCCCACCCGCCCGACGAGCACCCGCCTGTCGACGAGCCGCCTGCACGACCGAGCCGATCGGCTGGTGCCGAAACCGATCCTGAGCGAGGGCGCTCCCCGGCTGGCGATGTCGCTCCTCGCCGGCGACTCGGTGCGGCCCACCCGTGCGCAGGCCAGGGCGTTCGCCAGGTTCGCGCACACCTGCGATCCGGTGGCGGACGATCTCGTCGCCGCGATGCGCCGCGACCGGACCCGGATCCGTGCGCAGTTCGAGCAGGCACTCGAGCACGGCATCGAGACCGTGGACGATCCCGCTCCCGAGGTGCAGGCGTTCATCGATGCCCTCGACAACGTGCCGTTCTGGGTCGACTACGACAAGCTGGATCTCGCCGCGCAGGCGATCGCACGGATGCCGGTGAGCACCCTCCTGGCGTTCACCACCGCCATCGCCTTCCCCGCCAGCTACGTCTCGCCGCGCGTGAACGACGTGCTGCTCCGCGGCGGCGACCTCGCCAAGCGCGCCGCGGCACGGATCGTGGAGACGGTCTCGTGGTCGATGGACTGCACGGCACCCGGTGGGATGGAGCGATTCGGGGAGGGGACGAAGAACACCGCCCGGGTGCGCGTCGTCCACGCCTACATCCGCGCCGGGATCGACCGCGTCGACGGCTGGAACACCGACACCCACGGCAGGCCCGTCAATCAACTGCACTACTGCGTGACGATGATTCCGATCGCCGGCGTCGCCCTGGCCGTCATGGCCGCCGGGCACTGGTACTCGCGACGGGAACGGGACGCGATCGTGCACCTGTACCGGTACGTCGCGCACACCATGGGCGTCACGGCCGAACTCCAGGTCACCTCGCTGGACGAGCTTCTTCGTCTCATCTGGCTCGCGGTCTGGTCGGAGGTGGATCCCGACGACTCGTCGCGGGCGCTGACCGAGGCGGCGCTGAAGGCCGTGCCCCGGATCTACGGTGTCGACGGTCCCGGACCTGCGAACCGCATCAAGAGCTGGGCGCACTACCACTTCCACGCCGACCTGGCCCGCCTGTCACTCGGTTCCGGCTACTCCGACGCCGTGGGAATTCCGCGCCTGAGCCCGATGGCGGCCCTGTATCCGCTGTGGTTCGCGCGCAATCTCGTCCGCGACCGTCTGAGCGTCGCCGTGCCGGGAGGCGCCGCGCGCGCGGCGCGCCGGGGGCACCGCGAGCGCATGCGGGCGGTCGGTGAGGTGAAACAGCGGCTCGACGTCCGGCCGTACGAGCGGGACGGCGCGGTGCACACCGTCGGTGAGCGCGACCGGGAACTGCGAGCGGGCCGGACCCGGTGAACCGTCTGCGGTGAACGCCCCTCGTGAGGCGGGCGAGTCTGCGAGTGTGGTTGGTGAACATGCGACAGCAGAGGCTCGCGAATCCACCACACGAAGGGGAAGATCCTCATGCCCACACGCACCGCACGCACCGCATGGAACGGCGGCCTCCAGGATGGCTCCGGGCAGGTCGAGCTCAGCAGTTCCGGGCGCGGCACGTTCGACGTGTCGTTCCCGAAGCGCGCCGCCGACGACGCCGGCGGTACCACCAGTCCCGAGGAACTCATCGCCGCCGCGCACTCGTCGTGCTACGCGATGCAGTTGTCCGCACTGATCGCCGAGGCCGGGGGAACACCGCAGAGTCTCGAGGTGACCGCCGACGTCTCGCTCGGTCCCGATCCCGCGGGCGGATTCCGGCTCACCGGAATCAATCTGACCGTGCGTGGTGAAGTCGAGGGACTCGACGCCGCCGGATTCGGCAAGGCCGCCGAGGACGCGAAGGCCGGATGCCCGGTGAGCAAGGCGCTCACGGGAGTCGAGATCACCCTCGACGCGGCGCTGGAGTGAGCCGGCCGAGGGAACATCGCGGCGCCGGTGGCTGTTGCACCGGCACGTGACCTTTGGAGACAACACTGCCCGGATCGAGATCTGGTCCGATATCGCCTGCCCCTGGTGCTACATCGGCAAGCGGCGCTTCGCTGCTGCCCTGAGCGAGTTCGAGCACCGAGACCGCGTGTCGGTGACCTGGCGTTCGTACCAGCTGGCCCCGGACACCCCGGCGGGTCTGCGGCGCCCCGAGATCGATGCGCTGGTCGAGATGAAGGGGATGCCGGCCGAGCAGGTGCGGCAGATGTTCGCGCACGTCGCGAACGTCGCGGCACAGGACGGTCTCGACATCGACTTCGCCACCGTGATCGCGGCGAACACCTTCGACGCGCATCGACTGCTGCACCTAGCGGGCGATCGGCGTGACGCGCTGCTCGAGGCGCTGTTCCGCGCGCACTTCGTCGAGGGCGAGGTGGTCGACGACCGCGACACGCTCGTGCGGATCGCCGCGTCGGCCGGGCTGGACCCGGAGGCGGTCCGTGCCGGCCTCGACGGCGACGCAGCCGCCGATGCAGTCCGAGCCGACCTGCACGAAGCCCGCACGCTGGGCGTGACCGGAGTGCCGTTCTTCGTCGCGAATCGCGCCGTGGCCGTCTCGGGAGCTCAACCGAAGGACGTGTTCCTCGCGCTGTTGCAGCGTGCCGTCGACGATGTCGATGCCGCGGAAACGGCCGCCGCCGACGTGACCGGCGTAGCGGGAGACGGCTGCGCAGTGTGAGCCGGGTACGCGGTGTGAGCCGGCGCCTCACGGTGGCCGTTCAGGACGGCACCGTGAGGTCCGCGATCGCCCGGAGGAGTGTCGCGGTCGCGGCATCGGCCGGGAAGAACGTCTCGATCGCGATCTCGTCGAGGGTCACGTCGAACGGGGATCCGAAGACCGTCGTCGTGTACAGCAGGGACAGGTCCCCGTGCGCGGATGCCACGACGAGCGGCATGGCGAGGTCGTTCGCTGCCGGACCGTCCGCCGCGTCGTGCGCAGGCACCGGGTAGGCGGCCAGTTCGTCGCGCAGCT
The DNA here is from genome assembly GCF_053589135.1 of Rhodococcus sp. NPDC003382. NCBI lineage: Bacteria > Bacillati > Actinomycetota > Actinomycetes > Mycobacteriales > Nocardiaceae > Rhodococcus > Rhodococcus sp. NPDC003382. Next base: position 49,707 of record NZ_JBSFRH010000015.1, read on the forward strand.
CGCGTAGCTCCGGTATCGCCGTACGGGACAGTTGGCGGCTCACCCGGCGCAGGACGTGGTCGCGCCACCGGGTGAAGTTGCGAATTCTCGGGGCCAGGCCGTCGGGGTGCAGGGTCGCACGCAGAACGTTGACCGGCGGTTCGAGCAGATGCGGTGCGATGTCCGTGAACATCGACTGCGCGGGCCGATTCGCGGCGAGGAGTTCCCAGCGGACGTCGACCGCCAGCGCCGGGTTGGGTTCGTGTCCGGTGAGAACCGCCTCGACGGCCTCCCGCGCTGCGCCGAGATCGGCGAACGGACGCTCCGGGTACGCCGGGGCGTAGCCGGCGGCGAGGTAGAGCCGGTTCCGCTCGCGTAGCGGAATCTCGAGTTCGTCGGCGAGCTTGTCGAGGACACCCCTCCCGGGTGTCGATCGACCGGTTTCGACGTAGCTGAGATGCCGGGTCGACAGGTCGGCGGCGATCGAGACGTCGAGCTGGGAGCGGCCTCGTCGTTCGCGCCAGGACCGCAGTAGTGGCCCGACCGACTCCGTGCGGATTGCTGACTGTGCGGGCATGACCTCACCCTGCCCGGGTCCGCGCAGCGCTGCAATGACCCCGGAGGTCATCGACGATCGGCACGGAAGCGGTCCAGGATCGGTGATGCCGCACCGAAGCGGCTCGTCACCGAGAGGCAGTGAATGTCATGACCGAAACCACCTCGAAGAGCGAACGATTCGAACTCTCCGACACGATCGAACGGTACGTCCGATTCTGGAATCCGGGCGCCGGCGACGCCCTCACCGCCGAGACGCTCGCCGAGGACGTCGAATACTGCGCCCCCGTCGGAGTGCTGACCGGCCAGGCCGCGCTCGTCGACTTCCGGCGGCAGTTCACCGACCACATGGGCAGCTACGAGTTCCGTCGGCGAACCGCCCCGGACCTTCACCACGACCGGGCCAGACTGAGCTGGGAACTGGTCACGGCCACGGGGGATTCGTTCGCCGAGGGCACGGATGTGCTCACCGTGGCGGACGACGGCCGGGTCCGGGCGGTGACGGTGTTCCTCGATCGGCCGCCCGCCGGGTTCCATGCGTGAGGGTGGCCCACGAAAAAGGCAGCCGCGCGCGTGAGGACGCGCGCGGCTGTCGTTCGGCTCAGCGGATGTGGGTCAGGACTTCTTGACGTCGAGGACGACCTCGAACTCGAGCAGCGACGCCCCGGTAGCGACCGGCTTCTTGGCTTCACCGGCGTGGGCGGCACGGGCATCGCCGTCACGCCACGCGGCGAACGCCTCCTCGGACTCCCACTGCGTCACCACGAAGTAGCGGGTCTCGCCCGCGGTCGGACGCAGCAGCTGGAAACCCAGGAATCCGGGCGACTTGTCCACGGTGCCCGCGCGATTCGCGAATCGCTTCTCCAGTTCGGGGCCTGCGGGCTCCGGGACCTCGATTGCGTTGATCTTCACGACTGCCATGGCGGCGAGCCTACTCCGCTACCTTGTCGGGTGTGTTGCACGACGAAGGTGGTTCCGGACGACCGATCCTGCTGCTGCACGGGCTGATGGGCAGCGCCCGCACATGGCGGCGGCACGTGCCGTGGCTGCGCGACCACGGGCACGTCCACACCTTCGACGCGGCCGCACACGGACGACCCGCCCCGGACGAGCTGACCACCGAAGCGTTCGTGGCCGATCTCGCCCGGCACCTCGACGACGCCAATTTCGACGAACCGCTCGTCGTCATCGGGCATTCGATGGGTGCACTGCACGCCTGGTGCCTGGCCGCCGCGCATCCGGACCGGGTGGCGGCTCTCGTTCTCGAGGACATGGCCCCCGACTTCCGTGGCCGCACCGCAGCGGACTGGGCGGCCGTGATCGGCGCCTGGCCGCAGCCGTTTCCCACCGAGGCCGCCGTCCACGACTACTTCGGACCGGTCGCCGGGCAGTACTTCCTCGACTCGTTCGAACGACGCGACGACGGTTGGTACCTGCACGGCGACGTCGCGACCTTCCGCGACATCTCCGAGGAATGGGGCACCCGGCACTTCTGGGACGAGTGGCGCGCGGTCGAGGCGCCGACGCTGCTCATCGAGGGCGAATACACCATCACGCCCGAAGGCCAGATGCTGCGGATGGCCGACGAACGCCCCGGAACGGCCTACGTGCGGATCGCCGGAGCGGGGCACCTCGTCCACGACGACAAGCCGGAGGACTACCGCGCGGCCGTCGAAGGATTCCTCGCCGGGCTCGGCTGACCGTCGGCCCCTTCACCCGCGAGCGCGAAGCGCCCGTCGTCCGTCTGCTCGACGAGTCCGTCGACGAGCAGCGAATGCAACGCGCGGTCGCGCTGGCCCGGGTCGACGAGCCACACGACGTCGAGCGCCGCCCGCTCCACCGGGCCCTCGCTCTCCCGCAGTACCGCCATCAACTTACCGCGCACCTGCCGGTCGGTCCCGGCGAACTTCTGCACCTTCTTCGGCGGGCCGTCGTGGGCGGGACTGCCGGCCTCGCGCCAGGCGCAACTCGGCAGCGGGCAGCGTCCGCATTCGGGAGAGCGGGCGGTGCAGACGGTCGCACCGAGTTCCATCAGTGCCGCGGAGAACGTCGCGGCCCGGGATCGGTTGCGCGGCAACAGGATTTCGACGTCGGCGAGGTCGCGGGTGGTCGACGGATTGCCCGGTTCGGCGCGGCCGTGCACGGCCCGCGCGACGACGCGCCGCACGTTGGTGTCGACGACCGGCACCCGCTGCCCGTATGCGAAACACGCGACCGCCCGCGCGGTGTACGCGCCGACGCCGGGCAGGCTCAACAGCGTCTCGACGTCCGCCGGGACCACGTCGCCGTGTTCGGCGGCGAGGACCCCGGCACACTCGTGCAGACGCAGTGCGCGCCGCGGGTAGCCGAGCTTGCCCCACGCCCGCAGCACGTCGGCCTGGGTCGACGCCGCCATCAGCGACGGCACCGGCCAACGCTGCACCCACTGCTCCCAGATCGGCGCGACCCGGGCGACGGGTGTCTGCTGGAGCATCACCTCCGACATGAGGATCTGCCAGCCGGTGACCCCTTCGCGTCGCCACGGAAGATCCCGCGCTTCGGCGGTGTACCAGCGCAGCAGTGCGGACGCGTCGACGGTCGATCTCACAAGATCTCCTATCGGTGTGTCGGAAGATTGTTTCGCGCCGTTGATCACACCGAACGATCAGCGACATCGGGCCAGGGGAATAATGGCCGCATGCCCAATTCGAATCCCATCTCCGCTTGGAAGGCCCTGACCGAGGGTAACGAGCGGTTCGTGTCCGGTGTCCCGCTGCACCCCAGCCAGAGTATCGACCGCCGCACAGAGCTCGTCGGTGGCCAGAATCCGACGGCAGTGCTGTTCGGTTGCGGCGACTCCCGCGTGGCGGCCGAGATCATCTTCGACCAGGGTCTCGGCGACATGTTCGTCGTCCGGACCGCCGGCCACGTGATCGACAGTGCGGTTCTCGGTTCCATCGAGTACGCCGTCGAGGTCCTGAACGTGCCGCTCGTCGTGATCCTCGGCCACGACAGCTGCGGCGCTGTGAAGGCCACTGTGTCCGCGTTGGACAAGGGCGACGTCCCTCCGGGATTCATCCGCGACGTCGTCGAGCGGGTCACCCCGTCGGTCCTCATGGGCCGCAGCGAGGGACTGACCCATCCCGACGAGCTCGAGGCGCGCCACGTCGTCGAGACCGCCAAGCTCCTGATGCAGCGTTCGCGGATCATCGCCGAGCGTGTCGAGGCCGGTCGTTGCGCCATCGTCGGCGTCACCTACACACTCTCCGACGGCCGCGTCAAGCTCCACAAGCATGTCGGCGACATCGGTGTGACGGTCGACTGACGCGACACGCCGACCTCGGTGTGGCCACGGCCCGAACCTGCACCTACCGTGTGAGGCGTGCTTCAACCGAACGGGCCGCTGCCCCCTGAGATCTACTGGCGCCGCCGCGCACTCGCCGTGGGTGTCGGCTTGGTCGTGCTGGCTCTGGTCGTGTGGCTGGTAATGGCACTGACCGGTGGCGGTGACGACCCCGAGCCGGAGAACACCGCCGCCGTGGTCACGTCGACGACGGCGACCACGACGACGTCCGCCGACGCCACCGCCGAGCCGGCCGCAGCCGGATCCGGCGGTGGGTCGTCGACGGGAACGTCGGCGGGAACGTCTGCGTCCGCCACGACCACCTCGAGTACGACCGCGACGCCGGTCGCCGCGGGGCAGTGCCCCGACCAGTCGCTGGCGGTTCGCGTGACCGCGGATCAGCCGAACTATCGCGTCGGCGACGAACCCGCGTTCACGATCGTCATCACCAACATCGGAACCGAGCAGTGCGAACGCGACCTCGGAGCCGGCCTGCAGCAGGTGCTGGTCTACAGCCTCGACGGGGGGACCCGATTCTGGTCGAACACCGACTGCTTCCCCGAGTCGACAGCGGACGTGCGCACGCTGGCTCCGGGTGACCAGGCGGCGTTCTCGGTGAAGTGGTCCGGCACCACGTCGGCGCCCGGCTGCCAGCAGCCGCGCGAACCGGTCGGTCCGGGCGCATACAGCGTCGTCGGCCAGCTCGGTGGGCTGCGCAGCACCCCGGAGCCGTTCAACGTCGCCTGAAGCGCGGTCTCGCCTGAGAGCGGAGTCTCGGTAGCCCGAGCGCAGCGAGTCAGTCGTACGGTCCGTTGATGGACGCCTCCGCGAGGCGTGACAGTCCTTCGCGGATGTACCGGGCCCAGAGGGCGCCGATGCCGTCGACGGACTGGATGTCCGCGGCGGTCGCCGCGAGCAGTCCCTGCAGGGTCCCGAACGATCCGACCAGCCGATGGATCTGCGCGGTCTGCAGCCGCGGCACCCGGTGCAGGACCCGGTATCCGCGCGGGCTCATCGCGGTGTCGAGAGCCTCGATCGTCCCCGGATATCCGAAGGCGCGGGCCAGGACCGTCAGGTCCAGCAGGTCGACGTCGGTCAGGTGTTCGAGGACCTCGAGGGTGCGTTCGACATCGGCGGACGACGGTGCCTCGGTTCCGGCGAGGTAGTCGCGGACGATGAGCTGGCGCGCCAGCTGGTTGTCGCCGACCAGTTCCTCGAGCTGCAGTGCCAGCTGCCGGCCGTCCGTGCCGAGTTCGAGCACGTCCTGTTCGATTTCCACCGACACGCGGTGCATCATCTCGAGGCGCTGGGCCACGGTCAGCGCGTCGCGCAGCGTCACGAAGTCCTCGATCTCGACCACGGACAGCTGACGGGTGACCTCGTCCAGCCGCGCCTTGTACCGCTCGAGGGTCGCGACGGCCTGGTTGGCGCGCGACAGGATCGTCGCGGAATCGTTGATGACGTGCCGGTGGCCGGCCACGTACACACTCACGATGCTCATCGACTGGCTCACCGACACCACCGGATAGCCGGTTTCGATCGCGGTGCGCTCGGCCGCGCGGTGCCGGGTCCCGGACTCGACGGTCGGGATGCGATGGTCGGGAACCAGCTGCACGTTGGCGCGCACGATGCGCGTTCCGTCGGTGGAGACGACGACGGCACCGTCCATCTTCGACAGTTCGCGCAGCCGGGTCGGGGCGAACTCGACGTCGAGTTCGAAACCGCCGTCGCACAGGGCCGCGACCCGCTCGTCGAAACCGAGGACGATCAGGCCGCCGGTGCGTCCGCGCAGGATCCGTTCGAGCCCGTCGCGCAGTGCCGTGCCGGGGGCGAGGCGGGCGATCGTGTCGCGCAGCGTCGCGGACGACACGTCGGACATACCTTGCTCCTCCCTCGGGCGGCCGATGCGGCGGCAATCACAATTGCACGGTCTACCCGGCGGAGGCAGCCGATCGCGGAACTACATTACTGCGTCATGAGTAGCACCTGGACGTTGCCCGCTGACCTCGTACTTCCGGAGATTCCGGAGAACCATCCGCGGCCGGGTGAGGCACTGCCCCCGCACTGGAGCAAGTGCTTCGGGTGCGGTGACGACCAGCCGGGCGGGCTGAAGATGCACTGCACGGTCGGGGAGGGGCTCGAGGTCCTCGGCCGCCTCGACGTCGCCACCTACTACCAGGGCGGACCGGGTTTCATCCACGGCGGCATCCTGACCAGCGCGTTCGACGAAGTTCAGGGCATGGCGTGCATGGTGTTGCAGCGGCCGGTCGTCACCGGTCATCTCCAGGTGGATTTCGCGCGGCCGATCCCGCTCGGGTCGGTGCTCGAGTTCCGCGCCCGGCTGGACGGCACGGTGCGCCGCAAGGTGTACACGAGCGCAGAGGTCCGCATCGTGGAGGGCCCGATGGCCGATCCCGACATCGTGGTCGCGACGTCCCGGGGTCTGTTCCTCACGGTCGGTGCCGAGCACTTCGACAAGGGCAAGGACTACGTCGACGGCGTCCCGGTCTCGCCGCACGGCACCTCGTCGGTGTAGCGCTACCTCGTCGGGCCGGCCCGGCTCAGTCCGGCAGGAGCGGCACGCCGGGGCGGTGATCGCGGCCGAGGAGTGTCGCGGACGTCAGGGACCCGGATCCGAAGCGGTTGTGCACGTCGTCGAGCACGGCGTCGAGGGCATGTCGGTCGATCGGCCGGTGTGTGACGACCTCGCCCGCGGCGTTGCCGCCTTGTTCGACGACGTCGTCGAACGGCAGTTCCAGCTGTTCGGTGTCCTCGTCGTCGAGATTGGTGACCGCGACACCCACGAGCGTCAGCCCGCGATCGGCGACGAGCGGCCACGCGGCATGCAGCAGGTCCAGGGCGGTGTCGCGGACGGTGTCGGTGCGCGCGGTCGCGACCGGCAGCGTGTGCGACCGGGTGATGCGCGTGTAGTCGGCGAAGCGCAGTCGCAGCACGACCGTGCGGCCGAGCCGATCGGCCGCCCGCATCCGCCGGGTCACCTTGTCGACGAGCAGCATGAGGGTCGCAGCCACGGAGTCCGAATCGTGGTAGCCGCGTCCGAGCGCGTGCTGGGCTCCCATCGACCGGCGTCGTCGCCGGGTGCGGACGGTCCGGGGATCGACGCCGTTGGCCAGTGCGTGCAGGTGGCGGCCGGTGGCCTTCCCGAGCAGCGCCACCAGGTCGCTCTCACTGTGGCTCGCGACGTCGGCGACGCGGCGGATGCCGTGGGCGTGCAGCGTGGCGGCGGTGACCTTGCCGACGCCCCACAGGCGTTCGACGGGCAGCGGATGCAGGAACTGCAGTTCGCCGTCCGGTGGCACGAGCAGCAGTCCGTCCGGTTTCGCGACGCCACTGGCGACCTTCGCGAGGAACTTCGTGCGCGCGACCCCGACGGTGATCGGCAGCCCGACCTGCTCGGCGACGTCGCGGCGCAGCCTTGTCGCGATCTCCAGGGGCGTGCCCGCGATCCGGCGCAGCCCGCCCACGTCGAGGAACGCCTCGTCGATGGAGATGCCCTCCACGATCGGGCTCGTCCGGTCGAAGACGGCGAACACGTCGCGGCTCGCGCGGGTGTAGGCGTCCATGCGCGGCGGTACCGAGATCAGGCCCGGACACAGCGCGCGGGCGGCCCGTCCGGACATTGCCGTCTTGATCCCGTACGCCTTCGCCTCGTAGCTCGCGGCAAGCACGACCCCGCCGCCCACGACTACCGGCCGGCCCCGCAGCCACGGATCGTCGCGCTGCTCCACCGACGCGTAGAACGCGTCGAGGTCGGCGTGCAGGATCGTCGCATCGGACACGAACATATGTTCGCATCCGGCACCGACTAGCTCCGCAGCGCCGCCAGCGCCTGTCCGACGTTGCCCACCTCGGTCGCCTTCACCGACTTGGGGACGCCCTCGGTGCCGGGCGGGACCAGCGCGCGGGTGAAGCCGAGCCGGCCGGCCTCTGCGAGTCGCCGGCCCACGCCGGACACGCGCCGGACCTCACCGGCGAGCCCGACCTCGCCGAGCAGTACCGTGCCCGCCGGCAGCGGTTTCTCGCGCACCGCCGACGCGACCGCGAGTGCCAGGGCGAGGTCCGCGGACGGATCGGTGATCCGCATGCCGCCGACCGTCGACGCATAGACGTCGCACTTGCCCAGCGGGATCCTGCAGCGACGTTCCAGCACGGCGAGGACCATCGCGACCCGGGCGGAGTCGAGCCCGCTCACCGCCCGCCGCGGCGACGGGTTGTGGGTGGGCACCACCAGCGCCTGCAACTCACCGAGCATCGGACGCTTGCCGTCCATGGTCACGGTGATCGCGGTTCCGGCGACCTCCTCGGTGCGGTGCTGCAGGAACAGCCCGGACGGGTCGCTGACTCCGGCGATGCCGTCCTCGGACAGTTCGAAGCAGCCGACCTCGTCGGCGGCCCCGAAACGGTTCTTCACGCCGCGCACCATGCGCAGCGTCGAATGCTTGTCTCCTTCGAAGTGCAGCACGACGTCGACGAGATGCTCGAGCGATCGTGGCCCGGCGACCGCGCCGTCCTTGGTGACGTGACCGATGAGCAGCACCGGGACGCCGCTGGCCTTGGCGAGCGAGGTCAGCGCGCTGGTGACGGCCCGCACCTGGGTGACACCGCCGGAGACGCCTTCGACGTCGGCGGCGAGCATCGTCTGCACGGAGTCGACGACGAGCAGCGTCGGCTTCACCTGTTCGACGTGACCGAAGATCGTCGCGAGATCGGATTCGGCGGCGAGGAAGACCCGTTCGTGCACCGAGCCGGTGCGATCGGCGCGCAGCCGCACCTGACCAGCGGATTCCTCGCCGGTGACGTACAGCGAGCGGTCGTCGGGGCTGCGCTGTGCCCAGCGGTGCACGACCTCGAGGAGCAGCGTGGACTTACCGACGCCCGGTTCACCGGCGAGCAGAACGACCGACCCCGGCACCACCCCACCGCCGAGCACCCGGTCGAGTTCGGAGATGCCGGTCGGTTTGGCGTGCGTGGCCTTGCCGTCGACGAGCGTCAGCGGCGTGGCGGGTGTGGTCGGCAGGATCGCGGCGGCACCGGCGCGCGCCAGAGAGGTTCCCGGGCGTGCGGCGACCGCGGCGGGAACGGCCGCTGTCTCGTCCATCGACCCCCACGTGCCGCACTCGGGGCAGCGCCCCACCCATTTCGCGACGGTGTGCGCGCAGTCGCTGCAACGGTAGATCGATTTCGTCTTGGCCACGGACAGCACGATAGAGGCGCGGACCGACACCGGACCTCCACCGAAACGAGGGCGGGGCCGGACGAGCAATGCTCGTCCGGCCCCGCCCTCGTGAGATCGGGTCAGTGGCTCTCGCCGACCACCGGAGACTTGTCGGACTCGTGCCGCTCCATCTCCGGGCCCGCGTCGACGGGAACGCTGACGGTCACGTCGCCGGCCTCGGCGAACGTGAAGGTGACCGGGATGGTCAGGCCGGGGCGGACGCCCTCCTTCAGGCCGGTCAGCTCGACGGCGACGGGCACCGCGGTGTCCGGCTCCTCCTCGTCACCGGCCGGCTTCGGCGACTCGTCGACGACGAGTCCCTCGGCCTCGGCGGCCTCGGCAGGCGGAAGACCTGCGACGACGGAGCGGCCCGGCGGAATCTCGAGGTCACCGACACCGGTCGCGGCGGCCGCGAAATCGGTGGAGATGCCGGTCAGCTTGTCCGGGGTGTACGGATCGAGGTTGACGATGCTGAAGCCGAGGGCGGCCTTGCCGCCGGGCTCGAGGGAGTACTCCTCGGAATCGGGGTAGATCACGTGCACATTGCGCAGTGCGATCTGGCCGACGTTGCCGCTGTTGCCGTTGATGGCCGCGACCTGGGTGGCGGTCTGGCTGATCTGGCCGGCGCCGCATGCGGACAGTGTGAGCGCTGCCCCGGCGGCCAGGGCGAGAGCAGTCGCGACTCGGCGAGTCGGCGCGTTCAGAGCAGTCACGGGTTGTCCTCCACTCGAGTAAGGCTCGCAATCCACTAGGCAGAGTAGTAGTTGCCGGCGGCGCAGTCTTCCCCGGGGCCGTTCCGGCGGCACACCGATTGCACGGCGACGCGTACGCGCGCCCTGCGAATCATGATATTGGGCGGCCTGTGTCGGAAGTCACGAGATGCACGGAACCGGTTGCATGTCAAGCCCTACGCGCATGCGTCGGTGCCCCTGACCTGCACCGTTGATGAGGGGCGAATGTGGTCGCGTGTTAAACTCGAAGAATCGAAAGGGGCACGGGACACATGATTTTCAAGGTCGGAGACACCGTCGTATACCCCCATCACGGTGCGGCGCTGATCGAAGCAATCGAAACACGCACCATCAAGGGTGAGCAGAAGGAATATCTGGTTCTGAAAGTCGCGCAGGGCGACCTGACCGTACGGGTACCTGCTGAAAACGCGGAATACGTCGGTGTTCGCGACGTCGTCGGGCAAGAAGGCCTCGACAAGGTTTTCCAGGTTCTGCGCGCACCACACACCGAAGAGCCGACCAACTGGTCGCGCCGATACAAGGCCAACCTCGAGAAGCTCGCGTCCGGCGACGTGAACAAGGTCGCGGAAGTTGTGCGCGACCTGTGGCGTCGTGAGCAGGATCGCGGACTTTCCGCAGGTGAGAAGCGGATGCTCGCCAAGGCTCGGCAGATCCTCGTCGGTGAGCTCGCGCTCGCCGAGGGAACGGACGACGTCAAGGCGGAGACGCTGCTCGACGAGGTGCTCGCCGCCGCGTCCTGAGGCGTGGCAGCAGCGAACATCGAAAAACAGCAGTTGAACGATCGTAGCGGGCCGGTCGTCGGAATCATTCCGGCGGCCGGCCGCGGCGTACGTCTGGGGGAATCGCTTCCCAAGGCGTTCGTCGAACTCGGAGGCCGCACGATGCTCGACCGTGCGGTGCACACCATGATCGACTCCGGCGCGGTCGACCGCGTCGTGATCATCGTGCCTGCCGAACTGGCCGGGACACCCGTCGACGAGCTCGTCGGGGCCGTCCCGGACGGACGCATCACGGTGGTCGCCGGTGGCGCGGAGCGCGCCGACTCGGTGCGGGCCGGCCTCGACGCCGCGGGCGACGCCCGATTCGTGCTCGTGCACGACGCGGCGCGGGCCCTGACCCCGCCGGACCTGTGCGTGCGGGTCGCGGGGGAACTGCGCGAGGGCAAGGACGCGGTGATTCCGGTCCTGCCGGTCGCCGACACCATCAAGAGCATCGACACCGACGGGTGGGTCACCGGCACACCGGACCGGTCCACCCTGCGTGCGGTGCAGACTCCTCAGGGATTCGACATCGCGTTGCTGCGCCGGGCGAACGACGACGCCGGTGACGCCACCGACGACGCGGGCCTCGTCGAACGGCTCGGTGAGCGGGTGCACACCGTCGCCGGCGACCCTCTGGCCTTCAAGATAACGACGCCGTTGGACCTGGTCCTGGCCCGAGCGCTGCTCGAGTCGGAGACCGGAGCCCGGGAATCGGCCGAACGAGAACAGGAGCGTTAGCACCGTGCGAGTCGGTATCGGATCCGACGTCCACCCCGTCGAGGCAGGGAAACCGTGCTGGATGGCGGGGCTGCTGTTCGAGGGTGCCGACGGGTGCTCGGGCCATTCGGACGGTGATGTCGCAGCTCACGCGCTGTGCGATGCGTTGCTCTCCGCCGCGGGTCTCGGCGATCTCGGTTCCGTGTTCGGCACGGATCGGCCGGAGATGGCCGGGGCGAGCGGGGCGTCGATGCTCGCCGAGGTCCGGCGACTGCTCGACGCGAACGGTTTCACGATCGGGAACGCCGCGGTCCAGGTCATCGGGAATCGCCCGAAGATCGGGCCGCGTCGCGACGAGGCGCAGAAGGTCCTGTCCGACGTGCTCGGCGCCCCGGTATCGGTCTCGGCGACCACCACCGACGGGCTCGGCCTCACCGGCCGGGGCGAGGGTGTGGCGGCGATCGCGACTGCTCTGGTCCTGCCCCTCGAGACGGAACGGTAGGATCGCTGGTCGTGACCTTGCGCCTTTACGACACCGAAACGCGGGCCGTGCGGGATTTCGTCCCGCTGGTCCCCGGCCATGCCTCGGTGTACCTGTGTGGCGCCACCGTGCAGGGCGAACCCCATATCGGTCATGTGCGCAGTGGCGTCGCGTTCGACGTACTGCGTCGGTGGCTGTCCGCGCAAGGCCTGGACGTCGCTTTTGTGAGAAATGTCACAGACATCGACGACAAGATTCTCCGGAAGGCCGCCGAGGCGGGTCGCCCGTGGTGGGAGTGGAAGTCGACGTACGAGCGCGCCTTCAACCGCGCCTACGACGCCCTCGGAGTACTGCCGCCGTCCGTGGAGCCCCGCGCGACCGGCCACATCACCCAGATGGTCGACCTGATGCAGCGGCTCATCGACGCGGGCCACGCCTACGCGGCCGACGGCAACGTCTACTTCGACGTGCTCAGCTACCCGGAGTACGGATCCCTGTCCGGGCACAAGCTCGAAGACGTCCACCAGGGCGAGAGCGCGGGCCAGGGCAAGCGCGACCCCCGCGACTTCACGATGTGGAAGGCCGAGAAGCCCGGTGAACCGTCCTGGCCGACCCCGTGGGGTCGCGGACGGCCGGGCTGGCACCTCGAGTGCTCGGCGATGGCCGGCTACTACCTGGGCGGGACCTTCGACATCCACTGCGGCGGCATGGACCTGGTGTTCCCGCACCACGAGAACGAGATCGCGCAGGCCAAGGCCGCGGGCGACGGTTTCGCGCGGTACTGGCTGCACAACGGCTGGGTCACCATGGGCGGCGAGAAGATGTCCAAGTCGCTCGGCAACGTGCTGTCGATCCCGAACGTGCTCGAGCACGTCCGTCCACAGGAACTGCGGTACTACCTGGGCAGTGCCCACTACCGTTCGATGCTCGAGTACTCCGATGCGGCACTGCAGGAGGCGGCCGCCGCCTACCGGGGCCTCGAATCGTTCGTGCTCAAGACCCGCGACCGCGCGGGCGACGTCCCGCTCGGGACCTGGACCGAGGCGTTCGCCGCGGCTCTCGACGACGACCTGGGTGTGCCGAAGGCGCTCGCCGAGATCCACGGCCGGCGCAGCGAGGGCAACAAGGCGCTCGACGCGGGCGACCTCGACGCCGCCGTGCACATCGCGGGCCAGGTCCGCGCGATGCTCGGCGTCCTCGGTCTCGACCCGCTCGATCCGCACTGGCTGGAGCAGTCCCGCGACGAATCCGCGGCGCTCGCTGCGCTCGATGTGCTCGTCGCCGCCGAACTCGAGCGGCGTCAGCTCGCGCGCGCGGAGAAGAACTGGGCGGTCGCCGACGAAGTGCGCGACCGGATGGCGAAGGCGGGCATCGAAGTGACCGATACGCCGAACGGACCCGAGTGGTCCTTGAAAGCAGGGCAGTGATGGCTGGCAATTCTCAGCGCCGCGGAGCAGTCCGCAAGGGCGGAAGCAAGAAGGGGCAGGTCGTCGGCTCCGGCGGTCAGCGACGCCGTGGTCTCGAGGGTCGCGGCGCGACCCCGAAGGCCGAGGACCGGCCGTACCATCCCGCTGCCCGGCGTGCGCGTGCCGCCGCGAAGAACGCCGACCAGCGCGGCGGTGGCGGAGGTCGCCGACCGGCTGGCCGGAAGGCCGAGGACGGTCCGGAAATGGTGCTCGGCCGTAACCCGGTCGTCGAGTGCCTGCGGGCCGGTGTGCCCGCGACCGCGCTGTACGTCGCGATCGGCGCCGAGTCCGACGAGCGGCTCAAGGAAGCCGTCCAGCGCGCCGCCGAGACGGGGATCTCGATCCTCGAGGTGCAGCGCAGCGAGCTCGACCGGCTCACCGCGAACGGCATGCACCAGGGCATCGGTCTCCAGGTGCCGCCGTACCGGTACGCGCACCCGGACGATCTGATCGCGGCCGCCCGCGACAACCACGAGCGGCCGCTGCTGGTGGCGCTCGACAACATCTCCGACCCGCGCAACCTCGGTGCCGTCATCCGCTCGGTCGCCGCATTCGGTGGGCACGGCGTGGTCATCCCGCAGCGCCGCAGCGCGTCGGTGACGGCCGTCGCGTGGCGTACCAGCGCCGGTGCCGCGGCGCGGCTTCCCGTCGCGCGGGCCACGAACCTGACGCGGACCCTCAAGGACTGGCAGTCCCAGGGTGTGCGGGTCGTGGGTCTCGACGCGGGTGGCGACACGAGCCTCGACGACTTCGACGGCACCGATCCGGTCGTGGTCGTCGTCGGTTCCGAGGGCAAGGGCCTGTCGCGCCTCGTCCGCGAGACGTGCGATTCGATCCTGTCGATCCCGATGGCCGGCGACGTCGAGTCGCTCAATGCGTCGGTCGCGGCGGGCGTCGTCCTCGCCGACATCGCGCGTCAGCGCCGCAAGTGACACGGCGACGGTGACGGGTTCGCCCCCGTCACCGTGCGCGATGGAACCGGATGTGGTGTCCCGGCCGCAGTTGCGCTGCGATGTGCACGTCCTCGGGCACGACGACCGCGATCACCGGATAGTCGCCGACGGCGGGATGGTCCGCGAGCAGCAGGATGGGATGCCCGTCCCGGGGAACCTGGATCGCTCCCGCGACCGTCGGCTCGCCGGCGAACCTGTCCCGACCGGCCCGGTGCAGGGGCCCCGGTCCGTGCAGACGGATTCCGCGGCGATCGAGTTCCGGTGTGACCGACCAGATCTCCCGGGTCAGTGCTTCGACCGCTCCGGGTGTGAACCAGTGTTCCTGGGGTCCGCGACGGACCCGCAGCACGGCCGGTTCGGGCGTCTCGGCGGGCGGCGGAATCTGCACTTCCGTCGGCAGTTCCGCGGCGAGTCCCCCCACGAGCAGGCGGTCCCCGGCGCGCACGGGCGCCGGGCCGACCCCGGACAGCGTGTCGGTGGCGCGGCTGCCGAGCACCTCCGGCACGTCGATGCCGCCGCGCACCCCCACATACGTGCGTAATCCCTCCGACGGGGCGCCGAGTGTGAGGACATCACCGTCGTTCAGGCGCAGCATCGCGTAGTCGCCCTGCGGCCGGCCGTTCACCGCGACCGCGACCCGGGCGCCGGTGACCGCGACGATCGTCGGCCCGATACTGCGGATCTCGAGCCCGCCGACGGTCACCTCGAGGGTTGCGGCAACTGGGTCGTTGCCGACGAGGCGGTTCGCTGTGTCGTGCGAGGTGAGGTCCGCCGCACCGGATTCGGAGATCCCGGCCTCGGCGTCCCCGGCGCGTCCACGATCCTGGATCGTGGTCAGAGCTCCGCTGCGAACGATCTCGAGCCAAGCCATACCGAGATTCTCGCGCACCGGGCCGTCCGGTGCCCGGGGTTTCGTCAGGGCCGGCCGTACCCTCCTCCGCCCGGTGTTTCGACGAGCAGGACGTCGCCCGGCCCGACGTCCACCGAATCGCATCCGGCCATCTCGGTCACCGAGCCGTCGGCGCGTTCGATCCGGTTCGCGCCGAGCGACCCCGGCTCGCCGCCGGCCATGCCGTAGGGCGGAACACGCCGATGCCCGGACAGGGTGCTGACGGTCATCGGCTCGAGGAACCGGATCCGCCGGGTGCCGCCGTCACCGCCGTGCCAGCGGCCGCGACCGCCGCTGCCCGCGCGGATCGAGTACTCCTCGAGCAGCACCGGCAGCCGCCATTCGAAGACCTCCGGGTCGGTGAGCCGCGAGTTCGTCATGTGCGTCTGGACCACCGAGGTGCCGTCGAAGCCGTCGCCCGCGCCGGATCCCGAGCCGAGCGTCTCGTAGTACTGGTGCCGCGCGTTGCCGAAGGTGACGTTGTTCATCGTGCCGGCGCCCTCGGCCTGCACCCGCAGCGCCGCGTAGAGCGCGCCGGTCACGGCCTGTGAGGTCTCGACGTTCCCCGCGACCACCGCGGCCGGGTACTCGGGCGCGAGCATCGACCCCTCCGGGATGACGATGTGCAGCGGGCGCAGGCATCCGTCGTTGAGTGGGATGTCGTCCGCGACGAGTGTCCGGAACACGTACAGCACCGCGGCACGCGCCACCGCCGTCGGCGCGTTGAAGTTCGTCGGCAGCTGGGCGGAGGTTCCGGTGAAATCGATCGTCGCCGAACGTGATTCGCGGTCGACGGTGACGCGGACCTCGATCACCGCACCCGAATCCGTCTCGTACCGGTAGTGCCCGTCCTCGAGTCGGTCGACGACGCGGCGCACCTCCTCCTCGGCGTTGTCCTGCACGTGCCGCATGTAGGCCTGCACGACGTCGAGTCCGAAGTGCTCGATCATCCGGCCGACCTCGGTGACGCCACGCGCGTTCGCGGCGACCTGGGCGCGCAGATCCGCGAGGTTCGTGTCGGGATTGCGCGACGGATACGGCCCGGAGGTGAGGAGTTCCCGCGTCTCGTCGGTGCGGAAGTTGCCGTTCTCGACGAGCAGCCAGTTGTCGAACAGCACGCCCTCCTCACGGATGTCGCGGCTGCCCGCCGGCATCGAACCCGGTGTCAGGCCGCCGATCTCGGCGTGGTGCCCGCGTGATGCGACGTGGAACAGGATGGTGTCGCCGTCGGCATCGAACACCGGGGTGATGACCGTGACGTCCGGCAGGTGGGTGCCGCCGTGGTACGGATCGTTGACGGCGTACACATCGCCCGGCTTCATCGAACCCACTCGGCGCCGCACGACCTCCTGGACGCTGGTGCCCATGGACCCGAGATGCACCGGGATGTGCGGGGCGTTCGCGATGAGATTGCCGTCCGGATCGAACAGCGCGCACGAGAAGTCCAGTCGCTCTTTGATGTTGACGGACTGAGCGGTGGATTCGAGGGTGGTGCCCATCTGTTCGGCGATCGACATGAACAGGTTGTTGAAGATTTCCAGCAGCACCGGGTCGGCCTCGGTGCCGACGTCCGCGCCGGCGAGAGCCGCGAGTCGTTCGAGTACCAGATGACCGTGATCGGACAGCGTTGCCCGCCAGCCGTTCTCGACGACGGTGGTGGACAGGTCCTCGGCGACGATCGCAGGGCCGGCGACCTCGGTGCCGGGTGTCAGATGCTCGCGCCGGTACAACGGCACTTCGCGCCACGCACCGTCGACGAACATCCTCACCCGGGCGGGAGGCTGCTCGCCGCGGGCGTCGGCACTGCCGAGACCGGTCAGATCGGGACGGCGGGTCAACCCGGCGGCCTCGATCGCGACCGCGTCGACGATCAGCGGCCGGTCCATGAGGAACGAATACGTGCGCCGGTGTATCGCCTCGAACTCCGAGGTCATCGTCGCCGGGTCGGCCAGCGGTACCGGCACCGACGTGTCGGTCCCGTCGTACCGCAGATGCGCGGACCGGCTCACCACGATCCGGTCGTCGGGGATGTCCTCGTCCCGCAGCTCCGCACGGGCGTCGGCCTCCAGCTCGCCGGCGACAGCGTGCAGCCGGGGCATCGCCTCGTCGGACAGTTCGACGACGACGGACTGTTCGCGCATCGCGGCGGTGTCGGCCAGGCCCATTCCGAGAGCGGAGAGCACACCGGCGAGCGGCGGCACCAGCACCGTGCGGATGCCGAGCACATCGGCGACCGCGCAGGCGTGCTGGCCGCCCGCCCCGCCGAAGGTGGTCAGCGCGTACTCGGTGACGTCGTGCCCCTTCTGCACCGAGATCTTCTTGACCGCGTTCGCCATGTTCGAGACCGCGATCTGCAGGAAGCCCTCGGCGACCTGCTCCGGGGAACGGTCGTCGCCGGTGGCGGTGCGGATCTCCGCGGCGAGGTCGGTGAATCGGGCACGCACCGTGTCGCTGTCGAGGGGCTGGTCGCCGCCCGGACCGAACACGTGCGGGAAGTGCTCGGGCTGGACGCGACCCAGCATCACGTTGGCGTCGGTGACCGTCAGCGGCCCGCCGTTCCGGTAGGACGCCGGACCGGGATCGGCACCCGCCGAATCGGGACCGACCCGGTAGCGGCTGCCGTCGAAGTGCAGAATCGACCCGCCGCCGGCGGCGACGGTGTGGATGTCCATCATCGGTGCGCGCAGCCGCACACCCGCGACGACGGTATCGAACACCCGCTCGTACTCACCGGCATAGTGCGACACGTCGGTGGACGTGCCGCCCATGTCGAAGCCGACGACCTTCCCGAACCCGGCGATCTCCGACATCCGGGTCATGCCCACGATGCCGCCGGCCGGCCCGGACAGGATGGCGTCCTTGCCGCGGAAGTGCTGCGCCTCGGTCAGGCCGCCGTTGGACTGCATGAACATCAGCCGCACCCCGGGCAGCTGCTCGGCGACACGGTCGACGTAGTTGCGCAGCACCGGCGACAGGTAGGCGTCGACGACAGCGGTGTCTCCGCGCGGCACCACCTTCATCAAGGGGCTGGCGACCGCGGACAGCGAGATCTGGCCGAAGCCGATCTTCTCGGCGAGTTCCCCGACCGCGCGTTCGTGCTCGGGATACAGGTGGCTGTGCATGCAGACGACCGCGACCGAGTCGATGCCGTCCGCGTGTGCGGCGCGCAATTCCGGTTCGAGCGCATCGAGGTCGGGGGCCCGCAGCACGGTCCCGTCGGCGCGGACCCGTTCGTCCACCTCGATCACCCGCTCGTACAGCAGCTCGGGCAGCACGATGTTGCGGTCGAAGATGCGCGGCCGGTTCTGGTAGCCGATGCGCAGGGCGTCGCGGAAGCCGGCGGTGATCACCAGCGCCGTGCGCACACCCTTGCGTTCGAGCAGTGCGTTCGTCGCGACGGTGGTGCCCATGCGGACCTGCTCGACGAGATCGGCGCCGACGGGTGCGTCCTCGGGCACGCCGAGCAGCGCGCGGATACCCGCCACGGCCGCGTCACGGTAGCGGGACGGATTCTCCGACAGCAGCTTGTGGGTGACCAGCGTGCCGTCGGGTCGCCGCCCGACGACGTCGGTGAAGGTGCCCCCACGATCGATCCAGAATTCCCACCGCCCGGTCCCGGGGTTCTGCTTGTCTGCCGTGTCCTCCGTCGCCATGAAAGGAGCGTATCGACTCCGATCAGGCGGGCCCGACCTCAGTGTGCGGCGACCGCTCGGCCCGCGCCCCGCCGCTGCCGGGCCGACCCGACGAACCGGCACACCAGGTAGATGACGAAGGCGATCGCGGTGATGAAGCTCGAGACGGGCACGCCCGGTGCGAGCGCCAGCAGGATGCCGCCGACCGCGGCGAGTTCCGCGAACACCACCGCCAGGGCCGTTGCGGCGAGCGGGCTGCTCGCGATCCGCGCGGCCGCCGCCGCGGGCGTGATGAGCAGGGCCATCACCAGCAGCGCGCCGACGATCTGCACCCCGAGCGCGGCGGTGATGCCGACCAGCACCGCGAACACGATCGACAGCGCCCGGACCGGGACACCGCGCGCGGCGGCGACCTCGGGGTCGGTGCTCGCGAACAGCAACGGCCGGTAGATGAAGATCAGCGTGCCGACGACGACCACGGCGCAGACGGCCAGCACCGCGATCCCGGTGCCGCCGGGCGCGACGATCTGTCCGGTGAGCAGGGAGAACGCGGCGCCGGTGCGGCCGTCGTAGGCCCACAGCAGCAGCACGGCCAGGCCCAGCCCGAAGGCCATGACCACGCCGATCACCGAGTCGCGTTCGCGGGCGCGGGTGCCGAGAATGCCGAACAGGATCGCCGCGACGACGGCGCCGAAGACCGCGCCGATCCCGACCGAGACGCCGATGAGCAGCGCCGCGGCGGCGCCCGTCAGCGACAGTTCGGAGGTGCCGTGCACCGAGAACGCCATCTGCCGGCTCACGATCAGCGGGCCGATGATGCCCGCGAGCAGACCGAGGATCGCACCGGCGAGCAGCGCCTGCTGCACGAAGTCGTACTGCAGCAACTCGACGGTGTCCTGCCAGTCGAACATGCGGCTCATCGCGTCGGAGAACTTGCTGCTCATCAGTGATCCTCGTGATGGTCGTGATGGACGCCCTCGCCGGGGCGCAGGCCGCCGGCGCTGCCGAGCGCATCGATGGCGTCGCCGGTGCCGACGACGACGAGGCGGCCGCGCATCTCGAGGACTTCCACGTCGGTGCGGTACAGCTCGGACAGCACCTCGGAGGTCATGACCTCGGCGGGGGTGCCGATGCGGAACTGGCCGTCGACCAGGTAGAGGACACGATCGACGAGCGGCAGGATCGGATTGATCTCGTGGGTGACGAACAGCACCGCGGTGTCGTGGTCGCGGCGACGCCGGTCGATGAGAGTGGACACCAGGTGCTGGTTGGCCAGATCGAGGCTGAGCAGCGGTTCGTCGCACAGCAGGACACGCGGGTCGCCGACGAGCGCCTGCGCGATGCGCAGCCGCTGCTGCTCTCCGCCGGACAGCGAACCGATCGGGGCGTTCGCGTAGGACTCGGCCCCGACCTGGGCGATCGCGGCGTCCACCGCGGTGCGCCGCGTCTTCCAGAAACGCACCCCCGTACCCCACCGGTGCCCGTCGACACCGAGGCCGACGAGGTCGCGGCCGCGGAGCGGCACACCTTCGTCGAGCGACTTCTGCTGCGGCACGTACCCGACGTGCGAGTTCCCGGTCCTCGCCGGGGTACCGGCGATGGTGGCGGTGCCCGCGCTGAGTGGAAGCTGGCCGAGCAGGACCTTGAGCAGCGACGACTTCCCGGCACCGTTGGGTCCGAGTACCGCGACGAACTCGCCGGGTTGGACGGTCAGATCGAGGTTCTCCCACAGCGTGCGTTCGCCGAACGCCAGCCGCGCGTTGCTCAGTTTTGCGGCGGGTTCTACGGAGGGGGAACGGTCGGGGTTGTGTGTGCTCACCGGATTCCGTGTTTCTCGAGCGGGCGGATCAGGCCGGGGTGCCGAGTGCGGCGGCCAGCTTCTCGACGGTGCCGGTCTGCCACTGGACGTAGTCGACGCCCTCGGGCAGCGTCTCGAACACCTCCACGACCGGGATGCCGGCCTGTTCCGCGGCCTTGCGCATCTCGCGGCTGACCTTGTCCTCGGTCTGCGGGTTGTAGATCAGAGCCCGGACCTGCTTGTCCAGCAGCAGCTGGCGGGTGGCGGCGATGGACGCGGGGGAGGGATCGGTGCCGTTCTCGACGGCGTTGGTGAAGTCGGCGGGGGTGAGATCGTTCAGCGTCGCCGCGAGGACCAGGTAGTGCGCGATCGGTTCGGTCTGCGCGATCGGTGCCTGCGGGTGCTCGGCCGCGACGGCCGCGATGCCGTCGGAGACCTCGTGCAACCGGGTGTGGAACGCCTCGGCGTTGGCGCGATAGACGTCCGCACCTTCGGGATCGAGTTCTGCGAGGCGGTCGGCGACGGAGTGGGCGACGGCGTCGGCGGTCGCGAGGTCGTACCAGACGTGCTCGTTCACACCGCCGTGGTCGTGGCCCTCGTGTCCGTCCTCGCTGTGGCCGTCCTCGCCGGCGCTCTCGGTGGCGTGGCTGTCCTCTTCGTGGCCCTCGGCTTCGTGGCCTTCGTCTTCGTGGCCCTCGTCGTGCGCCTCGTCGGCACCGGTCGCCGCGGTGTTCCCACCGGTTGTCTCCGCTCCGTGCGCGTGCCCGTCGTGCAGGTCGCTGTTCTCGCCGGACTCGAACAGGGCGAAGGCGTCGACGGTCGCCGCACCGGTGTTCGTGGTCTCGAGGACGTCGTCGACGAACTGGTCGTAGCCGCCGCCGTTGTAGACGACGAGCGACGCGTCGCTGATCGCCGCCGCGTCGGTCGGGCTGGCCTCGTAGGAATGGGGGTCTGCGGACGGCTCCGTGATCAGGGACCGGACCTCGATGCGGTCGCCCGCGACGGCCTGTGCGACCGAACCCCACACGTTCGTCGATGCGACGACCTTGATCTCGTTCGAATCCTTGTCCCCGGTCGAGCCGCACGCGGTCAGGCTCAGTGCGGTGGCGCAGGCGAGGGCTGCGGTGGCGGTGGCGGCACGCGTGCGGGGGGACAGTCGCACTGATCCTTCTCCTGGATTCGACGTCGGGCGTGTCCGCGGGAGGCAACCCTAACGTTATTGGAAACCGTTACCGTTCTACTTTAGCGGACCGGATCGGGACTTTTGACCGGACCCGGGTGGCCGTGACAGGCAACACACAGCTACGGTCCGTGCATGCCCAGGTCTCGTCAGCCTCGTCGCCAGGCCACTCTGGCCTCGATCGCGGCCGAGCTGAAGATCTCGCGGACCACGGTTTCCAACGCGTACAACCGGCCCGATCAGCTGTCCGCGGAACTGCGCGAACGTGTCCTCGAGGTCGCCAAGCGGCGCGGATATCCTGGGCCCGACCCGATGGCGCGGTCGCTGCGCACCCGCAAGGCCGGGACCGTCGGTGTTCTGCTCACCGAAGCGCTGAGCTACTCGTTCCGCGACCCCGCCGCCATGACCTTCCTGTCCGGACTGTCCGAGGCCTGCGAGGCCGCCGGACAGGGTCTGCTCCTCGTCCCGGCCGGCCCGGGCCGCGACGACGAAGAGGCTGCGCAGGTCGTGCACCGATCCTCCGTCGACGGTTTCGTCGTCTACTCGGTACCCGACGGCGACCCCTACCTGGCGGCCGTCCTCGAACGGCACCTCCCGATCGTGGTGTGCGATCAGCCGCGCGGCATCGCCACCGCACCGCTCGTCGGCATCGACGACCGCGGTTCGATGCGACGCCTCGCCGAGTACCTCATCGGATTGGGACACCAGCGGATCGGCATCGTCTCCATGCGGCTCGGCCGCGACCGCCACGACGGTGTCGCCGACGCCTCGCGTTTCGCCACCGAGAGCTTCCACGTGCAGCACGAACGGATCCGTGGGGTGCAGGAGGCGATGACCGCCGCCGGACTCGATCCCGCCGAACTCACCGTCGTCGAGCGGTACGCCCACACCGCCGACGACGGTGCAGCCGGTGCCGCACAGGCGATGACGGCCGATCCGCGGATCACCGCGCTCATGTGCACCACCGACGTTCTCGCGCTGGGTGCGCTCGCGTGGGCGCACAACTCCGGGCTCGATGTGCCCGGGCACCTGTCGATCACCGGCTTCGACGGCATCGACGAGGCGCTGCGCGAGGGGCTGACCACCATCCGTCAGCCGCAGAAGGAGAAGGGCCGCCGCACCGGCGAACTCCTGCTCGCGGCCCCGTCGCACTCGGGGGTCGCTCAGGTCGAGACGCTGGAGACCGAACTACTCCCCGGACGCACCGCAGGTCCGGCCGAAAGCCTTTGGTGCGCTGAATAATCCGTGCGTAGGCGGCGGCCGCGCGGCAGGAAGACACCGGCGCGCGGAATCCCGCGCGCGGCTGTCTTTCCCGTCGGCAACCGCGTGCTACCCGACTGCTGCAGGCCGTTGCGCAAATCGGTA
This sequence comes from Rhodococcus sp. NPDC003382, assembly GCF_053589135.1. NCBI lineage: Bacteria > Bacillati > Actinomycetota > Actinomycetes > Mycobacteriales > Nocardiaceae > Rhodococcus > Rhodococcus sp. NPDC003382. The sequence goes on from NZ_JBSFRH010000015.1 coordinate 72,793, forward strand.
GCAGTGCGCCGCGCAGATTGAGGTAGCGGACTACCCGTGTGGTGGTCGGCCGCTCGCCCTACCGTCGAATCGTGGCCGCACCTCGCGACCGCGGCGAGCCGTACGCGGCAGTCGCCGAACTCGAACATGCAAGAAACCGAAGGTGTTTCGTATGTCTACTTCCCTGGAATTCCTCCACTACCACGTCGCCGAGGACCCGGCGGTGTCCCCGGACGAGAACGCACGGTCGCCGGAGTCGTTCCCGGCCGGGGCCGCCGCGCCGGAATTCGACGCCCCCGCACCGATCTTCACCAGCAACGAGGCGGCAGCCCGGTTCTACGTGGATCAGCTGCTCCGGAGCGACGACCGCCCGTCCCTCGAATCCCTGGTGGAACCCGAACGGCCCGAACGGGTACCGGGTCTGGTGTTCGACGGTGAGCAGGACCTGCGGGCGGCCGGAACCCGACAGGTGCGCTTCCACCAGACGTCACGGAACATCCCGGTCTTCGGGTCCGGGGCCGTCGTCGAAATGACCGAATCACGCGAACTCGTGAGTGTGAACGCGCGGCTCGACGAGGTCACCGGTGTCGACCCGATCGAGTCTCTCGATCGAGCGGAGGCGCTCGCGAGGCTCGCTCGGTACACCGGCAATGATCTGCCTCCCGACGTCGGGGTGGGCGCGACCCTCACCTTCTACAAGGACGAGGACTCGGGGTCGTGGCACCTGGCATGGTTGTTCGCCGAGGTCCCGGCCGAGCCTCCCACCACCGGCGACGAAGCCGCCGGCGACGCGGACGAGGTGCGCGGAATGGGACCTCGACCGGTCCCGCCGTCCTTCGACTACCTCGTCGATGCCCACGACGGAGAGATCCTGTTCTGCTACAGCGCCGTGGCGACCGCGCTTCCGACCCCGGCCCGGTGCGTCGGAGTCGACGAGAACGACGACCACCAGACGCTCCTCGGGCAGCTCGCGGATCCGAACGGCACCATCTGCCGGCTCTCCGATCCGCTGCGTGCGGTCCACACCTACGACCTGCGGTTCGCGGATCTCGACAGCGACCCACCGGTGCCGCGCAATCCCGTCGAGGCCCCCACGAGCGACTTCGGCACGACCAACCGGGCCGCCGTCTCCGCGCACCTCAACGCCTCCCGGGTCCAGGACTTCTACAAGGTCGTCCTGCAGCGCGACGGCATCGACGACAAGGGCATGGATCTGATCTCGCTGGTCAACGCCACCGCAGCAAGCATGGAACCCCCGCCGACACTGCTGAACGCCTTCTGGTGGAAGCGCCGGATGTGGTACGGGCAGATCTCCCGGAACGGCCGGCTCGTGAGCTTGTCGCGGTACCTCGACGTCATCGGCCACGAACTCACCCACGGGGTGATCGAGTCGACCTCGAACCTCGTGTACGCAAACCAGTCCGGGGCTCTCAACGAGTCGTACGCGGATGTCGCGGGAGTCGTCATCGGCAATTGGTACACCGCGCCGGACCGCCACGACGTGAGCACGTGGGACTGGAAGATCGGTGCCGGGCTCCGCCCGGACGGCCGACCGCTCCGCGACTTCGAAGACCCCACCCGAACTGGACATCCCGCACACATGAACAACTTCCGTGCGCTGCGTCCCGGTGAGTTGCCGAGCAACCGCAACGATCAGGGCTGGGTCCACTTCAACAGCAGCATCCACAACAAGGCGGTGCACAACCTGCTCACTATGACCAAGAACGGGGCACGCGTGTTCACGGTCGAGGACGTCGCGGTCCTGACCTACCTGGCGATGGCCCGGCTGACACCGCGAGCGACGTTCACCGACGCGCTCCAGGCAACCGTCGACGTCGGCCTGACCTACTTCGGGGGCGACCCGGACCGGAAGGGCAAGGTCGACTCGATCCGGGAGGCGTACCGCCTCGTCGGCATCACGTGAACCGCCGACCGACCCGCCGACGAAAACGACACCCGCTCACGTCCAGGACGTGAGCGGGTGTCGTTTCGGTAGGCGCCTTAGGTGGAGTGTCCCGACAGAAGCTGGGCGCAGCGCAGGAGCCCGATGTGGCTGTACGCCTGCGGATGGTTGCCCAGGGCCCGTTCGGCGACCGGGTCGTACTCCTCGCTGAGCAGGCCGGTCGGACCGGCCGCCGCCACGAGCTGCGCGAACAGGGCCTCCGCCTGAGGGCGGGCGCCGACCAGCAGATAGGCCTCGACGAGCCACGCGGCACACAGGTGGAAACCACCCTCGGTGCCGGGCAGTCCGTCCTCGTGCCGGTACCGGTACACCGTCGAGCCGCTGCGCAGTTCGGCCTCGGTCGCGACCACCGTCGCATAGAACCTCTCGTCGCTCGGATCGACCAGGCCGGTCAGACCGACGAACAGCGTCGCGGCGTCGAGGTCGGTGCCGTCGTAGGCGGCGGTGTAGGAGCGGACATCCTCGTTCCAGCCCTTCTCCCGCACCTCGTCGGCGATCTCGTCCCGAAGTTCCGTCCACCCCTCACCGGCGGTGCGGCCGAACTTCGCGGCCAGCGTCAGGGCCCGGTCGACGGTGAGCCAGCCCATCACCTTCGAGTACACGTGGTGCCGCGGGTTGTCCCGGATCTCCCAGATGCCGTGATCGGGTTCGAACCACCGCCGCTGCACGGCGGTGACCATGGCGCACACCAGGTCCCAATCGCGGTCGGTCAGCGCTTCGGCGTGCGGGATGCCGCGTTCCTCGCGTCGGTGCGCGAGCGCCGAGATCAGGTCGACGATCGGCCCGAACACGTCGAGCTGCACCTGCTGGTTGGCGGCGTTGCCGACCCGCACCGGCCGGGACCCGGCGTAGCCGGGCAGGTTGTCGAGCACCGCCTCGGGCGGAAGTGGGCCGCCGGCAAGCGAATACAGCGGATGCAGGCGTTCCGGCCCGGGGATCGTCTCGAGCACGCGGTGCACCCAGTCCAGGTAGGCCTCGGCCTCGCCGAGCGAACCGACACCGACCAGGGCGTGGGCGGTGAGCGCGGCGTCGCGGAGCCAGCAGTAGCGGTAGTCCCAGTTGCGGACGCCGCCGATCTCCTCGGGCAGCGATGTCGTCACCGCGGCCAGGATCGAGCCGGTCGGCTCGTGAACCAGACCGCGCAGCGTGAGCGCGGACCGCTTGATGAGGTCCGGCTTGAGCGGCGGCAGGTCGAGTTCCGCGGCCCACTGCCACCAGTACGCCTCGGCCTGTGCGCGCCGCTCCACCTCCGCAACCGGGTGTGGGCTCAAATCTTCTGTTCCGCAACGGAACTCGAGGATGATATCGTTCTCCGACGGATCGACCACCGCGTGCGCGGTCTGCTGCGTTCCGTCGGTGGTGATGTCCCACCGCACGTCGGGGGAGCGCAGCACGTACGGCTCGTTGAGGCCGAACACCCGCAGGCCGTCGTCGACGGCCTCGAGGATGACCTGCCCCTGTCCGAACTCGGGGCGCGGGGCGAACGTGACGACCGCCTTCGCGGTGCCGGTGATGACGCGCGTCAGATCGGTACGGCCGGGCTCGACGTCGTGCGGCAGATAGTCGATGACCGCCAGGCTCGCCCACCGGGTGACCACGGTCATCGTGGAGTCGACGTACCGCTGGCTCAGCGGCAGGGCCTCGCGGAGCGGGCCGATCGTGAAGTGGCCGGCGGCCTCCCCGCCGAGCAGATGCGCGAACACCGCGGCCGAATCCGGTTCCGGATGGCACAGCCACGAGATGGTGCCGTCGGGGGTGATCAGGGCCTTGGTCCGGGGACTCGCGAGCATGGTGAGACGCTCGATGCGCGGGGCGTCCGCACCGGACAGCCACGTGCGGCGCTGGTCGAGCAGGAACGCCATGGCCGCGGCGACGTCCTCGGTGCTCGAAACCCGGAACTCGGCGCTGGTGTCGCCGTCACCGACCTTGATTCCGACATCCGGCCCGTGCAGCGACCGGAACGCCTTCTCGTCGGTGACGTCGTCGCCGAAGAACACCGCCGCCGTCGCCGATTCCTGATGCCGGATGATGTCGAGCGCGCGACCCTTGTCGGTGGGCACGACGGACAGTTCGATCACGGACTTGCCCTCGGTGACCTGCACGCCGGGCAGGCGCGCCAGGTCGGCGCGGACGGTGGCCAGCGCGAGCTCGGCGTCGCGTTCGCTCGCATTGCGCACGTGCAGGGCCGCACTCGCGGGTTTGATCTCCACGTGCACGCCGTCGTAGAGCCGGGCGACGTTGTCGAGTCCGGCGATGATGCCGCGCAGCAACTCCTTGGCGTCGGTGTCGATGGCGTGCACGAATCCGATGTCGAACTCGGAGCCGTGGCTACCGACCAGCTGGACCTCGGCGGGAAGACGCGACAGCGCTGCCAGGTCCTTGAGTGCGCGGCCGGAGATGACGGCGGCCGACGTCGACGGCAGCCCCGCGAGCGCGCGCAGGGCGCGGACCGATTCGGCGTGAGGGAACGCCTTGTCGGGATCGGCGACGATGGGCGCGACCGTTCCGTCGTAGTCCGACGCCACGAGCAGTCGGGGGGATCGCGCGACCGTGACGAGTGCGCGACGCAGGTCGATCGGGAGGTCTTGGGCGCTCATTCTTCCCACGGTAGGGGAATAGGTCCCGCCCGTCGCTCCGGATGCACGGTTCGGGGCGTGTTCCCGGTTACAGGTTCGTTCCGGGAGCTCTCAGGAGCCGGCGACGGGCACCTGGGCGGGCCGGCGGGAGCCGTCGCCGAGCAGCAGTTCGACGGTGAGCTCGAGTCTGCGGGCGACGTCGGTCGCCGACGAACGGCGGGTCAGCCACGCCACGAGATTCGAGAGCCACACGTCGCTGATGACGCGCGCGACGGCCAGCTCTTCCTCGGTCGGCTCGCCTTCGTTCATCGCGCGGGCGAACAGCCGGTCCATGAGCTGGCCGACCCGGTCGACCTCGGCGGCGGCCGATGCGTCGGCGAACATGAACGCGCGCGTCATCGCTTCGGTGAGGAGCGGGTCGCGCTGCATGGCGCGGGTGATGAGGCTCAGGATCAGGTTCATGCGTTCGAGCGGGGTGTGGCCCGGCGGGATCTTGCCCTTGCTGTCGATGCGTGCGAATTCCCGGCCGAGCGCGGACACCAGCAGGTGCACCTTGGACGGGAAGTACCGGTAGAGGGTGCCGACCGCGACGTCGGCGCGCTCGGCGACCGCGCGCATCTGGACGGCCTCGTATCCACCCTTGGAAGCGAGCGCCAGGGTCGCGTCGAGTATCCGCTTGCGGCGTTCTTTCTGGGCGTTGGAACTGAGATCGTCCTCGGTGAGGGCGGACAGTGTTCCACTTCCGGTCGAACGCGAGCTGGGCGGTATCGTCATGGACTTTTTCCTCACACCTTGACTCTGAACCGGTGTCATATTAGAACACGTTCTAGACGTTGATGTCATTTTCGAAAGGCGGAGATCCGCTGTGAGTATCGCCACCACCGAGGAGCAGCGGGCTGTCCAGGCCTCCGTGCGTGCTTGGGCGCGCTCCGCGTCTCCGATAGACAAGTTACGCCACCAGCCAGCGGAAATGTGGAAGCAGGGTTGGGGTTCGCTCGCCGAATTGGGCCTGTTCGGGGTGGCCGTTCCCGAATGCGCGGGCGGGCTCGGCGCCACCACGGTGGATCTGGCCGTGATGCTCGAGCAGGCCGCGCACGAACTGGCACCGGGACCGGTTCTCACGACCGCGCTCGCCGCGCTCGTGTTCGGTTCCGGAGGCGACTCCGCCGCCAAGACGGCCGCCCTGCTGAGCGAGGGCACCGTACCCGTGGCCGCCGCGCTCGATCTCGCGGTCGACGCGACCGACGCCACCGACGGCCTGACCCTCGGCGGCGACGCCGGACCCGCGATCGCCGCGGAACCCGGGGTGGCGGTCCTTGTCCGCGTCGCCGGTGCCGGCGGTGCCGATGCGTCCGAGGCCGAGGAGCGCTGGGCGCTCGTCGACGCCGACAGCCCCGGCCTGCATCTCGAGCCCCTCGACACCCTCGACAAGTCCCGCGCGCTGGCGAGAGTGCGGCTCGACTCGGTCGCGGTCACCGCCGACCGTGTCGTGACCGTACGTTCCGGTCTGGTCCGGGACCTGGCCGCGACACTCGCCGCCGCCGAACTCGCCGGCATCGCCGGCTGGGCGCTGACCACCGCGGTCGAGTACGCGAAGATCCGCGAACAGTTCGGGCAGCCGATCGGTGCGTTCCAGGCGGTCAAGCACCTGTGCGCCGAGATGTTGTGCCGCACCGAGAAGATCCGTGCCACCGCGTGGGACGCGGCTTCCGCCGCCGACACCGCGCCGGACGAACTGCCCATCGCCGCGGCCGTCGCGGCCGCCGTCTCGCTCGACGCCGCGGTGCAGACCGCCAAGGACGCCATCCAGGTGCTCGGCGGCATCGGGTTCACCTGGGAGCACGACGCCCATCTGTATCTGCGTCGCGCCGTGGCCACCCGCCAGCTGCTCGGTGGGTCCACGTGGTGGCGTGCGCGGGTCACCGCGCTGACCCGCGCGGGCGTCCGCCGTCACCTCGGCATCGACCTGTCGGAGTTCGACGACGAGCGCGCCCGCATCCGCGCCGAGATCGCCGAGTTCGCCGGTCTTCCGGAACCGGAGCGGCGCAACGCATTTGCCGAATCCGGTTACCTCGCACCGCACTGGCCCGCCCCGTACGGCCGGGGCGCCCGCGCCGCCGAGCAGATTCTCATCGACGAGGAACTCGCCGCGGCCGGCGTGGAGCGGCCCGATCTGGTGATCGGCTGGTGGGCGGTGCCCACGATCCTCGAGCACGGAACCCCCGAGCAGATCGAGCGATTCGCGATGCCGACGCTGCGCGGCGACATCGTCTGGTGCCAGCTCTTCTCCGAGCCCGGCGCCGGTTCCGATCTCGCGGCGCTGCGCACGACCGCGGAGAAGGTCGACGGCGGCTGGAAGTTGCAGGGGCAGAAGGTGTGGACGTCGCTCGCCCAGGTCGCGGACTGGGCGATCTGTCTGGCCCGCACCGACCGCGACGCACCGAAACACAAGGGCATCACCTACTTCCTGGTGGACATGAAGTCCGCGGGTATCACCGTCTCGCCGCTGCGCGAGATCACCGGCGACGCACTGTTCAACGAGGTCTTCCTCGACGGCGTGTTCGTTCCCGACGACTGCGTGGTCGGTGGGCTCGGCGGCGGCTGGAAACTGGCGCGCACCACCCTCGCGAACGAGCGGGTCGCGATGGGCAGCAAGTCGTCGCTCGGCAAGGCCATCGAGGATCTGATCGAGCTGTCCAGCCCCGGCGACCCGGTTGCCGAGGATCGCATCGCCACCCAGATCTGCGAGGCGATGGCGGGTTCGCTGCTCGACCTGCGCACGACCCTCGCGCAGCTCGGCGGTCAGGATCCGGGTCCGGCGTCGAGCGTGCGCAAGCTCATCGGTGTGCGGCAGCGGCAGGACACCTCCGAGCTGGCGATGGACCTGGCGGGGGAGGCCGGGTGGGTCGAGGGTCCGCTCAGCCGCGAATTCCTCAACACGCGCTGCCTGACCATCGCCGGCGGCACCGAACAGATCCTCCTCAGCCTGGCCGCCGAACGTCTGCTGGGGCTGCCCCGGTGACCGGGACTTGCACTGCTCGGACCCGCTCAGCGGTGCTACAACGTGGCACACGTTCTAATCGAAGGTGGAATTGTGGACTTCGCACGTGACGAGACGCAGGAGGCGGTGGCGGAAGTCGCCGTCGACCTGCTCGCCCGCGACCTGACCGCAGACGACCTGTGGTCCGCGCTCGCCGGCGCCGATCTGCTCGCGCTGGCCCTACCCGAACGCCTCGGCGGCGCCGGACTCGGTGTCGGTGAGGTCGCGACGGTACTGACCGAGATCGGCCGCAAGGCCGCCCCGGTCCCGGCCCTGGCCACGCTCGGCTTCGGGGTACTGCCCGTCGTCGCGCTGGCCACCGACGAGCAGCAGGACGCGCTGCTCGCCGACGTCCCGGGCGGGGCCGTGCTCACCGCGGCACTGTCCGAGCAGGGCCGGCCGTTCCCGGCCGCGCCGGCCGCGACCGCGGTGCCCGTGGACGGCGGCCACGCGGTCACCGGCTACTTCGTCGCGGTCCCGTATGCCGCGACCGCGCGGCACATCCTGGTGCCCACGGACGCCGGTGTCGTCGCCGTCGACGCGACCGCCGACGGTGTCACCGCGACCGCGAGCCCGTCCGCCGCGGGGAGCCCCGAGTTCTCGGTGCGGTTCGACGGCGCGGTCGGCACCCTCCTCGGTGACGGCGCGGATCCGGACGCCGACGTCGCGGTCCTGTACCGCCTCGCACTCGCGTCGATCGGTGCATACGCGGACGGACTGCTCGACGGGGCAACGGCATTGACCGCCGAACACCTGAGCACGCGCCATCAGTTCGGCAAGCCGCTCGCGACCTTCCAGGCCGTGGCCCAGGAGATCGCCGACGTCTACGTCACCGCGCGCACCCTGCACGTCGCGGCGCTCGCGTCGACCTGGCGCGTCGCTCACGACGGGGCCCGCTCGGCGGCGGTGGACGACGATCTGGACGTCACCGCCTACTGGATCGCCGAGGAGCTGCCACCCGCGATGCGGGTGCTGCACCACCTGCACGGTGGCATCGGGGTCGACGTGACCTACCCGCTGCACCGCTATTCCTCGACCGCCAAGGATCTGGCGCGCCTGATCGGCGGCGCCTCGTACCGACTCGACCTCGTGGGGGCCCGGTGTTCATCGATCTGACCGACGAGCAGCGCGCGCTGCAGGCGGAACTGCGAACCTACTTCGCGGATCTCATCTCCCCGGAGGAGGCCGCGATCATGCGCACGGAGCGGCACGGCCCCACCTACCGTGAGGTCATCCGCCGCATGGGCAAGGACGGCTGGCTCGGCGTGGGCTGGCCGAAGGAATTCGGCGGCCGCGGGTTCGGCGAGATCGAACAGCAGATCTTCGCCAACGAAGCGGTGCGCGCCGACGTCCCGCTCCCGAGCGTGACGCTGCAGACCGTCGGCCCGACCCTGCAGGTGTACGGCACCGAGGAGCAGAAGCGAAAGTTCTTGCCCGCCATCCTCTCCGGTGAGGTGCACTTCGCGATCGGCTACTCCGAACCGGAGGCAGGCACCGACCTGGCCGCGCTGCGCACCAGCGCCGTGCGCGACGGCGACACCTATATCGTCAACGGCCAGAAGATCTTCACCACCGGCGGCCACGACGCCGACTACATCTGGCTCGCGGTGCGCACCGGTCCCGCCGACTCGCGGCACCGCGGCATCTCGATCCTCATCGTCGACACCACCGATCCGGGTTTCAGCTGGACCCCGATCATCACGTGCGACGGTGCCCACCACGTCAACGCGACCTACTACAGCGACGTGCGGGTCCCGGCGAACATGCTTGTGGGAGAGGAAAACAAGGGCTGGAAGCTGATCACCACCCAGCTCAACCACGAGCGCGTCATGCTCGGACCGGCCGGCAAGGTCGGCGGACTCTACGATCACGTGGCCGCATGGGCGAAGACGCACGATCTGCTGGGCGAGCCCGACGTGCGCCGCGCGCTCGGTGAGATCCACGCGACCTTCCGCCTCAACGAACTGCTCAACTGGCAGGTCGCGGCCAGCGAATCCGAGGCCGTGGACATCGCGGACGCGTCGGCGACCAAGGTGTTCGCCACCGAACGTATCCAGCGGGTCGGCCGGCTCGCCGAGGAGATCGTCGGGCGCTACGGCGACCCCGCCGATCCCGAAACGGGCGAACTGCTGAGCTGGCTGGACATGCAGATCAAGCGGAACCTCGTCATCACCTTCGGTGGTGGCGTCAACGAGGTGATGCGCGAACTGATCGCGACGGCGGGCCTGGGCATGCCCCGGGTTCCGCGGTGAGAGAGGCACTTTCGATGACGACACCCGAGGAGATCCTCGCCGCCGCGGAACGGGTTCGCGGTGACGGGCCGTCGAAGCCCCGCGCCGGACGCGACCCGGTGAACATGCCGATGATCCGCAACTGGCTCGAGGCGATCGGCGACGAGAACCCGATCTACACCGACCCCGATGCCGCGGTCGCGGCCGGGCACGGCGGGTTGGTCGCACCGCCGGCGATGGCCCAGGTGTGGACGATGCGCGGACTCGGCGCCAAGCGCGAGGAGGACGATCCGCTCGGCCGGATGACGAACATCCTCGACGAGGCCGGTTACACCTCCGTGGTCGCGACGAACTGCGACCAGATCTACCACCGCTACCTGCGGCCCGGTGAAGAGGTCACGATCGAGTCCACCCTCGAGGATGTGGTGGGCCCGAAGAAGACCGGTCTCGGTGAGGGCTGGTTCTTCACGACCCGCAACATCTGGAAGGTCGGCGACGAGGTCGTCGCCGAAATGTTGTTCCGCATCCTGAAATTCGCGCCGCCCGCCAAGGAGGCGCCTGCGGCCGCGGACGCACCGGCGGTGCCGGAGGACCTCGACCCGACCCGGCTGCTGCGTCCCTCCGCGTCGCCGGACTCTCAGTTCTTCTGGGACGGAGTCGCCGCGCACGAGCTGCGCATCCAGCGCCGGCCGGACGGGTCCCTGCAGCATCCCCCGGTTCCCGCGCTCTGGCTCGACAAGACCGAAACCACCGACTATGTCGTGGCATCCGGTCGCGGCACCGTCTTCAGCTACGTCGTGCACCACGCACCGAAGGTGCCCGGCCGGTCGCTGCCGTTCGTCGTGGCGCTGGTCGAACTGGAGGAGGGAGGTGTCCGCATGCTCGGTGAGCTGCGCGGTGTCGATCCCGCGCAGGTCCACATCGGCATGCCCGTCGAGGTGACCTACCTCGACTTCCCGGGCGACGACGAGACCGGCGGCGCACCGTGGACGCTGTACGCCTGGACCCCCCGTCAGGAGACCGCATGAACACCGCAACCGTGACCGTGGGGGAGACCCTGCCCGCCCTGTCCGTCTACGGGGACCCGACCTTCATCGTGTCGAGCGCGCTGGCCACCAGGGACTTCCAGGACGTCCACCACGACCGCGACCTCGCCCGGAAAAAGGGATCGAAGGACATCTTCGTCAACATCCTCACCGACACCGGCCTGGTGCAGCGTTACGTCACCGACTGGGCCGGTCCCCGCGCCGTGATCAAGTCGATCTCGCTGCGGCTCGGGGTGCCCTGGTACGCGTACGACACGCTGAACCTGACGGGCACCGTCGCGTCCGTCGACGAGGGCCTGATCACCCTGGACATCGTGGGCAGCAACAGCCTCGGTAACCACATCAACGCCAAGGCCACCCTCGTGATCGGAGGTACCGCATGAGCGGGCTGTCCCGCCGCGCCGCCATCGTCGGCATCGGCGCCACCGACTTCTCCAAGGACTCGGGCCGCAGCGAACTGCGCCTCGCCGCCGAAGCGGTGCGCGCCGCCCTCGACGACGCCGGGCTGCGCCCCGAGGACGTCGACGGCCTCACGTCGTTCACGATGGACACCAACACCGAGGTCGCGGTCGCACGGTCGGTGGGGATCCCGAGCCTGAAGTTCTTCTCGCGCATCCACTACGGCGGCGGCGCCGCGTGCGCGACGGTGCAGCAGGCCGCGATGGCGGTGGCCACCGGTGTCGCCGACGTCGTCGTCGCCTACCGCGCGTTCAACGAGCGCTCGGGCGCCCGCTTCGGTCAGGTCAACTCGGCGCTGGCCACGCAGGTCAACTCGTCGGGCACCGACAACGCGTTCTCCTACCCGCACGGTCTGAGCACCCCGGCGTCGTTCGTCGCGATGGTGGCGCAGCGGTACATGCACGCCACCGGCGCGACCAGCGCCGACTTCGGTGCGGTCGCGGTCGCGGACCGCAAGCACGCCGCCACCAACCCGAACGCGTTCTTCTACGGCAAGCCGATCACGCTCGAGGACCACCAGAACTCGCGGTGGATCGCCGAGCCGCTGCACCTGCTCGACTGCTGCCAGGAATCGGACGGCGGTGTCGCGATCGTGGTGACCAGTCCCGAACGCGCGAAGGACCTGAAGCAGGCGCCGGTGCTGATCGCCGGTGCGGCCCAGGGCAGTGCGCAGGACCAGTTCATCATGACCAGCTACTACCGCGACGGGTTGACGGGTCTGCCGGAGATGGGGATCGTCGGCAACCAGTTGTGGGAGCAGTCCGGTCTGACGCCGCAGGACATGCAGACGGCGGTGCTCTACGACCACTTCACCCCGTACGTGCTCATGCAGCTCGAGGAACTCGGATTCTGCAAGCCCGGCGAGGCGAAGGACTTCGTCGCGAACGGAGGCATCGAACTGGGCGGGCACCTGCCGCTCAACACGCACGGCGGCCAACTCGGCGAGGCGTACATCCACGGCATGAACGGCATCGCCGAGGCGGTGCGTCAGATCCGCGGCACCTCGGTCAATCAGGTACCCGACGTCGAGAACGCACTCGTCACCGCGGGCACCGGCGTACCGACCTCGGGGCTGGTCCTGTCCCGCGGATAGCTTCGCCGTCGGTTCGGTGAGTGGGATCGGTTCTGGTGGGACCGATCCCACTCGCGTATCGATGGTCGGGTAGCCGACGCACAGGAGTGGACGTGAACGAATTCGAGGGCAAGGTCGCGCTGGTCACGGGAGCGGCGCGCGGGCAGGGCCGTTCGCACGCGGTCGCGTTCGCCGAGCGCGGCGCCGACGTGGTGATCTGCGATCGCTGCGAGAACAGCGACGCGGTGTTCTACCCGCTCGCGACCGACGACGACCTCGCGGAAACCGTTCGCCTGATCGAGGCCACCGGCCGGCGCGTGATCGCGGAAAAACTCGACACCGCCGACCGTGGCGCCCTCGACAAGCTCGTCGCTCGCGCCACCGACGAATTCGGCCGCGTCGACATCGCGGTCGCCAACGCCGGGGTCTCCGTCGCGGCGCCGGTACAGGTGATGCCGCAGAACATGTGGGACGAGGCGATCTCGTCGAACCTCACGGGCGTGTTCAACACCATCGGAGCGGTCGCACCAGGCATGATCGAGCGCGGCTACGGCCGGATCGTGACGATCTCCTCGATGCTCGGCCGGGCCGGCAACACCAACATGGCGGCCTACAGCGCCTCCAAGTGGGGTGTCATCGGCCTGACGAAGAGTGCCGCCCTCGACCTCGCGCAGCACGGGATCACCGTCAATGCCGTTGCTCCCGGCAACATCTCGACCCCGATGATCCACAACGACTTCCTGTACGGCATGCTGCGCCCCGACCTCGGGAAACCGACCGCCGAGGATGTGGCCCCGGTGTTCACGTCCCTGCACGCACAGCCCGTGCCGTGGCTCGATCCCGAGGAGATCACCCGGGTCGTGCTGTTCTTCGCCGCCGAGGCCGCCGCACACATCAGCGGCACGGTTCTGCCCGTCGACGCGGGCAACGCGGCACGGGTGACCGGCTGATCCCCAGCGGCGTTTCGTTCGCCGCACCCGGACCCGGTGGGCGGGATACCGTGGATACCGCCGGCGCCGTCGGCACCGCGCATCCCGATTGCCGGACGCCCGGCCTGTGGACCGGAACGATCGGCACAGCCGCTCGGAGGGTCGACCATGACGCAAACGAACGGGCACGTCGTCCATCACCCCACACACCAAGAGCGCGTCGAGGCCGGTCTCGCGGCGCGGCGCGCCACCCCGATCGCCGCACTCGCCGAGGTGTCGCCCGACGAACCGCGCGATCCGATGGGGTTGCTCCAACGGCAGGCGGCGACCCGGATACCGCAACTGGTCCCGGTCCGGTACGGGCGGATGTCCAGTTCCCCGTTCGCGTTCTACCGCGGCGCGGCCCTGGTGATGGCGGACGATCTGTCGCGCACCCCGAACAGCGGCCTGCAATGCCAGTTGTGCGGGGACGCGCACGTGAGCAACTTCGGGCTCTACGCCACACCCGAACGGAAACTGGCATTCGACGTCAACGACTTCGACGAGACCTATCCGGGTCCGTTCGAATGGGATGTCAAACGGCTCGTGACGAGCCTCGCGGTCGCGGCCCGCGACAACGGGTTCACCGGTAGGGACCGCAAACGGATCACCCGGGCGTGCGTCGCCGAATACCGCGAGACGATGCTCGCCCAGGCCGAGCGGGGGAACCTCGCGGTCTGGTATTCGCACATCGAACCGTCCACCGAACTCGTGGAACTGCGCGACGAACTCGATTCGACGATGAAGAAACGCACCCGCAAACTCATCGAGAAATCGATGACCCGCGACAGCGTGCAGGCGCTCGGAAAACTCACGACGATCGTCGACGGCAAACGCCGGATCATCAGCGCGCCACCGCTCATCGTCCCGATCGAGGAGGTCTTCCCCGACCTCGACACCGAACTGATCTACAAGGAGCTGCACGAACGTCTCCGGTCCTACCGGTCGACCCTGCAGTGGGACCGGCGTGTCCTGCTCGAACAGTTCGAATTCGTGCAGGCCGCCCGCAAGGTGGTCGGCGTCGGCAGCGTCGGCACCCGCGCCTGGATCATGCTGCTCCGCGGACGGGACGACGACGACCCGTTGTTCCTGCAGGCCAAGGAAGCCCAGCGATCGGTGCTCGCGGACTACGTCGACGGCCCGACCTTCGAGAACGAAGGTGAACGTGTCGTCAACGGGCAGCGGCTCATGCAGGCGGCGAGCGACATCTTCCTCGGCTGGCAGGCGGGCGTGGGCGCGGACGGAGTGCAGCGCGACTTCTACATCCGGCAACTCCGCGACGGCAAGGGCTCGGCGGTCATCGAGGCGATGACCCCGACAGGAATGGCGTTGTACGGCAGGTTGTGCGGCCGGGTGCTCGCCTACGGGCACGCGCGGTCGAGCGACCGCGTCGCGATCGCCACCTACCTCGGCCCCGGCACGGAGTTCGACGAGGCGATCGCAGAATTCGCGGAGCTGTATTCCCAGCGCAACAAGAACGACAGAAAGCTGCTCCTCGCTGCGATCGACGCGGGCAGGGTGAGTGCCCGGGCGGGAATCTGAGAAGACTCGACCGCCAATTTTGGCGAACTGCACGGAATTCCGCTGCGCGCGGGAGCAAGATAGCCGGAGAATCCTCCGCTGGAGGATCCGTTCGCCCTGCGCACTCGGAAAGGTGCACGTCATGGATTCGTTTTGGGATTACGTGTGGTACACGATCGTAGTGTTCGCCTTCGTGGCGTACCTGATCGTGCTGTTCCAGATCCTGGTCGACCTGTTCCGGGATCACACCGTCTCCGGCTGGGTCAAGGCGGTGTGGGTGATCGTGCTGGTGCTGTTCCCATACCTGAGCGCGTTCATCTACCTGATCGTCCGGGGCCGGGGCATGGCCGAGCGTGCGCGTGCAGCGCAGGTCGAAGCCAAGCAGGCCACCGATCAGTACATCAGGGAGGTCGCGGGAAAGTCGCCCGCCGAAAGTATTTCGGAGGCCAAGTCGCTCCTGGACTCGGGAGTGATCACCGAGGCGGAGTTCCAGCAGCTCAAGGCGCACGCACTGGGTAAGACGGCCATGAGCTGACGGGTCGGCCGGCCAACCCGACTGCCGGCCGACCCTGCTCTCGGCGCGCTCACCTTTCCGGTGTTCTTCGAGCGCACAACCCACCCCTCTTTTTTCCGAGCGAATGTATCGCTCGTCTCCTTGGATCGATCGGATGTACCGTTCGCTCGGAAAAAGGGGGGAGCACCGGGTCAGCCGGCGAGGATTCGGGCCTTCTCGGCTTCGAACTCGGCCTCGGTGAGCACACCCTGGGCCTTCAGCTCGCCGAGTTGTTTCAGCGCCTCGAGCCGGTCGACGCCACCCGAAGCCTGAGGTTGTGGCGGCGGCGGAGGTGCAGCTTGCTGCTGCTGCTGCGCACGGGCGTACTCTTCCTGTTCCTGCCGGGCCCAGCGCTGTCCTTGGCGGCGCGAGACACGATTCGACACGGACGTCGCGGTTCCCGCGATCACGGCGGTCCGGGCGACGCCGCGGAGCAATCCGGGCATGGTTCAACCTTTCTCTGGATGTGCGGTTCCTGTCGGTCCTGGAACTCGGTCAGCTCTTGGCTTCGAGAGCATCGAGCGATGCCAGGATGCCCTGCACCGGCACCCGTCCCGACGCGACGAGCTGAGCCCCGTTGTGGCGTAACTTTGCCGCCAGCGGTGCTGCCCAAGTGTTCTCGTAGATCAGGACGGCCGCCGAGCATCCCGGTTCCAGCGCCTCACCGGCCTCGGCGAGGTCGGTTTCGTCGAGCAGTCCGGAGTACGCTTCGGCGAACAGTGTCACGTCGAAGTCTCCTTGGAGCCCGACGTCGGTGATGTCGATCCCGGACACGGAACCGTCGGCGCCCTTCTGGACGAACTCGAGGTCGAGCACGCGGATGATGCCGCGTTCGACGAGGTCGACCAGCAGAGGCAGGGCGGAGCCGTCCGGAGGCCGGTCGGCGGGAAATTCGATGACGAGATAGTCGATGGGCCCCATCTCGTCGACTTCGGTACCGGTCACGGTGGTCTCTTTTCGTGAGGACGGGTACAGCGTTTCGACCCTCGACGATAGCGCTCCGCACAGGTCTCCGGCCCTGTTTCCGCTGGCAGACGGGATCTCGTCGGTATCCCGTGGGGCCCGGTGCAATTCCGGGTTCGTCGGCACCACGCATCGGGCCGGGAGGCGAGTTCTGGAGTTGATCATCAAAGTCGTGCCGAGAACGCCAACCGCGCGCATACTACCGATACCACTCACCTCGTCAAAGGAACTCTCATGTCCGAAGATGTGCGTGTCAATCCGGAGGCCGGCAGCGTCAAGCAGGGAATCGCTGCGGGCACCTCCATCGGGGCCGCGGTGATCCTCGTGACCCTCGGCATCATCTCCCTCTTCCAAGGAATCGCCGCCGTCGCCGAGGACGAAGTGTTCGTGCGTGGCGTCGAATACATCTACAAGCTCGACTTCACCAGCTGGGGCTGGATCCACATCGTTCTCGGCGTCCTCATGATCCTCGTGGGTATCGCGTTGATGGCGGGCCAGACGTGGGCGCGGGTCAGCGCGATCATCATCGCGGCACTGTCGATCATCGCGAACTTCCTGTGGCTGCCGTACTACCCGTGGTGGTCGATCCTGATCATCGCGCTGAACATCGTGGTGATCTGGGCCGTGTCGACGTGGAAGCCGCAGGCCGCCGAGTACTACTGACCTACGACTGATCCACGACGATGACATCGGGTGTCGGCCCGACCGGATCGGGTGTCCCGGACGGCCCGCTCGCCTCGGGCGAGCGGGCCGAACTGGAGCGATTGCGCGCCGAGGTCGCGACCCTACGGTCGAAGGCCGCGGAGGTTCCCGCCGAGGGCGCGCCCCCGGAGCGGAAGCCTCGCCATGCGCTGCGATGGACGGCGGTGGCGATCCTGACCGTCCTGGTCGGAGTCCTGTCGATCGCCACGGTGACAGCGCGTTTCGTGCGCGGCGAAGTTCTCGATACCGACCGGTACGTCACCACCGTCGCCCCGTTGGCGTCGGATCCGGCGATCCAGAATCAGATCGCCAACTCCGTCACCGACGAGATCTTCGACCGGGTCGACGTCCAGCAGCTCACGTCGGACGCCCTGTCGGCACTCACCGACCTGGTGCCGGCAGCCGAGAACGCGCCGCGTCTCGATCGCGCGATCGACGGGCTGGCGCCGGTGATCGCCGGACAGGCACGCAGTTTCGTCAACGAAACGGTGTTGTCGCTGGTGCGCAGCGATCAGTTCGACGACCTGTGGATCCAAGCGAACCGGGCCGCCCACAACGGGCTGGTCGCGGTCGTGACGGGCGATGTCGGGCCGTCTTCCGTGACGGTGGACGAGTCCGGCACCGTCAGCATCTCGCTGGGGACGGTCATCGACAATGTCAAGGCACGCCTGATCGATCGCGGCTTCACGTTCGCCGAGAAGATCCCGGCGATCGACAAGCAGTTCGTGCTGTTCCAGTCACCGGATCTCGTTCGGGCGCAACGTGCAGTGTCCGCGCTGGACAAGGCCGCCGACATCCTGCCGTGGGTCACGATCGCCGCGGCCGTGGCCGCCGTGGTGGTCGCACCGACGGGCCGCCGCCTACGCGCCCTCGCGTTCGTGGGCGTCGCCCTGGCGATCGGGATGTTCGTGCTCGCCGTCGGTCTGATCATCGGGCGCGCAATATATCTCGACCAGATTCCACCGGACGTCCTGTCTCCCGACGCCGCCTCCACACTCATCGACACGGTGCTCGTGCCGCTCCGGGCCGCGCTGCGCGGTGTCGCCGTCCTCGGCCTGGTGATCGCGGTGGCCGCGTACCTGACCGGAGGCTCCGCCTCGGCCACCGCGGTGCGCCGCGGATTCGGTCGCGGACTGGACACCCTGCAGCGAGCACGTCGCACACGCCCGCCCAACGAAGTCGAACTGTGGGTGGCTCGGGCCCGAGTTCCGTTGCGGGTGGCGATCGTTGCGATCGGTGCGGTGCTGCTGATGTTCTGGCGGTACCCCACGGGCATGGTGGTCGTGTGGATCGTGATCGGTGTGCTCCTCGCGCTGCTGGTGCTCGAAGTGTTCGTGCGTCCGGTTCGGATGTGGCAGGAACAGTCCGGTCGCGACGCAGCGGCGGACGTCGACGCAGACGCACCGAGCGGGTGACCGATCGTGTCCGCCGTCGTCGACGAAATTCCGGGCGCGGCACGCTGGTGGGCGCGCGCCGCGGCGCTCTGTGTGCTCGTCGCGATCGTCCTGCCGATCGCCGAGGCGGGTGTGGGCGGTGCGGTGCTGCTCGTGGTCGTGGGAATCGCCGGGGTCGCGATCACCATCGCAGCGATCTACTGGTTCCTGTCCCGGCGTGGCGCGGTGAGGGCGGCGGCGCTCGTTCTGGCCGTCGTCGTACCGATCGCGGTGCTGGCGTTGTACATCCGCGAGAGAAACCTGTGGGTCGTGGTCGTCGCAGGTGTCCTCGTGGCGCTCGCCCTCGTGTGTGCCCGCGCGGCGCTGCGTATCCACCACGACGAGACCGGACAGCCCGAATATCCTGCGGCGCCGGTGGAGAAGCCGTTCCTGGTGATGAATCCGCGTTCCGGCGGCGGGAAAGTGGTCAAGTTCGATCTGCAACGCAAGGCCGAGGAGCTGGGCGCCACGGTGGCGTTGCTCGACGGACCCGAACCCGTCGACGTCGAGGCGCTGGCGCTCGAGGCCGTCGCACGCGGAGCCGATCTGCTGGGTGTCGCCGGCGGTGACGGCACCCAGGCGCTCGTGGCGGGCATCGCCGCAGCGCACGACATTCCGTTCCTGGTGATCAGTGCCGGGACCCGCAATCATTTCGCACTCGATCTCGGTCTGGATCGCGACGACCCCGCCGCCGGCCTCGACGCACTGCGCGACGGCGTCGAACTGCGCGTCGATCTCGGCGACATCGACGGCCGCACGTTCGTCAACAACGCCTCGTTCGGGGTGTATGCCGACATCGTGCAGAGCCCGAACTATCGCGACGACAAGACCGGGACCGTGCTGGACATGCTGCCGGATCTGCTCGCCGGTGACGGCAGGGCGCGCTTGCGTGCCCGCATCGACGGGGAACTCGTGGACGGCCCCCAGGCGATCCTGGTCAGCAACGGCCCGTACACCACCGACGACCTGGCCGGGATGGGCCGGCGCACCAGGCTGGACCGGGGCCGGCTCGGGGTCGTGGCGATCTCGGTGTCCAGCGCCCGGCAGGCGGTCGGTCTGCTCAATCGGGCGCGCAGCCGCGGTCTTGTGCAGCGCACCGCCACCGAGGTGGTCATCGACGCCGACGCACCCGACATCCCGGTCGGCGTCGACGGCGAGGCCCTGCGCCTGCCGACACCGGTCCGGTGCACGATCACCCCGGGTGCCCTGCGCGTGCGGGTTCCCCGGAACCGGCCGGGGGTCCGTCTGCCCGCACCCGCCCTGGACTGGGTGCGTCTGCGCGAATTGGCTCTGCCCCGCCGTCGGACCTCCCCGGTGGCGCGGTGACGCTCCCGCAACCGCGGCGTTGAGGGTACGTTCGTCCGTTGGGCAGGGACGAACATCGTCGTGAAGGGGGCAATGTGCAGGTCGAGGGCAAAGTTGCGGTCGTCACCGGGGCGGGAGGCGGCATCGGTGCCGCGATCGCGGCAAGTCTCGTCGCGGCGGGGGCCAAGGTTCTCCTCGCGGACCTCGACGGCGACGCCGTGCAGCGGGTTGCGGCCGGACTCGATCCCGCCGGGAAGGGCTCGGTCCTGGGGGTGCGGGCCGACGTGGCCGACAGTGCCGAGATCGGCACCCTCCTCGACTGCGCGGAACACGAATTAGGACCGGTGGCACTGTATTTCGCGAACGCCGGGATCACCGGCGCGCCCGGTCTCGACGCCGACGAATCCGTGTGGGACCGCGCGTTCGACGTGAACGTCCGCGCCCACGTGCGCGCCGCACAGTTGCTCGTGCCGAGATGGCTCGACCGCGGCGAGGGCTATTTCGTGTCCACCGCATCCGCAGCCGGCCTGCTGACGCAGATCGGATCGGCCACCTATTCGGTGACCAAGCACGCGGCCGTCGGGTTCGCGGAATGGCTATCGGTTACCTACGGCGACAAGGGAATTCGTGTGTCGTGCCTGTGTCCCATGGGAGTCGAGACCGCGTTGCTGCGGGAAGGGGAACGATCCGGAACCGGGCTCGGCGACATGGCGACGCGCGCCGTCACCTCCGCAGGGAAGGTCCTCGAGCCGTCCGAGGTGGCGGAGGTCGTCCTCGCCGCGATCGCGGAGGAGCACTTCCTGATCCTGCCGCACCCCGAAGTGCTCGACATGTACCGCTACAAGGGTGCCGACTACGACCGCTGGATCGCCGGGATGCGACGGTTCCAGGCGAAGCTCGCGGACGGCTGAGCGGCGCCCGCGCAGAAAATCGGTCGCGACTTGTCGGTGTCGTCGGGCAGACTGGGCGGCACACGACGGTCAGGGGAGGACCGATGGTCGATGCCATAGTCGCAGAAGGATTGATCAAGACATACGGGAAGGTCACCGCGCTCGACGGCGTCGACCTCCGGGTCCCGGAGGGCACGGTGACCGCGCTGCTCGGACCGAACGGGGCGGGCAAGACCACCACCGTGCGGGTGCTGACCACGCTGCTGGTGCCGGACGCCGGTCGTGCCCAGGTCGCCGGCTACGACGTCGTCGCCGATGCCCGCACCCTGCGCTCGCACATCGGGGCGTCCGGGCAGTACGCGGCGGTCGACGAGTACCTGACCGGCTTCGAGAATCTCGAGATGGTGGGCCGGCTCTACCACCTCGGTGCCAAACGCAGCCGGGAACGTGCCCGTGAACTGCTCGAACAGTTCGATCTCGTCGAGGCGGGGGACCGTCCCGTCAAGGGATATTCCGGAGGTATGCGCCGACGCCTCGACCTCGCGGGCGCGCTCGTCGCCGAACCCCCGGTGCTGTTCCTCGACGAGCCCACCACCGGTCTCGATCCGCGTGCTCGGCTCGGGCTGTGGGAGGTGATCGAACAGCTGGTGGCGCGCGGCACGACGCTGCTGCTCACCACGCAGTACATGGAGGAAGCGGAACGGCTCGCCGACGACATCGCCGTGATCGACCACGGCAGGGTGATCGCCGAGGGGACGGCCGACGAACTCAAGAGCCTCGTGGGCAGCGAGCGCATCGAACTGGGGATCCCCGACCAGGCGCACCGCGAGATCGCGGTGCGCGAACTCGCAGCCGTCGCCGCCGGTGAAATCCAGGTCGACGGTGGCGCGGGAACGCTCACGGTCCCGGTCGGGTCGTCCGACGGCGGCGGCGCCGAAGCTCTCGTCGCCGCGCTGGGCAAGCTGTCCGCTGCGGAGGTGCGTGTGGTGGATGTGGCGTTGCGCAAACCGACGCTCGACGACGTGTTTCTCACGCTGACCGGCCACGAGGCCGAGGACGAGAAGGAGGTGGCGCGGTGAACTCGGTGCAGATGGTCGCGTCCGACGGCCTCACCATCGCCAAACGCAACGTCATCAAGATCAAGCGTGTGCCCGACCTGATCGTGTTCACGATCCTCTCGCCGATCATGTTCGTGTTGCTGTTCGCGTACGTGTTCGGCAGCGCCATCGAGATCCCGGGCATGTCGTACCGCGAATTCCTCATCGCGGGCATCTTCACGCAGACCGTGATCTTCGGGTCCACGTGGACCGGTCTGGGAATGGTCGAGGACCTGCAGAAGGGCATCATCGACCGGTTCCGCTCCCTGCCGATGGCTCCGTCCGCGGTGCTCATCGGCCGGACCACGACCGACGTGCTCATCAACGTGGTGAGCCTGGTCGTGATGTCGTTGACCGGTCTCGTGGTGGGCTGGCGCATCAACACGTCACTGGGCGAGGCCGCGGCCGGATATCTGCTGCTGTTGCTGTTCGCCTACGCGTTGTCGTGGGTCATGGCGGTCATCGGTATGTGGATCCGCACGCCGGAGGTGTTCAACAACGCGAGTTTCATGGTGATCTTCCCGTTGTCGTTCATCGCCAACACCTTCGTCGACCCGTCGTCGATGCCGCCGCTGTTGCGCACGATCGCCGAGTGGAATCCGATGTCCGCGCTGACGCAGGCGGTGCGTGAGATGTTCGGGAACACGAACCCGATGATGCCGACGCCCGACGTGTGGCCGTTGCAGAATCCGATCCTGGCCTCACTGCTGTGGACGGCCCTGATGTTGATCGTGTTCGTGCCCTTGGCGATCCACCGCTACCAGAAGGCCGTCAGCCGCTGAGACGGCCGATCACAGCGGGCTGTCCATCCACGAGTACTCGAGGCCGGCCCAGCCGCCGACGAGGCCGAACGTTCCCAGCAGCCACAGTGTCGTGAGCACGACGACGCCGGTTCCGAGCGCGCCGGCGCCGCGCACGACCCTCGACTGGCGGGAGAACCAGGCCATGAACCGGTCGTAGCGGGTGCGCACGCCGTGCAGGGTCCGATGCGCCCATGCGAACTCCGAGGCGAGGATGCCGAGCCCGGCGAACACGATCAGCCATCCCGGGCCGGGATAGGGGATCGCGACGACGCCGAGGACCAGCACGATCGTTCCGACCATGGCCACCGTGACCCGGTAGGTCGTGTTCAGGGTGGGTCGTGCCGCGATGTGTTCGCGCAGACGATGCAGGCGGTCCATGATCGACGGCGACGAGTCCGGTGACTCGTCCCGTTCACTGTTCACGATCGCTCCGGGCTCCTTCGTGTTCGGTCGCGTCGCTCGTGTGCGGCCGACTCTCCGAGTCCCACTGTACCGACGCCCGCTGGGCGCGGACGGGGGCAGTCGGGGTGCTGCGGCTACGGCTCCTACCGTGAAACTCCTGGTCAGCGGCTCAGCGGTGTCGCGCACACCCTCCCAGCCCTGTACTAGGTTTGCCTTCCCTTATAGACTTTCGCGGTGCTTTCCCGTTCCATCGAGCTCGTCGAGTGCTCGCGGGTGCCGTTCGCCTCGGGCCTCGCCGCTCACGGGGAACGGACCGCGCTCATCGTCGACGGCCGCGACATCTCCTACCGTGAACTCGCCGAGCGGGTCGATGCCGTCGCCCGCCGGCTCGGCTCGACCCGCCGCCTCGTCCTGATCACCGGCGCCAATGCCCTCGACCCGATCGTCGCCTACCTGGCGGCACTGGCATCCGGCCATCCGGTGCTGCTGGTGCCCGGCGGCAACGGCGATGCCCTCGCCGGGATGATCGAGACCTATCGTCCCGACGTCGTGGTCGACGACGGCCGTTTCGACGAACTCGCGCCCGGCACGACCCACGATCTGCATCCGGACCTGGCGCTGTTGCTGAGCACCTCCGGATCCACCGGCTCACCCAAACTGGTACGCCTGTCCCACAACAACGTTCAGGCCAATGCGGAGGCGATCGCCGACTACCTCGGAATCCGGGACACCGACCGCGCCGTCACGACGCTGCCGATGCACTACTGCTACGGGTTGTCGGTGCTGCACAGTCACCTGCTGCGCGGCGCGGGGGTGGTGCTCACCGACCGGTCCGTCACGGAACCGGAATTCTGGGACCTCGTCCGCGACCATCGCGTCAGCGCGCTTGCCGGCGTCCCGTACACGTTCGACCTGCTCGATCGCGTCGGTTTCGCCGACATGGACCTCGAGCACCTGCGCTACGTCACGCAGGCTGGGGGCAGGCTCGATCCCGAGCGCGTACGCGGATACGCCGAGTTGGGGCGGCGCCGCGGCTTCGACTTCTTCGTCATGTACGGGCAGACCGAAGCCACCGCCCGCATGGCGTATCTGCCGCCGGAACTGACGGCGCAGTGTCCGGACACCATCGGCGTCCCGGTTCCCGGCGGCTCGTTTCGCATCGATCCGGTCCCCGAGGGAGAGGACGGGGCCGGTGAACTCGTCTACACCGGACCGAACGTCATGCTCGGCTACGCGACCACACCCGGCGACCTCGCGTCGGGAAGGGTCGTCGACGAACTGCGCACCGGGGACCTGGCCGTGCGTACCGAGGCAGGTCTGTACCGCATCGTCGGACGCCGGTCCCGCTTCGCCAAACTGTTCGGTCTGCGCATCGATCTGCAGCGGGTCGACGCAGCGCTCGCCGCTCACGGTCTGATCGCGTGCTGCGCCGGCGGCGACGAGCAGCTCATCGTCGCGGTCGTCGACGCCGACCCGCGGCACGTCCGGGGGCTCGCCGCCCGGGCGAGTGGGCTGCCCGAGTCTGCCGTGCGGGTGGTCCCGGTCGCGGACCTGCCGCGCACCGAGAACGGCAAACCCGACTTCCGTGCCGTCGCCGCCCTCGCCGACCGCGCACCGGACGAACCGCTCGCCGCTGCCGGCCCGGTCGACTTGTCCCGGTTGCGCGCGCTCTACGCGGAGATTCTCGCCACCGACGAGGTCACCGACGACAGCACCTTCGTCGACCTCGGCGGGGACTCGCTCACCTATGTGCGGATGTCGGTGCGGCTCGAGAAGCTCCTGGGGAATCTGCCCGCCGACTGGCACACCACTCCGCTCCGCGAGCTGGCCACCGAGACCCGGCGGCCCCGGCGCGGGTTGCGCACAGTCGAGACGAACGTACTGATCCGTGCGCTGGCAATCGTCTTCATCGTCGGTTCGCATCTGCACCTGTTCGAGCTCGTCGGCGGTGCGCACGTGCTGCTCGCCGCCGCCGGGTACAACTTCGCGCGGTTCAACCTGGCGGGATCGCGCAGCGCCCGGTTCCGGCACACGCTGGCGTCCGTCGCGCGGATCGCACTGCCCAGCATGGTGTGGATCGGTGGGGTCGTGTCCGTCACCGGGATTCATCCGGTGAGCAGTGTGTTCCTCCTCAACGGTGTGTTCGGTCCCGACGCCTGGACCCGCGAGTGGCGGTACTGGTTCGTCGAGGCGCTGGTGTACATCGTGCTCGCGGTCGCCGTGCTGCTCGCGATCCCGTGGGTCGACGAACGAGAACGCCGCTTCCCGTTCGCGTTTCCGCTGGTGCTCGTGGCGGCGGGGCTGCTCACCCGCTACCAGGTGATCGGACCGGACACCCCGACCAGCCAGATCCTCGCGTCGTACGTGGTGTTCTGGCTGTTCCCGCTCGGCTGGGCGGCGGCACGCGCGACCGCCGTGTGGCAGCGGGTCGTGGTGAGTGCGATCGCGCTCGCGACGGTGCCGGGCTTCTTCCACGACGAGCCCGAGCGAACCGCACTGGTCCTCGGCGGATTGCTGCTGTTCGTCTGGATTCCGCGCATGTGGTGGCCGGCGTTGCTCGTCCGCCCGATGGAGGTGCTGGCGAGCGCGTCGCTGTTCATCTACCTGACGCACTTCACCGTCTACCCCTACCTGCGGGACATCGACCCGTGGTTCGCGTTCGCGGCGTCGCTGGTGGTCGGGATCGCCTACCAGCAACTGTGGGTCGGCCTGGGGTGGCTGTGGGCCAAGTGGCGATTCCGCTCGTCCGGCACCTCCGCCGATCCCGGCCGGGCACCCGCCGGGCACCCGGCCGAGACAGCGGCCGTCACAGGTACGGACGGGTGATCAGCTCGATCGCGTGACCGGACGGGTCCTTGAAATAGACGCCGCGCCCACCGTGCTCGGTGTTTGTTTCTCCGGGGCGTTGCATGTGCGGGTCGGCCCAGTGCTCGATACCGGCATCGACCAGACGCCGGTATGCGCGGTCGAACAGCTCGTCGTCGATCAGGAACGCGTAGTGCTGCATCTGGATCTCGACCGGCGGCTCGGCGAACTGGAGCAGCACGCCGTCGTCGAGCTGAAGGTTGGTGAACACGCCCCAGGACGGTGCTTCACCGACTTCCAGTAGCTCGCGGAAGAAACGCGCGGACTCCTCGCGGTCGCGGGAGGCGATGATCGTGTGGTTGAAGGTTGCGGGCACAGGTTTGCCCTTTCTGTGGTCGATTCTCGGGGTGGAAGTACATGCGGAACGTGCACGTACTTCGGGGGTCCCCGGATCGACTGCGGGCGGCGATTCGCCGCCCGGCCCGCGGTCAGCGCTCTACCGGATCGCCTATCCGTGTGTGGCGCAATGCCGTCCCGGTGTTCACACGCGGCACTCTACTCCCGTGAAGCCCAGACGGCACCCGAGTCGCGCAGTGGATCGGCACCGTGATCCAACTGCCGCTTCGTGTTTCGCATCGGTAAGGACCCCACTGGCGGTGGACGGCGAACAGAACCGATCGCGGCAGGCGGGTGCCTGCCGCGATCGGGGTTGTTCTCGCTTCAGTAGGTGATGGGCGCAGGCTGCCAGGTGGACACCGCCCAGATGACGACGATGTCCAGCGCGATGATCAGGACCGACCACCACGGGTAGTACGGCAACCACATGAAATTCACCAGGATCGACAGTGCCGCGAGAATGATCGCGGCCATGCGCGCCCAGGTCGCTCCCGTCAGCAGGACGAGGCCCACGACGATGATCACCACTCCGAACACGATGTGGATCCAGCCCCACGTCGTGAAGTCGAACTTGAACGTGTACTCCACGCCCACCACGAACAACTCGTTCTCGGCGACCGCGGCGATGCCCTGCAAGAGTTGCAGGATGCCGACGGTCATGAGAATGACGGCTGCCGCGATGGACGTTCCCGCAGCAACTTTCTGTTTGGTGCTTCCCCGATCGACGGGCACATCATCGGACACGGCAGTCACCTTCCAGTCGACTGTGCTTCCCGGAACGCTATTGTGCGCGCCGAGCCGGTCGTCACGGTGCGGTTTCTGTGATCTTCATCCGTTTCCGGGCGTGCGCCCGTGCGTTCACGGCAGGAGTCGGTCCAGGAAGCTGTTGCTGAACACGCGATGCGGATCGAGCCGGTTGAACACCTGCCGTGCCGAATCCCAGTTCTCGTGCGCCGGGACGCCCTGCCGGTAGGTGTCGGGAAGCGCCCCGGCGAGAATCGAATCGTCGGTGTACGGACGCTCGCGCCCGAACGCCCAGCCCTTCGACCATTCGGGACGGAAGGTGGAATCGCCACCGGCGAAACGCTGCCGCATCCACTGCTCCATCTCACGGTAGAACGCGAACATGCCGGGGGTGCCCGGGACACCGAGCACGTTCAGCCAGATGGCGGTGTCCCACTCGGGGTGGTCGGGGCGCGGCCGCATCGCCGAGATCGTCGGTGGGCCCGCCGACGGGACCCGCACGTCGTCGGGCTGATCGAGCCCACAGCAACGGATTTCGACAGGCCCGTTGAGCGGGTACTGCCCCAGCGACCGGTAGTGCTCGATCCGCTCGTGGAACCAGTGGGTGAAGTCGTGGATCACGTTGGCGATGTTCGCGCGGCTGGTGAGCACCGCGCCACCGCCCTCGGTCAGCCGGAGCGTGGTGGCCTTGATGTAGAACTGCAGGTCCTTCGACCAGCCCCAGATGTCGCTCGCGTTCGACGCGGCGAGCCCCGCGACCGTCACGCCGTAGTAGGCCTGCCCGAACGCCGGTGCGATGGAAGTGTTTCCGGCGGTGATCTGCCCGAGCATGTCGGTGATCGGCTCGGGGACGTTGTCGGAGAACGGATAGTTGTACGGCCCGAAGACCTCGCGGGATTCGGCGGGCTTCTCGGGGGTGATCGACCACACCTTCATCCACGGCTTGTCCGTGAACGGATACCAGATGGCCTCCGCGCGGCCGTCGCTGCGAATGAACGATTCGAACGTGCGGCCGTCGGCGCCGGCCGGCGCGAACAGTTCCCGCCAGTTGATGTCGGTGTAGCTGCGGCAGCGCATCCGCGTGTTCGGACCGGCCTGCATCGTCACTGAGGTGACGAAGGTGCGGCCGAGATTGGTGAGCAGCGCGGTGATGTCGGAGTCGGAGCGGCGGAATGTACGCAGACCGTATTCGCTGCCGGTCCACACCACCGCGGTCATCTCCGTGACCAGGTTGCTCAGCGAGCCGAACGTGTGGCCCGGCACCGGTTCCTCACCGTCGGCGGGGAGCGCGGCTCCGTGCGCGTCGACGGCGAGCGACCCGGCGATCGAAAGAACCCCCGGCGCGGGAAGATTCGCCCATCCCAGCCCGTGCTCCTGGAGTGCGGTGGTGATCGCGTCGAGAGTGGCTCCGGCGCCGGCGGTCACCGTGGCGGGGTCACCGCCCGGCTGCACGCTCACCCCGTTCAGATGAACCATGGTGTCCGCGAGGATCACCCGGTCCACCGACGCCCCGTGGGCGACGGTCAGCGGCGTCCAGCCGTGCATCGCGCCGCGCGGCCGGATCGTGTAGCCGTTCGCGTGTGCCCAGTTGGCCAAGCGGACAACGTCTTCCGGGCTCGTCGGCGTGCAGGTCCAGACGGCGTCGAGCATGATCTCCTTGGACCAGTTCTGATACGCCTGCTGGAACAGCGGGATGCCCTCGGGGAACTGCGGGGGAGCGGGCAGGGTGGCGCCCGACGATCCGAACGGCACAGCATGGGCCGGAGCCCAGCCACCCAGGGCGGTGGCAGCGAGGGCGCCTGCCCCGGCGGCGAGGAAACCCCGCCGGGACAGACGCAGCGACTCGTCACGAATCGTCATGCAGGATCCGCTTTCTCGAGGGGAAAAGGAGATCGAACAGGAGGTTATGCGATGGTGAGAACCACGTCGGCGAGTGCCGGAGCGAGATCGCGTTCGACGACGGCCGCGGTGATCAGCAGTCGATCGCCGTCGCGCCAGATCCGGACGCGCAGCGTCTCGCCCGGGAAGACCACGCCGGCGAACCGTGCCCGGAAACCCTTGACGCCGGCGGCATCACCGTCGAGGACGGCGTCGGTCGCCGCCTTGCACACGATGCCGTAGGTGCACAGGCCGTGCAGGATCGGCGCGGGGAAGCCCGCGCCCTTCGCGAACTCCGGATCCGAGTGCAGGGGATTGCGGTCGCCGCACAGGCGGTACAGCAGCGCCTGCTGCGGCAGCGTCGGGACGTCCACCTCGACATCCGGTTCGCGGTCCGGCAGCTCGACGGACTCCGACGGTCCACGCTCGCCACCGAAACCGCCCTCGCCGCGCGCGAAGATCGACGACCGTGCGGTCCACAGCGGGTTGCCGTCGGGATCCACCGTGGTCGATTCCTGCACGATCACCGCGGCCTTGCCCTTGTCCCACACCTCGGCGATGCGAGTGGTGGTGCGGCCCTTGCCGTCGGCCGGGATCGGCCCGTGCACGACGACCTCCTGGCTGCCGTGCACGACCTTCGCCAGGTCGATCTCGACGCCGGGGAACGACACCTTCGGCGGTTCCACGGCGTGGAAGGTCGCGGCGACGGTCGCGAACGTCGGCAGCACCTGCGACCGGCCGTCGCTGAGGTAGCGCAGTTCGGCCGGGTCGGTGGGGCGGGAGCCTGCGCCGATTCCCAGGTTGTAGAGCTGAACCTCGCTGCTGGTCCAGGAGAAATCCTGGGAGGGCAGTTCGGCGCCGATCGCGACGGAGGGGTCGATGGGCACGCGGGATCCTTTCTGACCGGCCGCTCTCTCGAGCGGCGATGTTGGCGGGGCGCTTCCGGCCTCGGCCGCAGACTAGTGCTGTTCCGCCGTCTCGGCTGCGGGTTCTCCCGTTGACCGGGTTCCCTCGCCCAGGATGTCGAGGACCGCGAGGTAGGCGAACGTCATCGCGGGACCGATGGTCGCGCCGGGGCCCGCGTAGGTGTGGCCCATGACAGGGGCGCTGACGTTGCCGGCCGCGTAGAGGCCCTCGACGACTGTGCCGTCCTCGCGGAGCACGCGAGCGTCGACATCGGTGACGAGTCCGCCCTTGGTGCCGAGGTCGCCGGGCACCACCTTGAACGCGTAGAACGGGGCCTTGGCGATGACGCCGAGGCTCGGGTTCGGCTTGTTCAGCGGGTCACCGTAGTAGTGGTCGTACTGTGATTCGCCGCGACCGAAGTCCTCGTCCTTGCCACTGCGGGCGAAACCGTTGAACCGCTCGACGGTCTCGGTGAGTGCCGCGGCGGGCACACCGATCTTCTCTGCGAGTTCGCTGACGGACCCCGCCTTCACCAGCACACCGGCCTTCAGCCAGCGACCGGGGAAGGGTGTGCGCGGGGTGATGCCGGCGAAGGTGTAGCGGTCGCGGTAGCGCTGGTCGAGGATCAGCCACGCCGGGATGTTCTCGCCGGGACCCTCGCCGCGGCCGTGGGTTCCGCCGTACATCGCGTGCGTCGCCTCGACGTACGGCGCGGATTCGTTGGCGAAGCGCTTGCCGGAGCTGTTGACCATGATGCAGCCGGGCAGGCTGCGCTCGGACAGCGCGAACCAGGGCCCGCCGGTCAGCGGGAAGGACGGACCCCACCACGCGTCGTCCATGAAGTCCACGGCGCCCCCGACGGCCTGGCCGGCGCGGATGCCGTCACCGGTGTTGGCCTTGGCGCCGACGGTCCATTCCGTCCCGATCGGGGCACGCTGGTACTTCTTGCGCATCTCGTCGTTGTGCTCGAAGCCGCCGCAGGCGAGGATGACGCCCTTGCGGGCGTGGATGATCCGCTCCTCGCCGTCCGAGACGATCTTGACGCCGCGCACGGCACCGTCCTCGACTACGAGGTCGGTGAGGGCGGTGTTGAGCAGCAGGGGAACGTTCGCGTCGCGGAGGCCGATGCGCAGCCCCGCCATGAGTGCCTGACCGCGGACCAGCAGGTGCTTGCGGGTGAGGTTCGCCCACACGAAGCGCGCGCCGACCCGCATGGCGCGCAGCGGTCCGCGCGGGTTGCGCATCAGCAGGTTCAGCCACTTGTAGTCGGCCTGTGTGATGACGAAGTTCTTCGGGGCCCGCGCGTAGTCCGGTTCGAGCGTGGCGAGATCCGCGCCGAGGCGACGTCCGTCGAACGGGCTGGGCTCGACGGAGCGGCCACCGGCGCGCCCACCCGGGGCCTCCGGGTAGTAGTCGGAATATCCGGGGACCCACTGCAATTCGAGTGCGCTGTGCTTCTGGACGAAGGACAGCATCTCGGGGCCGCGGTCGATGTAGGTGTCGATCTTCTCGGCGGGCACCACGTCGCCGATGATGCTGTGCAGGTAGGTGCGTGCGGCCTCGGGGGTGTCCTCGACACCGGCCGCCTTCAGTGCGTCGTTGTTGGGGATCCACACGCCGCCGCCGGAGCGGGCGCTCGAGCCGCCGTAGCAGGCGGCCTTCTCGATCACGACGACGCTCGCGCCCTTGTTGGCGGCGGTGATCGCGGCGGTCATTCCGCCGGCGCCACTGCCGACGACGACGATGTCGTACTCCTGCTCACTCATGTAGAACACGTTATAGAATTGGTTCTGCCGAGTCCATCCTTTCCGTCCAGATTGTCTGTGCGGAGAGGGGAGATCGCGCCGGTGGTCCGACTCGAGACATGTTCCACAAACGACCGGCGGGACCCGTCGTCCGGGCGGGCCGGACGAAGGGTCCCGTCGTCGTGGACCGCGACTACCGGGGCACGGTCAGTGAACCGTCGAGCACGGCCTGCTCGATGCTCGCGCGCAGGTTCGGGCAGCCCTCGCGCGGGCCGCCCGCGCGGTCGGCGTCCCGGAATACCGGGCACGTCTCCTTCGGATCGGACTGCCACTGGATGCTCGTTTGCCGGAAGCTGTTCTTGCGCACCAGGACACACGTGCCACAGCTCCGGCATTCGATCTCGCTCATGCCCGAGTCGAGGTAGTTGATCTTGTCGATGGCGGTCTGGGCGGCGATCGCCTCGACCCGGTCCGGCTGATCCGCGAAACTCGGAGACTTCGCCCACTTGCTCTTTCGGGTCGAGGCGCTCATCGTCAGACCTCCGCGTCCTGCTTCTTCTCCGCTTCGGCGGCCTTGCGGGCCATGTTCTCTGCGACCTCCGCCTCCCAGGCCTCGTTGGCCTTGGTGGTGTCGACCTCGAATTCGAAACGCTGGGTCATCTTCTCGGTGACGTCGGCGACGTCGACGTAGAACTGTTCGTACCAGCGGCGCAGCTGGTAGACCGGGCCGTCCTCCTCGCAGAGCAGCGGATTCTCGATCTTGGTCTTGTTCTTCCAGATCTCGACGTCCTGCAGGAAGCCTTCCCCGATGCCCTCGGTGAACTTGGCCGCCATCCTGTCCGACTGCTCGTCGGTCATGCCTGTCGGCTTCTTGACGATGATGCCGTACTGCAGCATGAACGAGTCCTGCGTGATCGGGTAGTGGCAGTTGATCAGCACCGATTCGACCTTGTAGCCGCCGTAGCTGTTGGTCATCGGGTTGATCATGTAGGACGGGCCGTAGTACGCCGCGTACGACTCGAGGGTCGACTCCAGGCCGTACTGGGTGGACATGCCCTTGTCCGGGCGGCCGCGGGTGTTGAGAAACTGCTCCGCGATGTGCCCTTCGAAGACGTTCTTGAAGAATGTCGGGAAGGCGTAGTGGATGTAGAAGAAGTGCGCCATGTCCACGACGTTGTCGATGATCTCACGGCAGTTGGAACCCTCGATGAGGATCTGGTTCCAGGTCCAGTCGGTCCACTCGTCGCTGCCGTACTGCTCGATCTCCGGGAGCGTGATCTCCGGCGGCGGCGGGTTGCCCTCGGGGTCGTTCCAGACGAAGAGCTGGCCGTGCTTCTCGGTGGTGATCCACGCGCGGGTGCGGGCGAGCGGCGGAACGCGGCGGGCATAGGGGATGTCGGCGCACTTGCCGCTGCCGTTCCAGCGCCAGTCGTGGAACGGGCACGCGATGTCGTCGCCCTTGATCTCTCCCTGCGACAGGTCGCCGCCCATGTGGCGGCAGTAGGCGTCGAGAACCTTGAGATCACCGTTGGTGTCGGCCCAGACGACGAGTTTGGTGCCGAACGCCTGCACGGAGTGGGGCTTGCCGTCCCTGAACGTCTTGCTCAGGCCGAGGCAGTGCCAGCCTCGTGCGTACCGAGTCCGGGCTTCTCCGACGTCGATCTCGCGAATCGGTGCCATGTCCCCTCACTTCCCTTCGGATTTCTACTAGAACACGTTATAGAAGTTCGTACCGATCCGGAAGTGATCGGAGACTTTGGTCCCTACGAAACCGCACCGACCTGCGGTGGGGCGCGACCCTCGACAGAAATAAGAACGTGTTCTAGTCTCGATTCAAGCGATCAATTCGGAGCAGACGGGAGCGTCCAGTGGGCGACCACGACAGCCACGAGGTACTGCAGCGCATCGACGCGCTGCTCCCTTCCTTCCGGGAACGTGCGCAGGAGACCGAGGACCTCCGCCGCATCCCCGACGACTCGATCAAGGCGCTGCAGGAGGCCGGCTTCTTCAAACTCGTCCAGCCGTCCCAGTGGGGCGGATACGAGTGCGATCCGGTCACCTTCTACGCCGCGGTCCGCAATATCGCGAGCGCGTGCGGCTCCACCGGATGGGTCGCCGGCATCATCGGCATCCACAACTGGCACCTGGCCCTGTTCTCCCAGCAGGCGCAGGAGGACGTGTGGGGCGAGGATCCCGACGTGCGCATCTCCTCGTCGTACGCGCCCATGGGCGCCGGCCAGGTCGTCGACGGGGGATACAAGGTCAACGGTGCCTGGGCATGGTCGTCGGGCTGCGACCACGCGACCTGGGTCGTCGTGGGAGGCCCGGTCATCAAGGACGGCCGCCCGGTGGACTTCGGCAGCTTCCTCATCCCGCGCGCGGAGTACGAGATCGACGACGTGTGGAACGTCGTCGGCCTGCGCGGCACCGGCTCGAACACGATCGTCGTCAAGGACGTCTTCGTCCCACGGCACCGCTTCCTCAGCTTCAAGACCATGAACGATCTGGCGTCGCCGGGTCTCGAGGTCAACACCGCTCCGGTCTACAAGATGCCGTGGGGCACCATCCATCCGACGACGATCTCCGCCCCCATCGTGGGAATGGCCTACGGCGCCTACGACGCCCACGTCGAGCACCAGGGCAAGCGAGTGCGCGCCGCCTACGCCGGCGAGAAGGCCAAGGACGATCCGTTCTCGAAGGTCCGTATCGCCGAGGCCTCCAGCGACATCGACGCCGCATGGCGTCAGCTCTCCGGCAACGTCGCCGACGAGTACGCATACCTGCTGGCGGGCAAGGAAGTTCCGATCGAGCTGCGTCTGCGCGCTCGCCGCGATCAGGTGCGGGCCACCGGTCGCGCGATCGCGTCGATCGACCTGTTGTTCGAGAACTCCGGAGCGACCGCTCTCGCGAACGGCACTCCGATCCAGCGCTTCTGGCGTGACGCCCACGCCGGCCGGGTGCACGCGGCGAACGACGCCGAGCGCGCGTACGTCATGTTCGGTGGCGCCGAATTCGGTCTGCCGCTCACGGACACGATGGTCTAGGGGAGGCGATCGATGACGACGACCGAAGAACTCACCTACGAATCCACGTCCCGCTTCGCGCAGGTCCGCCCGGACCTGAAGCTGCACTACCACGAGGCGGGCGTCGGCAACGGCCCGACGATCGTGCTCCTGCACGGCGGCGGCCCGGGCGCGTCCTCGTGGTCGAACTTCTCCAAGAACATCCCGGTCCTGGCGCAGCGGTTCCACGTGCTCGCGGTGGACCAGCCGGGCTACGGCAGGTCCGACAAGCCCACCGAACACCCGCAGTACTTCGTGCACAGCGCCTCCGCGCTGAAGGATCTGCTCGACACGCTCGGCATCACCGGACGTGTTCACCTGCTCGGTAATTCGCTCGGCGGTGGCGCCGCGGTGCGTTTCGCGCTGGACTACCCGGACCGTGCCGGACGGCTCGTGCTGATGGGGCCGGGCGGTCTGAGCGTCAACCTGTTCGCCCCGGACCCGACCGAGGGCGTGAAGAACCTCGGCAAGTTCAGCTACGAGCCGACCCGCGAGAATCTCGAAGCGTTCCTGCGGATCATGGTGTTCGACCAGTCGCTGATCACCCCCGAACTGATCGAGGAGCGGTTCGCCGCGGCGAGCACCCCCGAATCCCTGGCCGCCGCGAAAGCGATGGGCAAGTCCTTCTCCAGCAGTGAATTCGAGAAGGGCATGCTCTGGCGCGACGCCTACAAGCTGCGGCAGCGCGTGCTCCTCATCTGGGGTCGCGAGGATCGCGTCAACCCGCTCGACGGCGCGCTCGTGGCGCTGAAGATGATCCCGCGCGCGCAACTGCACGTGTTCGGCGGCTGCGGCCACTGGGCGCAGCTCGAGAAGTTCGACGAGTTCAACAGGCTCGCAGCCGACTTCCTGCTCGACGGAGGAAACTGATGAGCATCCGCGCACTGGCGTACCTGCGCATCGAGGCCACCGACATGGCGGCCTGGCGCGACTACGGACTCAAGGTCCTCGGCATGGTCGAGGGCAAGGGCGCCGACCCCGACGCGCTCTACCTGCGGATGGACGACTACCCCGCTCGTCTGGTCATCGTTCCGGGCGAGCGCGACGGGCTCTACTCCTCCGGTTGGGAGTGCGCCAATGCCGAAGGCCTGCAGGAGATCCGCGAGCGACTGGCCAAGGCGGACTGGGCGTTCGAGGAGGGTACCAAGGAGGAGGCCGCCGAGCGCAACGTCGTCGAGTTCATCAAGTGCCGCGACGCCTCCGGGTCGCGACTGGAGATCTTCCACACCGTGGCGCTGCAGCATCGGCGCATCGTGAGCCCGTACGGCCACAAGTTCGTCACCGGCGAGCAGGGCCTCGGGCACGTCGTGCTCGCCACCAAGGACGACGCGGCGGACCTCGAGTTCTACCGGGATGTGCTCGGCTTCAAGTTGCGCGACTCGATGCGCCTGCCCCCGCAGGTCGTCGGGCGGCCCGCGGACGGTGAACCGGCCTGGCTGCGTTTCCTCGGCTGCAATCCGCGCCACCACAGCCTGGCGTTCGCGCCGCTGCCGAACCCCACCGGGATCGTGCACCTGATGGTGGAGGTCGAGAACTCCGACGACGTCGGGCTGTGTCTGGACCGGGCGCTGCGCAAGAAGGTCAAGTTGTCCGCCACCCTCGGCCGGCACGTCAACGACCTGATGTTGTCCTTCTACATGAAGACCCCGGGCGGCTTCGACGTCGAATACGGTTGCGAGGGATTGGAAGTCGAGGACGACAAGTGGATCGCCCGGGAGAGCACCGCGGTGAGCCTGTGGGGTCACGACTTCTCGGTGGGATTCAAGTAATGTCCGGCAGCGAAACCGAATCCGGCGCGGGCATCGACCCGCGCCGGTTCCGGAACGTCCTCGGGCAGTTCTGCACCGGCGTCACCATCATCACCACCGTGGACGACGGTGCTCCGGTCGGCTTCGCGTGCCAGTCGTTCGCGGCGCTGTCGCTCGAACCGCCGCTGGTGCTGTTCTGTCCCACCAAGGCCTCGCGGTCCTGGGCGGCGATCGAACGGTCCGGTCGCTTCTGCGTCAACGTGCTCGCCGAGGAACAGCAGGACACGTGCGCCCGCTTCGGATCTCGCGAACCCGACAAGTTCGCCGGAATCGATTGGACGCCTTCGCCGCTGGGCTCACCGATCCTCACCGGCTCGCTCGCCCACATCGACTGCACCGTCGAGACCGTGCACGACGGGGGAGACCACTGGGTGGTGTTCGGACGCGTGGCCTCGCTGAGCGAGGTGCGCGACGAGAAGGAACGTCCTCTGCTGTTCTACCGCGGTCAGTACACCGGTATCGAACCGGACAAGACGGTGCCCGCACCCTGGCGCGACGACCTCGAGGCGTTTCTCACGAGCGTCACCGAGGACACCTGGCTGTAGTCGTCCCGCCCCCGGTCGTCCGGAGACCCCCGTCCTTTCCGAGACCCCCGTCTTTCTCGAGCGAGCGGTACATTCGATCGATTGAAGGAGACGAGTGTACCGCTCGCTCGGAAACGGGAGGGGCTCGTCCGGGTGGGGCGGCTACGTGTGGGTGGGGCGGCTACGTGGTGTAGTCCGCGTTGATGCGGATGTAGCCTTCCGTCAGATCGCAGCCGTAGGCGGTGAACTCGCCCGCGGCGATGCCCAGATCCACCTCGATGACCACCTCGTCACCCCCGAGGTACTCCTGGAGAGCGGCGAGACGTTCGGGTGATGCCGGGACCGGATAGGTTTCGAGCCCTCCGAATGCGATCCGCACGTTCTCCTCGAGGATGTCGGTTTCGGATTCGCACTTCCCCACGGCCATCGCCACCCGGCCCCAGTTCGGGTCGGCGCCGTGCACGGCCGTCTTGACGAGCGGCGAGTTCACGACCGCCTTGGCGACGAGCTTGGCCTGCGCATCGTCGCGGGCACCGGTGACCCGGACCTCGATGAGCTTGCTCGCGCCCTCACCGTCCGAGGCGATCATCCGCACGAGCTCGGTGCACACCTCGAGCAGCGCCGCTTCGAACTCGGTCGGGTCGACGGGCCCGGCCGCCCCGGACGCGAACACGGCAGCGGTGTCCGATGTCGAGGTGTCGGAATCGACGCTGACCGCGTTGTAGGTGCGGTCGACGACCGAGCGGAAGATGCGATCGAGGGCGTCCGGGGCGAGCTGCGCGTCGGTCGCGATGAACGACAGCATCGTCGCCATATTCGGTTCCATCATGCCGACACCCTTGGCCACCCCGACCACCGTCGCGTTCCCGACCGTACGGAACGCACACTTGGAGCGCGTATCCGTCGTCATGATCGCCTCGGCGACCGCGCCGAGATCGGCGGGTCCGGGCGCGGGAAGGGCGTCCATTCCCGCGAGCATGCGTTCCATCGGGTACAACACCCCGATGACGCCGGTCGAGGCGACCAGAACCTGCTCGGCCGGGCATCCGAGGCGGTCTGCCGCCCAGGCCCGGAGTGTCCGGGCATCCGCGAGTCCCTGCTCTCCGGTTGCGACATTCGCGTTGCCCGACACGACGACGACTCCGCGGAGCGCCGACAGATCGACCTCGCGGTCGAGACGCACACTCGGGCCGGCGAAGCGGGACCGGGTGAACACCGCAGCGGAGGCGACATCGGGGGTGGTCACGCCGAGAAGCGCGAAGTCGGGACGGTTGTCTTTGACACCGATGCTTCCGGTGAGCGAGATGAAGCCGTCGACGGCGGGGATCATGCGGGGTCCTTTCGAGCGAGTTTGCTGCAGGGTCCACTCTGCCGAACGAACGCCGGAAACGGGGACGCCGGGGTGCGCAGCAGCGCGTCCGCTCGGGACCGGACCGTGCCTCGTAGCTCGAGCGAACGGTACGTTCGATCGATTGAAGGAGACGAACGATACATTCGCTCGGAAAGAAGGGGGAGGCCTACCGCGCCGGCACTTCCACGGCGTCCCCGAACGTCATCGCCAGATTCCCGATCGACGACGACACCAGCGCACGCTTGGGGAGCCCCAGCGACCGCAACTCGTCGGCAATAGGGTGCGTCCCCAGCCGCAGCGTGGCACCCCCGATCCGTGTCCGCATTCCGGACGGGTTCATGTCCCAGCTCGTGCGGCGCGTCACCGCGTCCAGGAACGAGTACGCCGCGACGGACGCCGTCGCACCCGCCCCCGGAACCGGAATACCCCGGGCGACGGTCAGTTCCGCGATGAGCCGGTCGTCCACGGACACCGACGCGCGTTTGGTGGCGCTGTGATGGTCGGTGTCGAAGTCGGCGAGGATCTTCGGGAATCCCCAGATACCGCGGCCGGCGGCGAGCGTGAAGTCGCCGTCGACGGGCAGTCGGTGGATGAGCGCACCGGCGCCGCCGGACCCGAGTTCGCGGAGGTCCTGCAGCACCGTGCCGCCGCGCCGGTTGTGGTCGCGGACGAGGAAGCACACGCCGAATTCGTTGTAGGGCCCGAGATCTCCGTCGACGTAGTCGACGAACACGAGGGTGCAGAGGCCGTGTCCGGGCCGGTACTGCAGAATCTCGAGGCCGCTGCCGGCGATCAGCGCCTGCGCCGGTGCTGTGGGTACCGAGTACATCGCCATGAAGGCGGTCGCGGTCCGGACCTGCACGGGCATCGCGACCTTCCTGCCGAGGACGAGGTGCGTGCCGGTGGTGTCGCTCATGTGTGCCTTCCCGGAGAATCGTGGAACGCTCGGATCAGAAATGAGAACACGTTCCACTATTGGGTCCGGGTGCGGCGAACGCAAGACCTTACGGCGCTCCCAGGTTCATCTCGTCCGGGTGCATCCCCACCCGGGTGCCGTCGTCGAGAGTCGCGATCTCGCTCAGGTCCAGTTCGGACAGTTCGAAATCGAACACGTCGATGTTCTGCGCGATCCGTTGCTCGTGCACCGACTTCGGAATGACGATCAGCCCGTTCTGCAGGTGCCACCGGATCAGGACCTGCGCCGGCGTCTTGCTGTGCCGGTCGGCGATGCGCGTGATCATCGGGTCCGTGAGCAGCGTGTTCGGCTTGGATGCCGGACCCCACCCGGAACCGCTGGTGCCGCCGAGTGGACTCCAGGATTCGACGGCGATACCGAGTTCGGCGGCGGTCGCGCGGATCTCCTCCTGCGGCAGGTGGGGGTGCAGTTCGACCTGGTCTACGGCGGGAAGCAGGCCGCCGCGATCGGCGAGCAACTTCAGGTGCCGCGGCTCGAAGTTGCAGACGCCGACCGCCTTCGCCTTCCCCGAGGATGCGATCTCCTCCATCGCATCCCATGTGCGCAGCAGGCGCTGGTCGTCGAGCAGCGGCCAGTGCACGAGATACAGGTCGACGTAGTCGAGACCGAGCCGTTCCAGGCTCGCGTCGATCGCCGCCAGGGCGGGTTCGTAGCCCTGGTCGGAGTTCCACAGCTTGGTGGTGACGAACAGGTCTTCGCGGGGGACCGACGACGACGCGAGGCCGCGCCCGACGCCCGCCTCGTTGCCGTACGCGGCAGCGGTGTCGATGTGCCGGTAGCCGGCTTCGTCGATCGCGAACCGCACGATGTGCTCGGTCTGCTCGTCGGTGGCCTGCCAGACTCCCAGGCCGAGCTGCGGGATGGTCGTTCCGGAATTCAGCGTGATCTCGGGAGTGCTCATCGTCCCAGGCTAACCACCGGGGTGCGGCTGCGCGGTCCGGAAGAAGAAATGCAACTCGGGGGTTGCAGTGCGCTGGTACATGTGCAACTCTAGAGTTGCAAAGCATCTACCACGGAGGAAGTCATGGCCTCTCTCGACATCACCCGCAGTATCGACATCCAGGCCCCGATCGCCAAGGTGTGGGCCGCCCTGACCGAACCGGGGCTGATCGCCCAATGGTTCGGTGACACAGCAGAATTCGATCCGAAGCCCGGAGGCGTAGGAAGTTTCGGCTGGACGAATCACGACGAAGGTCCGTTCCGCGTGCTGGTCGAGCACGTGGACGAACCGAAGACCCTGATCTACCGGTGGGCACGTGAATCGAACGCCGACCCCGTGCCGGGAAACTCCACGCTGGTGCGGTTCGACCTCGCCGAGATCGACGGCGGTACCCGCTTGACGTTGGTGGAGACGGGTTTCGAGGAGCTCGCCGAACCGCGATCGGCTCACGACGGCAACGTCGAGGGCTGGCAAGCCGAACTGGGCGACCTCGTGGAGTACGTGGAAGCACGGTGAGCGACATGTCCAAGGATGTTCCGGCGGTGCTGGCGGTACTCGCCGACGAGACCCGCTGGAACATCCTCACGCAGATCGGCGCCGAGGACCTGTCCGCGAGTGCGCTGGCGGACCGACTT
This sequence comes from Rhodococcus sp. NPDC003382, assembly GCF_053589135.1. Lineage (NCBI taxonomy): Bacteria > Bacillati > Actinomycetota > Actinomycetes > Mycobacteriales > Nocardiaceae > Rhodococcus > Rhodococcus sp. NPDC003382. Next base: position 113,566 of record NZ_JBSFRH010000015.1, read on the forward strand.
CCGGTCAGCAGGCAGGCCATCGCCAAGCACCTGTCCGTGCTGGCCGACGCCGGATTCGTGGAGTCGGTCCGGGTTGGGCGAGAGATCCGATACCGGGCGATCGGCACCCCGCTCGGCAGGCTCGCCGATGAACTCGACGCCATCGGGCGGCAGTGGGATCGCCGTATGGAGGCGATCAAACGTATCGCCGAACGGCCCGATTAGGGCGTGCCTCCCGATCCGTCAGGGAATGGGAGACATGCCCTGGATCGGCGGCGCCTCGACTACTCGACGGGACGAAGCTGCCGAACCCAGGCGTCGACCTCGCGCCGGCCGGTCAGCCGGATCACCGGAAATTCGGGTCGCCGCGCGACGACCTCGGCGACCCGCTGCGCCGTCAGGGGATGCGTCGACCACGCCCACCGTACGATGTGCGCCGGGTCGGTGAAGACCGTGTGCAGGGGTGGTTCGATGTTGCCGTTCCACAACACTTCCCGGCGCCACCGACGCCGCAGGGTGCGCACGGCCACCTGGCGCATCACCGTCGCGCGGGGCAGGTCCAGCCACACCATCAGATCGGCACGTTCGGCCAGCAGCGGACGCACCGCGCGGTACTGCCATTCCGTCACCCACGCGGGTTGCGCGCTGAACCGGTCCACGTCGTCGGCGAACGACGCCCGCGGGGTCCAGTTCGGTCCGTGGTGCAACCCGTCCAGCTCTACGTGCGGTATGCCGAGCACCGCCCCGAGCCGCCCCGCCAGCGTCGTTTTCCCGGACCCGGAGGTGCCGGCGACGAGGATGCGGCAGGGGCGGCTCGGTGGCGGTGCGGTGGCGTCGAGCAGGGGCACCCGGGCAGGGTAGCGCCGTCAGTGGGCGACCGCACCCAGATATTCGTGCGGCCGGCCGAACAGCTGCGCGGTGCCGTGGGCCCGCTTGAAATACAGCTGCGCGTCGTGTTCCCACGTGATGGCGATGCCGCCGTGCAACTGGATCGCCTCGGCCGCGACCTGCTCGAATGCCTCGGAGCAGTAGATCTTCGCGGCGTAGGCGTCCTGCGGATCCTGCGACAGTGCCGCCGCGTACGACATCGACCGGGCGGTCTCGACGAGCGCGTACATGTCGGCCATCCGGTGTTTGAGTGCCTGGAACGAGCCGATGACGCGACCGAACTGCTTGCGGTTCTTCGCGTATTCGACGGTGAGATCCAGTGCGGCCTGCGCGGCCCCGACCTGCTCGGCGGACAGTGCGACGAGCGCGACCGTCGTCAGCCGTTCGACCAGGTCGGCCGGCGACGACAGGCGCCGCCCGGTCACTGCGGTGAACGACACCTGGGACAGGGACCGCGTCGGATCCATCGTCGGCACCCGGCGCCGCTCGACACCGTCGGCGTCCGGATCCACCTCGAACAGTGCGACTCCGTCACTGTCACCGTCGCCGGCGAGCACGAGCAGCGTCGTCGCGACGTCCCCGCCGAGCACGTAGTGCGCGGTGCCGGTCAGCGAATCACCCGAAGCCGTGATACCCGTTGTGGTCCAACCGGATTCGGATGCCCAGCACACCGCCACGACCTCGCCGGCCGCGATGCCCGGCAGCAGCCGTGCGGACGCCTCGGCGTCACCGGAGAGGAGCAGTAGCTGCGCGGCGAGCACCGCGGAGCCGAGCATGGGCGAGGGCGTCAGGGTGCGGCCGAGTTCCTCGAGCACGACGTGGGTTTCGGCGAGCGACGCGCCCACTCCGTCGAACTCCTCGGGAATCGCGAGTGCGGCGACCCCGATCTGCTCGACGAGCCGAGCCCACAGGGTCGTGTCGAAGCCGTCCGGTGAAGCGATGGCCTTACGTACGGCGGCGGAGTCGGAGTGCTTGGCCAGCAGGTCGCGCACCGACTGCCGCAGGGCGGCGCGATCCTCGGTTTCGAACGTCACGATGCCTCCAGAGCGGCGACGACCCGCGCCCGGTGCACATCCGGCGTGCCCCACGCGGTGACCAGCGCGCGGGCCTTCGTCAGCCACAGAGACAGGTCGTGTTCCTGCGTGTAACCGATCGCGCCGTGCACCTGCAGCGCCGTGCGGGCGGCCCGGTACGCGGCGTCACCGCACGCGACCTTCGCGGCCGAGACGTCCCGCGAGGCCGTCGGCAGTCCGTCCCGCACCGCGAGCGCCGCACCGAGCAGCAGCGGGCGGGCCATCTCCAGGGCGACGGCGACCTCGGCGAGGTGGTGCTTGATCGCCTGGAACGAGCCGATGATGCGACCGAACTGCTTGCGCTGCTGCGCGTATTCGGTGCTGGTCTCGAGCAGGGTGCGACCCAGCCCGAGCAGCTGCGCCGCGGTCGCGAGCGCACCGAGGTCGAACGCGTCGGTGAAGTCCGCGGTGCCGAGGGTCTCCGCCGCGGTCACCGTGAAGAGCCGCCGGGCCGGGTCGACCGATCCGTGTGCGTCGCCGGCGACGCCGGTGGACACGGTCGAATCCTGCACGAGCAGAACCAGATCGGCGGTGTCCGCGTCGACCGCGTACGGCACGTGCGGAGCCGCCGCGACCGTCGCGAGGGAACCGGACGCCAGCGCGGCGAGCCGGTCGGGCGCGACCGAGGCGAGCAGTTTCGGTGCGACCGCGACGGTTTCCACGACGGGGCCGGGCACCGCGTGGCGGCCGAGTTGTTCGACGGCGACGACCAGATCGACGGCGTCGGCCCCGAGACCGTCGTGTTCCTCGGCGACGAGCAGGCCGTTGACGCCGGTCTCGGCGAGACGCTGCCACACCTTCAGGCCGGGTTCGGTGTCGCCGGTGTTCCAGGCGCGGATCACCGCCGGCATGTCCGACTTGGTGAGCAGCGCGTCGATGCTCGCCGCGAAGTCCTCGTGGGACTCGTCGAGTGCGAATCTCATCGGTCGCCCTTCGGTAGGCCGAGCAGCCGCTCGGCGATGACGTTCTTCTGGATCTCGTTGGTACCCGCGTAGATCGGGCCGGACAGCGAGAAGAGGTAGCCGTCGGTCCAGGAGTCGACGAGCTCGGCCTCCGGGCCCTGCAGTTCGAGCGCGGTCTCGTGGGCGGCGATGTCCCACTCGGACCAGAACACCTTGTTGATCGACGACTCGGCGCCGAGCTGGCCGCCGGCCTCGAGCCGGGTCACGGTGCCCCAGGTCGACAGTTCGTACGCCCGCGCACCGATCCACGCGTCCGCCACCCGGTTCCGCAGCGCGGCGTCACCGTGCAGCGGGGAGGTGCGGTAGAGCTGCAGCAGCCGGTCGGCGGTCGCGAGGAAGCGGCCGGGGGAGCGCAGCGACAGGCCGCGTTCGTTCGACGCGGTGCTCATGGCGACGCGCCAGCCCTCGTTGACGCCGCCGATGACACCGGACTCGCCGGGGTTGGCGGGGTCGTCGGGCACGAACACGTCCTCGAGGAAGATCTCCGCGAAGCCCGGCTCGCCGTCGAGCTGATCGATCGGGCGGACGGTGACGCCGGGGGAGCGCAGGTCGAACATGAAGTACGTGATGCCCTTGTGGCGCTGGGCATCCGGATCGGAGCGGAACAGGCCGAAGCCCCAGTCCGCGAAGCTCGCCCGCGAACTCCACGTCTTCTGACCGTTGAGCAGCCAGCCGCCGTCGGTGCGGGTCGCGGTGGAGCGCAGCGACGCCAGGTCGCTGCCCGATTCGGGTTCGGACCAGGCCTGCGCCCAGATGTCGTCGGCGCGGGCCATCCGCGGCATGATGCGCGCGAGTTGCTCGGCGTTGGCGTGCTCGAACAGGGTGGGGGCGAGCAGGAAGATGCCGTTCTGGCTGACCCGCCCCGGTGCGCCGGCGCGGTAGTACTCCTCCTCGAAGATCACCCACTGCTGCAGCGTCGCGTCACGGCCACCGAGCTCGGCGGGCCAGGACACGACGGACAGGCGGGCGTCGGCGAGGGTGCGTTCCCACTGCCGGTGCTCCTCGAAGCCCTCCTTCGTATCCATGGACTTCAGCGGTGTGGACGGCACGTTCTCGGCGAGGAACGCCCGCACCTCGTCGCGGAATGCGACTGTGGCGTCGTCGAACTCGAGATCCATCACTTGCCTTCCTGGACGGGCCGGGCGCTGGCCGCCATCGACTTCGCGTTCATGCCACCGAGGGAATCGGTCCCGACCTCGGCGTTGTGGGCGTGCGCGAAGTGGTGCAGTCCGAACACCGAGTCCATGCCGTTGCGCATGCCCATGAGGTCCTCGCACTGGTTGACGGCACGCTTGGTCAGGGCCAGGCCGAAGCGCGGCATCTCCGCGATCCGCGCTGCGAGGGCGAGGGTTTCGTCCTCGAGCTGTTCGCGCGGCACGACGCGGTTGACCATGCCGACCTCGTACGCGCGCTGCGCGGTGAAGCGGTCACCGGTGTAGAGGATCTCCTTGGCGAAGCGTGTGCCCAGCACCCATGGGTGTGCGAAGTACTCGACACCTGGAATGCCCATGCGCACAACGGGATCGGAGAAGAACGCGTCCTCGGACGCGACGATCAGGTCGCAGATCCACGCGAGCATGAGGCCGCCGGCGATGCACGCGCCCTGCACGGACGCGATGGTCGGCTTGGGGATCTCCCGCCAGCGGCGGCACATCCCGAGGTAGACCTCCATCTCGCGGGCGTAGCGCTGGTCGCCGCCCGGCTTGTCGATGTGGTCCCACCACATGACGGCCTTGTTGTCGTAGTGCACGTGGTGGTCGCGTCCCGGGGTGCCGAGGTCGTGACCGGCGGAGAAGTGCTTGCCGTTGCCGGCCAGCACGATCGCCTTCACCTCGTCGTCCTCGACGGCGCGCTCGAAGGCGGCGTCGAGGGCGTAGGTCATCACCGAGTTCTGGGCGTTGCGGTAGTCCGGGCGGTTGAGCGTGACGATCGCAACCCCGTCCCGTACTTCGTAGGTGACGACATCGGGCTCGAACGGGACGGTCATGATTTCTCCTCACGCAGAACGTTTTTCAGAACTTTGCCGGACGGGTTTCGGGGAAGGGACTCGACGAACCGCACCGATCGGGGGACCTTGAAGCCGGCGAGCCGTTCCTTGCAGAACGTGATCACCGCGTCCTCCGTCAGGTCGGCGTCGGCCAGCGGCACGACGAAGGCGCGGCCGACCTCGCCCATGCGGCCGTCGGGTACACCGATCACGGCGACCTCGTGCACACCGGCCAGTCGCAGCAGCGCCGCCTCGACCTCGGCGGGATAAACGTTGAAACCGCCGCTGATGTACATGTCCTTGAGCCGGTCGGTGATGTCGAGATAGCCGCGGTCGTCGAGGGTTCCGACGTCGCCGGTGTGCAGCCAGCCGTCGGCGTCGATGGCCGCCGCGGTGGCCTCGGGGTCGTCGAGGTAGCCGAGCATCACGTTGGGTCCGCGCAGCAGGATCTCGCCCTTCTCGCCGATGCGGATCTCGAAGTCGGCGGTGGCGCGGCCCGAGGACGTGGACACGGTGACCGGGTCGTCGTCGGTGCGGCACATGCTGACGACGACCGCCTCGGTCTGGCCGTAGGCGGTGAGCACCGCGTCGAAGGCCAGTTCGTTCTGCATGCGCTCGACCAGCGCGACCGGCACCGGGGCCGCACCGGTGACCGCGATGCGCAGGTTCGACAGGTCGTAGTCGCCGCGGCGGGGATGGTCGAGGATGCTCTGGTAGATGGTGGGTGCGCCGGGCAGCACGCTGATCCGCTCGGCGGACACCATCGCCATGACCTTCTCGACGTCGAACACGGCCATCGGCACGACGGTGGTTCCGGACAGCAGCGCGGCGACGATGCCGGCCTTGTAGCCGAAGCTGTGGAAGAACGGGTTGATGATCAGGTAGTTGTCCTCGGCGGACAGTTCGGCGCAGTCGGCCCACGCCTGCGCGACCCCGATCGTCTGGCGGTGCGCGCTGAGCACGCCCTTGCTGCGGCCGGTGGTGCCGGAGGTGAACAGGATGTCGCAGATGTCGTCGGCGTCGACCGCGGCGGCCCGGGCATCGGCTTCGGCGCGGCTCGCGTCGGTCGCGAGGGCCAGGAAGTCGTCCCAGTCCCGTACGCCCTCGGTGGGAACGTCGTTCCCGCTGACCGGGACCCGCACGACGTGTGGCACGTGCAGTTCGGGTGCGGCCTCGCGCAACTGGGCGTATCGGTCGGCCCCGAGGAACTCGCCGACGACGACGAGCGCCGTGGCGTGCACGCGGTCGACGATGTCGGCGGCCTCCGCGCCGGTGTAGCGCGTGTTGACGGGGACGACGACGGCACCGGCCCAGTGCGCACCGAGGGCGGCGACGACCCAGTGGTACGTGTTCGGCGACCACAGGACGACGCGGTCACCCGGTTCGACGCCGCTCGCGACGAGCGCGCCGGCGAAGTCCCGGACCCCGTCGCGCAGCTGTGCAAAGGTCAGACGGGTATCGCCGTCGGCGATGGCGAGCCGGTCGGCGTAGGTGCCGGCGGCGCGATCCAGGGCGGCCGGCGTGGTTCTCGGATGTGCAGTCACTGAGCTCCCTACCTAGCAATTGCTTGGTAGGTTATCGTACAGACGTGGATCAGAGCGAGAGTCTCGAGAACGCAGAGTTTGCGGCCACCGTCCGCCAGTGGCTCGAAGAAAACCTGACCGGCGAATTCGCCGAGCTCAGAGGTAAGGGCGGGCCCGGAAGCGAGCACGAGTTCTTCGAACAGCGGCTCGCCTGGGATCGGCATCTGGCCGCCGCCGGATGGACGTGCATCGGATGGCCGACCGAGTACGGCGGGCGCGGTGCCACCCTCGAACAGCAGGTGATCTTCCACCAGGAATACGCCAAGGCGAACGCGCCCGCGCGTGTCAATCACCTCGGCGAGGAACTGCTCGGCCCGACGCTCATCGCGTTCGGCACGGAGGAGCAGAAGCAGCGCTTCCTGCCCGGGATCCGGAACGTGACCGAACTGTGGGCCCAGGGCTACTCGGAACCCGGCGCCGGGTCCGACCTCGCCAACGTCTCGACGACCGCGCGGCTCGACGGCGACAAGTGGGTGATCAACGGACAGAAGGTGTGGACGTCCCTCGCGCACGTCGCGCAGTGGGCGTTCGTCGTGTGCCGCACCGAGCCCGGCTCGACCCGGCACCAGGGCCTGAGCTTCCTGCTCGTGCCGCTCGACCAGCCCGGCGTCACCGTCCGGCCCATCCAGCAGCTGACCGGCACCTCCGAATTCAACGAGGTGTTCTTCGACGACGCCGTCACCGACGCGGACCTCGTCGTCGGCGCGCCCGGCGACGGCTGGAAGGTCGCGATGGCGCTGCTCACCTTCGAGCGCGGCGTCTCCACCCTCGGCCAGCAGATCGGCTTCGCCCGCGAACTCGACGGCATCGTCGCGCTCGCCGAGGCCAACAGCGCCGTCGGCGACCCGCACATCCGCGAGCGCATCGCCCGCGCCCGCATCGGCCTGCGGGTCATGCGCGCCCACGCCGTGCGCACCCTCGCCGACGCCGACCCCGGCCAGGCGTCCGTGCAGAAACTGTTGTGGGCCAACTGGCATCGTGATCTCGGTAAGCTGGCCATGGACGTGCAGGGTGCGGCGTCGCTCGTCGGCCCCGATCACGATCACGCCGGCAACCCGTCGGTGATCACCGACCCCGAACACCTCGAACTCGCCGAGTGGCAGCGGCTGTTCCTGTTCACCCGCGCCGACACCATCTACGGCGGATCCAACGAAATTCAGCGCAACATCATCGCCGAGCGGGTGCTCGGCCTTCCCCGAGAGGCTCGCTCGTGACCACCTCACCTCTGGCAGAAGTTCCCGTCGAGACTCCCGGCCACGGCCTGCTCGCCGGCAAGAAGGTCGTCGTCACCGCAGCCGCGGGAACGGGCATCGGATTCGCGACCGCGCGGCGCGCGCTGCTCGAGGGCGGCGACGTGCTCGTCTCCGACTTCCACGAACGCCGCCTCGGCGAGACCGTCGAGAAGCTCGCCGCCGAGTTCCCGCAGCAGCAGGTCGCCTCGATCGTGTGCGACGTCTCGTCCACCGAGCAGGTCGACGCCCTGATCACCGGTGCCGCAGAACAACTCGGCCGCATCGACGTCCTGGTCAACAACGCCGGGCTCGGCGGGGAAACTCCCGTCGTGGACATGACCGACGAACAGTGGGATCGCGTCCTCGACATCACCCTCAACAGCACGTTCCGCGCCACCCGCGCAGCGCTGCGCTACTTCCGCAGCGTCGACCACGGCGGAGTGCTGGTCAACAACGCGTCGGTGCTCGGCTGGCGTGCCCAGCACTCGCAGGCGCACTATGCCGCCGCCAAGGCCGGTGTCATGGCGCTGACCCGGTGCTCGGCGATCGAAGCCGCCGAATACGGGGTGCGCATCAACGCCGTCGCCCCGTCCATCGCGCGGCACCCGTTCCTCGCGAAGGTCACCAGCGAGGAGCTGCTCGACCGTCTCGCCGCCGGCGAAGCCTTCGGGCGGGCCGCGGACGTCTGGGAGATCGCCGCGACGATCGCCATGCTCGCCAGCGACTACACCACGTACCTGACCGGCGAGGTCGTCTCGATCTCGTCGCAGAGGGCGTGACCGCCCGGTGTGGCGGTTTGGGGCGCCGGGGCCGCCCAAAGACACAACCCGGGCGGGTAAAGATGGGTACA
>NZ_JBSFRH010000016.1:0-115701 GCF_053589135.1 Rhodococcus sp. NPDC003382
AAGTCCGAGTCCGACATCCGCAAGATCGTGATGGACAAGCTCGAGCTGGTCGGTCTGCTCGGGGCCGAGGACAAGCTGCCCGGTGAGATCTCCGGGGGTATGCGCAAGCGTGCCGGCCTGGCCCGGGCGCTGGTGCTCGATCCGCAGATCATCCTGGTCGACGAGCCGGACTCGGGTCTGGATCCGGTGCGCACGACGTACATCTCGCAGACGTTGATCGACATCAACGCCGAGATCGACGCGACGATCCTGATCGTCTCGCACAACATCAATCTGGCGCGCACGGTGCCGGACAACATCGGCATGTTGTTCCGTCGGGAACTGGTGATGTTCGGTCCGCGTGAGGTGCTGCTGACCTCGGACGAGCCGGTGGTCAAGCAGTTCCTCAACGGCACGATGATCGGGCCGATCGGGATGTCGGAGGAGAAGGACGAGGCGCAGATGGCGCACGAGCAGGCGCTCGTCGACGCGGGGCATCATGCCGGTGGTGTCGACGACGTCGAGGGCATCGTGCCGCAGATGCAGGCCACGCCGGGCATGCCCGAACGCAAGGCCGTGGCGCGCCGTCACGAGCGGGTGCGGCAGATCCTGCACACCCTCCCGGAGAGCGCTCAGGCCGCCATCCTCGAGAGCTACGACCAGGAAGAAGCCGCGCACGTCGCGGCAGCGGTACCCGCAGGCTACGACGGCCGTGACGACGACACGCAGGTGATCCCCGTCTATCGCGAGGAATTCGATCAGCAGTACGGCCAGAAGTAGGAAACCAGATGGGGGTCGGCAGTAGTTCGCTCGTGCGTCCGGTACACGGTGCACTCACTCAAGCCGGGAACATCGTCGAACTGTTCGTCGACGTCGTGCGGAACACCTTCCGCCGCCCGTTCCAGTTCCGGGAGTTCATCGAGCAGGCGTGGTTCATCGCGAGCGTCACGATCCTGCCGACCGCCCTGGTCGCCATCCCGTTCGGGGCCGTCGTGTCCCTGCAGACCGGCTCGCTCATCAAGCAGCTCGGTGCCGAATCGTTCACCGGTGCCGCCAGCGTGCTCGCGGTGATCCAGCAGGGCAGTCCGATCGTGACCGCCCTGCTGATCGCCGGCGCGGCCGGATCCGCCGTCACCGCCGACCTCGGGTCGCGCACGATCCGCGAGGAGATCGACGCCATGAGGGTGCTGGGCATCGATCCGGTCCAGCGGCTCGTCGTCCCGCGTGTCCTGGCGATGATCCTGGTGGCGCTGCTGCTCAACGGACTCGTCTCGGTCGTCGGCATCGCCGGCGGCTACTTCTTCAACGTCATCCTGCAGGGCGGCACCCCGGGCGCGTATCTGGCGTCGTTCTCGGCGCTCGCCCAGTTACCCGACCTGTACGTCGCCGAACTCAAGGCGGCGGTCTTCGGTCTCATCGCCGGAGTCGTCGCCGCCTACAAGGGCCTGAATCCCGGGGCCGGCCCGAAGGGCGTCGGTGAAGCCGTGAACCAGACCGTCGTCATCACGTTCCTGCTGCTGTTCTTCGCGAACCTGATCCTGACGATGGTGTACCTGCAGATCGTGCCTGCGAAGGGATCCTGAAGCGATGACGATTGCAAAGGGCCGCGGAGATCTCTTCCTGCTCCGGGGCAGGAGGGTGCTGCGCGCACCGTTGAACGTCCTGGATCGCGCAGGCGACCAGATGTCGTTCTATGCGCGGGCGGTCGCGTGGACTCCGAAGACGATCACGCACTACCGCAAGGAGGTGCTGCGGCTGCTCGCCGAGGTCACCTTCGGCAGCGGTGCGCTCGCCGTCATCGGCGGCACCATCGGCGTCATCGCGATGATGTCCGGCTTCACCGGCGTCGTCGTCGGCCTGCAGGGTTACGCCGCGCTCGAACAGCTCGGATCGTCGGTGCTGACCGGCTTCCTGTCGGCCTACGTCAACACCCGTGAGATCGCGCCGATCGTGGCGGCGCTCGCGCTGTCCGCGACCGTGGGCTGCGGCTTCACCGCGCAGCTGGGCGCCATGCGCATCAGCGAGGAGATCGATGCGCTCGAGGTGATGGCGGTGCCGTCGGTGCCGTTCCTGGTCACCTCCCGCATGATCGCCGGATTCGTCGCCGTCATCCCGCTGTACATCATCGGCCTGCTCGCCGCGTATCTCGCGACCCGCGTGATCAGCACGTTGTTCAACGGTCAGTCCTCCGGCTCGTACGACCACTACTTCTATCTGTTCCTGCCACCGGAGGACGTGCTCTATTCGTTCGCGAAGGTGCTGATCTTCGCGTTCGTGCTGATCCTCATCCACTGCTACTACGGCTTCCACGCCAGCGGTGGCCCGGCGGGTGTGGGCGTCGCGGTGGGCCGGGCGGTCCGCACCGCCATCGTCACCATCGCCGTTCTCGACTTCTTCCTCAGCCTCGCGATCTGGGGCACGACGACGACGGTGAGGGTGGCCGGATGATCGAGACACCCTCGACGCTCCGCCGCCGCGTGCTGGGACTGGTGTTCTTCCTGGTCCTGGCGTTGTTCCTGGCCGGCACCATCGCGATGTACAACAAGGCCTTCAAGAAGGTCGTCGAGGTCGACCTGCTGACCGACAGCGTGGGCAACGCGCTTCCGCACAATGCCGACGTCAAGGTCCGCGGCATGATCGTCGGCGAGGTGCGCTCGACCTCGGTCGAGGACGGTCAGGTCACCGCGCACCTGGCGATCGACCCGGACAAGGCGGAACTGATTCCGGCCAATTCGACGGCCCAGCTGCTGCCGAAGACGCTGTTCGGTGAGCGTTACGTCGCCCTGCTGCTGCCCGAAGACCCGGCCCGTCCGCTCGCCGCCGGCGACGTCCTGGTGCAGGACACCAGCGCGCGGACCGTCGAACTCGGTGAAGTTCTCGACGGGGTCCTCCCGCTCCTGCAGGCCATCCCGCCGGAGGACCTGGCGAGCACGCTCGGTGCGCTCGCGCAGGGCCTCAGCGGTCGCGGCGAGACCCTGGGTCGCACGGTCGGACATCTCGAGCAGATCTTCCGCGAGGTCGGAGTCGAACTGCCGGCCCTGCAGGAGGACCTGCGCGGACTCGCGGACTTCTCGCAGACCTACGCGGAGGCGGCACCGGACCTGGTGAACGCGTTCAACAACCTGCGAACCACCGGAAACACCGTGGTCGAGCAGGAGAACCAGATCGCGGCCCTGCTGGTGTCCGCGACCGGTGCATCGTCCGACACCGCGGGCCTGCTGGAGACCAACGCGGCGTCGATCATCAGCATTTCCGCGGACTCGAAGGAGGCGTTGCAGCTGCTGGCCCGGTACTCGCCGTCGTTCCCGTGCATGCTGAAGGGTTTCGCCGATGCCGCGCCGGCCGCCGCGGGTGTGCTCGCGGTGGACGATCCCTTCCCCGGTGTGCGCGCAAGCGTCCAGTTCACGAATCCGAAGGGCCGCTACCTGCCGAACCAGGACGAACCCCGGCTGCTCGACGACCGGGGACCGGCCTGCTACGACAACGTCACCGCGCCCGGCAGGAAGTTCCCGCAGTACCCGGGCGGCTCGATCAACGACGGCTCCTACCAGGTGCCGTCCCGCAACCCCGGGCCCGAGACGATCCCGTTCTTCCCGGCCCCCGAGGGTTCCGGGGTTCCGGACGACGTCGGCGTGATCATCGGCACCGTTCCGGTGTCCTACACGGGCTCGGCGGCCGAACAGGAAACGCTCGACGTGATCTACGGGGCCGCGACCGGTCTCGAACCCGGTGACGTGCCGCGGTGGACCACCCGGCTCGGCGCGCCGGCGATGCGGGGAACGGAGGTGAGCTTCGAATGAGGGGACTGGCAGCACCTCTGATCAAACTGATCGTCTTCGCGGTCGTCACGGTCGTCGCGACGGGCATCCTCGCCGCGACCATCGCCAGCCTCGGCGGCGGTGGGGGCGAGAAATACCACGCCATCTTCTCCGACGTCACCTCGCTCAACAAGGGTGACGAGATCCGCATCGCGGGCGTACGGGTCGGGCAGGTGGAGGACATCTCGATCGTCGACGAGCGCAACGCCGAAGTGACGTTCACCGTCGAGGACCGCGACTACCTGCCCGCATCCACCACCGCGACGATCCGATACCGCAACCTCGTCGGCCAGCGGTACATCGCGCTCGGGCAGGGCGAGGGTGCACAGGGACAGAAGCTGAATCCGGGCGAGACGATCCCGCTCGAGCGGACCAAGCCCGCGGTGAACCTCACCACGCTGTTCAACGGTTTCCGGCCCCTGTTCCAGACCCTGTCCGCGGAGGACGTCAACAAGCTGTCGTACCAGATCGTCCAGGTGTTCCAGGGCGAATCGGGAACCGTCGACGACCTGGTGCGCAGCACCGCGTCGCTGACCAACACGATCGCCGACAAGGACGCGGTCATCGGCGCGGTCATCGACAACCTCAACACGGTGCTGACCACCGTCAACGAGCGGGACGACGAGCTCGATGCGCTGCTCGTGAACACCCAGGCGCTGGTCAGCGGCCTGGCCGCGGATCGTGAGACGGTCGGATCCGCGGTGCAGTCCCTCGCCGGTCTGACGGACGCGGTCGCCGACGTGCTCGAACCGACCCGCCCGGCGATCACACAGTCGATCACCGCGGTGAACCAGCTCGCCGGCACCCTGAACGCCAACAGCGGCGCCGTCGACCAGGTTCTGGAGACGCTGCCCGTCAAGCTCGAGAAGCTCGGCCGGGTCGCGAGTTACGGCTCGTGGTTCCAGTTCTATCTGTGCGGCATCGACGTCATCGCCGGTCCGGGCTCGGTCCCGTATCTGAATCTGCCCACCGGGCTGCCCACGGTGAACCAGCCGATCTACACCAATGCCGCGAAACGGTGCACGCAGGACGGAATGCAGGAGTTGCAGGGACGATGAGTAGACGTCGCAGTCCGGCAGCGGCCGGTGCCCTGGGCATTCTGGTGGTCCTGCTGGCCACGCTGTCCGCGTTCTTCCTGGACTCGCTGCCGATCATCGGTGCCGGCGCCACCTACAAGGCCGAGTTCAGTGAGGCGGCAGGCCTCAAGCCCACCAACGAGGTGCGCATCGCCGGCGTCAAGGTCGGCCAGGTCACCGCGGTCGAGCTCGAGGGTGACCGGGTCGTCGTCGAGTTCAACGTCAAGGACGCGTGGATCGGCGACGACACGTCGGCCTCGATCCAGATCAAGACGATCCTCGGCCAGAAGTACCTCGCGCTCGATCCGCGCGGAACCGAGGTGCTGAATCCGTCGGACGTGATTCCGCTCGAGCGCACGGTGGCGCCGTACGACGTGATCGAGGCGTTCTCGTCCGCAGCGACCACCCTCGGTGACATCGACTCCGAACAGCTCGCCGCCGGATTCGCTGCCCTGTCCGATGCGTTCTCCGAGACACCCGACGACGTGCGGGCCGCGCTCGACGGGGTGAGCCGGATCTCGGAGACGATCGCGAGCCGCGACCAGGAGCTGAAGAAGCTGCTCGACGCGACCGCGCAGACCTCGCAGATCCTCGCCGACCGCAATGTCGAGTTCAACCGGCTCATCAGCGACGGTGCGCTGCTGGTCGCGGAGCTCAACAACCGCCGGGAGGCGATTTCGCAGCTGCTCGACGGCACGCAGCGGATGTCGACCGAGCTGAGCGGTCTCGTCCGGGAGAACGAGGAGCAGTTCGGTCCCGCACTCGAACAGCTCCGCGGTGTCGTGCAGATCCTGCAGGACAACAACGACAATCTCGATCGTGCCTTCGAGCTGTACGAACCCTTCGTGCGCCTGTACACGAACGTCGTCGGCAACGGCCGCTGGTTCGACCAGGTCGTCGTGAACCTCACCCCGCCGGGGCTGCCGGACATTCCGGGCTACCGCGAACCGGGCCGCACGCTGGAAGGGGGTAACTGATGGCGCACGCCGAGAACGGGGACGACTCCACGCGCGGGAACGGACGCACGGCAGTGCTCGTCGCGCTCGCCGCGGCACTGGTGGCAGCGCTCGTCGCCGGCGGCTGGTACGCCTACCAACGTGTCGGCACGACCGAGATCACCGCGTACTTCGACAAGGCCGTCGGCATCTACGAAGGCTCCGACGTCCGGGTGCTGGGTGTCGAGGTCGGCAAGGTCCTGTCGGTCGAGCCGCAGGGCGATCTCGTGCAGGTCCGTATGCGCGTGAACCGCGGTGTGGACATCCCGGCCGACGCGCGGGCCGCGCAGATCACGCCGTCGGTCGTTGCCGACCGGTACGTGCAGCTCGCTCCCGCCTATACGGGCGGCGAGACGATGCAGAGCGGCGCGGTGATCCCGCGTGAACGCACGGCCACGCCCGTCGAGGTCGACGAGCTCTACGCCACCATCGACGAGCTGTCGCGCGCGCTGGGACCGGAGGGCGCGAACAAGGAAGGCGCGCTGTCGCAGTTCGTCGAGGTCGGCGCGGAGAACCTCGCCGGCAACGGGGAAGCGCTCGGCCGCAGTATCGATCAGCTGTCCGCGGCGACCCGCACCCTGAACTCCTCGCGTGACGACCTGTTCGGCACCGTCGAGAACCTGCAGGTGTTCGTGAGCGCTCTCGCCGCGAACGACGAGCAGGTACGGGTCTTCAACAGCCAGCTCGCCGAGCTGTCCGGATTCCTCGCGGGGGAGCGGGAGGATCTCGGTCAGGCCCTGAACCAGCTGTCGGTGACGCTGGGCGACGTCGCGACGTTCGTGCAGGACAACCAGGCGATCCTGAAGGACAACGTCGACGCGCTCGTGCCGATCACGCAGACGCTCGCGGATCGCCGGGATTCGCTGGTCAACTCGCTGACCCTGCTGCCGCTGGCGGTGAGCAACCTCGTCAACTCGTACGACGCGGAGGCCGGGGCATTGTCGTCGCGACTCGTGCTCACCGACCTCCAGGATCCGAACGCCGCCGTGTGCAAGCTGATCGACCTCGGAAAGCTGGTGCCGGGCGACGAACGCTTCGAACGGCTCGGACGACAGATGCAGCCGCTCATCGACCGATGCGGCGACATCATGGCGCAGGTGACCGCGGACCAGAGGTCGCCGGATCTGATCCTGCCGTTCGGCATCCTGAGCGGCGAGAACATCCAGCGGCAGGTGGTTCCGGGCACGGTGCCCGGCGTCGAATCGCCGCGACTGCAGCTCGGCGGAGAGGGGGGTGATCGGTGAGGCACTCGAAATCGGGGATCCCCTCGGTGGGATCGGGACGTGCGGTCGCCCTCGCCGCGGGGCTGTGTGTCGTGGCGGTGACGGTGTCGGGCTGCGGCGGGGGTTCCGATATTCCGCTGCCCGGTGGCCCCGACGTCGGAAGTGACCCGATGCACCTGACCATCGCGTTCGAGGACGTGCTGGACCTCGTGCCGCAGTCCGCGGTGAAGGTGGACGGGGTGCCGGTCGGTCGCGTCGAATCGATCTCCGTCGCCCCGGACGGCTGGACGGCGGATGTGGACGTCGTGGTCCAGTCCTCGGTGGATCTGCCGGCGAATGCGCTCGCGGAGGTCGAGCAGACCAGCATCCTCGGCGAGAAGTTCGTCCAGCTGAGCTCGCCCCCGACGGACCCGTCGACGCAGAGGCTGGCCGACGGCGATTCGATCCCCGTCGAGCGGACCCGCGCCGCGACCGAGATCGAACCGGTGCTGGGCGCGCTGTCGCTGCTGCTCAACGGCGGCGGTGTGGGACAGCTCGCGCCGGTGGTCAAGGAGCTGTCGACCGCGTTCGACGGGCGCGAGGGAACCACGCGCAGCCTGCTCGAACAGGCGGATCTGCTGATCGCCGGACTCGAACAGCAGAAGAACGACATCACGCGTGCGCTGGACGGCCTGGACACGCTGAGCTCGAACGTGGCCGCGCAGACCGACCGGATCGCCGGGATTCTCGATGAGCTTCCGGTCGCGACGGAGGTCCTCGAGCAGCAACGCCCGCAGCTCGTCGAACTGCTCACGCAGCTCGATCGGCTCGGCACGGTCGGAACCGATGTGCTCGAACAGTCGAAGGACGATCTGATCGCCGACCTGCTGGCATTGCGCCCGACTCTGCAGCAGCTCGCGATCTCCGGAGACGACCTGGTCGAGGCGTTGCCGTTCATCCCGACCGTGCCGTTCCCGGACGGGGTGGAGAAGATCGCGCTCGGCAGCTCGGTGAACCTGTTCCTCATCGTCGATCTGCAGATCGGGGACGCGCTCGCGGCCCTCGGTGTCGGACAGGGCGAGCCGGTCTACCGGGAGCCCAAGTTCGGTAACCCCAAGCCGCTGGTCGATCCGTCCAACCCGTACGTCGACGGCAACGGCCCGCGGCCGGGATGGCCGACGGTGTCGCTGCTGCCGATCCTGCCGACGCCCACCCTGCCCGAGGCGGTGCCGGGTCTCCCTACGGGTCTCGCCGGTCCCGCGGGCGCCGGAGCTCCGCCGGCCAATCCCCTGGAGGGTCTGATGAACCAGCTGGGCATCGGGGGTGGCGAATGAGATCACGCCTGGTCAAGGCGCAGCTCGCGGTGTTCGTGGTGATCGCGGTGCTCGGGGTGCTGTTCGTCGGCGCCCGGTACGTCCGTCTCGACAACCTGCTGGGCTTCGGGCAGTACACGGTGAACGCGCAGTTCGCGACGTCCGGTGGGGTGTTCAAGAACGCGGAGGTCACCTACCGTGGTGTCCCGGTCGGCCGGGTCGGCGAACTGTCGCTCACCGAGGACGGCCTCAACGTCGAGCTGAAGCTCGACAACGGCGGCCCGGACATCCCGGCGTCGGCACGCGCGGTCGTGGCGAACCGTTCCGCGATCGGTGAGCAGTACGTCGACCTGCGGCCCGATACCGCCGAAGGCCCGTTCCTGGTGGATGGGTCGGTCATCGAACAGGACCGGACCGCCGTTCCGATCCCGGTCGAGGACCTGCTGGTGAGCACGAACGACCTGGTGCGTTCGGTCCCGGTGGATGCCTTGCACACCGTCGTCACGGAACTCGGCGACGCGTTCGACGGTCGCGGTGACGATCTGCAGGTGCTCGTCGACTCGCTGGCCGAGCTCAGCGCGGCCGGAGTGGACTATCTGCCGCAGACGGTCACTCTCGTCCGGGACAGCGAGACCGTGCTGAACACGCAGTCGGTGCAGTCGTCGGCGATTCAGCAGTTCAGTTCCGATCTGGACCTGGTCACGGCGCAATTGCGCGAAAGCGACCCGGACATCCGGCGTCTCATCGAGACGGGACAGGCCGCCAGCGAGCAGCTGACCCAGCTGGTCGCGGACAGCGGTCCGGGTCTGACGACCGATCTCACCAACCTGGCACTGCTCGGCGACAAGCTCGCGCCCCAGGCGATCGCGCTGCAGCCGCTCCTGGCGTTCCTGCCCGCGGTGGCCGGCAGCTCCTCGACGGTCGCACCGGGCGACGGCGCGGTCCGGCAGGGCATCGTCCTCGAGACGAACAACCCGCCGTCCTGCACGATCGGATACGAGGGCACCTACGAGATCCTCGACGAGATGCACCGGCAGAACCCGAACTTCGACGACACGCAGCAGGACTTCCCGTTCAACACGAACGCGTCGTGCGAAGTGCCGCAGGGCAGCGTCACCGGCGTGCGCAGCGCCAACCGGATCGTGTTCGCCGACCCGCTGACCCTCCAGCCGTGGGACTTCATCCCGAAGAAGGACCCGGACAAGTTGAACCTGAACCCGATCGCGACGCAGCTGGCACCGCTGCTCGGGGTCACCCCGAAGTGAAGTGAGTAGGTTGTTGGAGTGAGCGAGGAGACCACAACCCGACCGGTAGGCGACAGGTTCCGCACGGTGGGGCTCGCGGTCGTCGGCGTCGTCGCGCTGGTCGCGCTGGCGGCCGCGATCTGGTTCGGTGTCGGCTGGGGGCGGGCGTTGTTCGTCGAGCGGCCCACGGCCGACGCGAGGGACGCGGCGCTGTCCGGTGCGATGCAGGCGGCGATCAATCTGAACAGTGTCGATGCGGACGACGTCGACCGATCGCTCGACAACATGCGGTCGTCGATCACCGGTGATGCGCTGGTGAACGATCTGAACGCCACCGAACAGCAGATCCGCGACCAGGTCGCGGCCACCGGCACCGGGATGGCGGCCGATGTTCTGTTCGGGTCGCTGACGGAGCTGAACACCGACGACGACACCGCGCGTGCGCTCGTGGTGTTGTCGGTGACCACGACGACGCCCACGAACTTCGTGAAGAACAAGGTGTCGGTCGAGGTCGCCGTCCGTAAGGACGGGGACATCTGGAAGGCGGAGACGATCCAGCCGCTCGGTTCGGTGGAGCTCGAGTCCGGTGCGAATCCGGAGGCCGCTCCGGCTCCCGCAGAACCGGCCGCGCCGCCCGCCGGAACGCCCCTGCCCGAAACTCCGCTGCCCGCCGAGCCGACGGCCCCGGCCGGACCGGCGCCCGGGCAGTAGGGGACCGACGGTGACCGAGCAACTCGAGGAGTGTGTGTAGTGCCGCCGCAACGACGCAATCCGGGAACCGGTGGGCCGCGCCGACGTCCGAAGATCGCCGGAACCGGCCGCGCGCAGGGCCCTGCCGGCGCCGCCCGGCCGACGGCTCCGACTGCGCGGCCGGCGGCTCCCGGGCAGGACACGAGCGCGCCGAAGCCCGAGGTCGGGGAATCGGTCGTCGAAGCCGGCACGCCCGAGGGCGCGGCGGTGGAGCTGTCCAAGAAATCCGAGCCGGAGACCGCAGCCGAGGCCGTCGAGACCCCTGAGTCTGCCGAGACCCCTGAGTCTGCCGAGAGCACTGAGTCTGCCGAGGCCACTGAGTCTGCCGAGAGCACTGAGTCTGCCGAGAGCACCGGGACTGCCGAGGCTGCTGCCGTGCCCGCCGAGCCGGAGCCCGGCCGGGAGGTCGCTCCGGAGGATGCCGCCGGGACGGAGCCCACGGCACGGGCCGGCACGCGTCCGCTGCTGCTCCTCGGCGGCGCCGCGGTCGCCCTGGGCGTGTTCGCGGTGGTCGCCGCGTTCCAGCCCGGTGCGAGGGTCGAGAACCGGGCGTGGGTCGACACGGCCGCGACCGCACAGGTCGAGCGCGCCGCCACCGAGGCCATCGAGACGATGCACGGCTACAACTACGAGACGATCGACGACAACTTCGCGGCGATCCGCAAGGTGCTGACGCCGGAGATGCAGGAACAGTTCGACCGGACCGCGGAGGTGACGAAGCAGGCCGCGGTGCAGACGCACACGGTCACGCAGGTCGACGTCACGCACATCGGGGTGTCCATGCTCGACGATTCGCGTGCGGAGGTGGCGGCATACATCAACGTCAGCGCGACGGGCGACGGGATCGCCCAGGGCAGCGCGGCGGCGCCGCTGCGGGTGCGGATGGAGCGGATCGACGGACGCTGGCTGGTCTCGGAACTGACCGACAGGTGACCCCGGTCGGGGGCTGTTTCGCTGCGGTCGGCGCGGTCCCGGCGAAACGATCTCTTGACGCGGAGAGCGGTAGCGGTCACTCTATCGGTACGCCCGCGCGAACTCGCGAGAAAGTCCGAGTTCCGGAGAGGGGCTTGCTTCAGGCACCCCTGTTGGACATCTGCCGTTTTTCGGTGTAGGTTAGGACTTTGCGCTGGCTGCCTCCTGTCCAAACCTCGTTCGCAAAGCCGGAAGTGCCCCCTCGTGGGGTGCCCGCCGCCGGTCTTCGTGATGGGGCTGTCGTTCGGGTTGTGACCAGCCGAAACGCCCCACTGAAGAAGCAGGTACAGCGGCGGTCGCACCGGTTGGAGCGGCCCGCGTGAGGTGCTGGAAGGACGCATCTTGGCAGTCTCTAGCCAGACCAAGGCAGTTGCCGGAATCCCCGGAGCCCCGAAGAGAGTCTCGTTCGCGAAGATTCGCGAGCCGCTCGAGGTCCCCGGGCTCCTCGATCTACAGACAGATTCCTTCGAATGGTTGATCGGCTCCGAGCGCTGGCGCGCGAAGGCTGCCGAACGTGGTGACGGGCCTGTTGTCGGCGGCCTCGAGGAGATCCTCGCAGAGCTCTCGCCGATCGAGGACTTCTCGGGTTCGATGTCCCTGTCCTTCTCCGACCCGCGCTTCGACGAGGTCAAGGCCTCCGTCGAGGAGTGCAAGGACAAGGACATGACGTACGCGGCTCCGCTGTTCGTCACGGCCGAGTTCATCAACAACAACACCGGCGAGATCAAGAGCCAGACGGTCTTCATGGGTGACTTCCCGATGATGACCGACAAGGGCACCTTCATCATCAACGGCACCGAGCGCGTCGTCGTGTCGCAGCTGGTGCGGTCCCCTGGCGTCTACTTCGACCGGAACGTCGACAAGAGCACCGAGAAGGACCTGCACAGCGTCAAGGTGATCCCGGGCCGCGGTGCATGGCTCGAGTTCGACGTCGACAAGCGCGACACCGTCGGCGTCCGCATCGACCGCAAGCGCCGCCAGCCGGTCACCGTGCTGCTCAAGGCCCTGGGCTGGACGAACGAGCAGATCGTCCAGCGCTTCGGTTTCTCCGAGATCATGATGTCCACGCTGGAGAAGGACAACACGGCCGGCACCGACGAGGCGCTGCTCGACATCTACCGCAAGCTGCGTCCGGGCGAGCCGCCGACCAAGGAGTCCGCGCAGACCCTGCTGGAGAACCTCTTCTTCAAGGACAAGCGCTACGACCTGGCGCGCGTGGGACGTTACAAGATCAACAAGAAGCTGGGCCTGAACAGCGGCCAGCCGATCGCGGCGTCCACCCTCACCGAGGAAGACATCGTCGCCACGATCGAGTACCTGGTGCGCCTGCACGCCGGTGAAACCGTGATGACCGCCCCCGACGGCGTCGAGGTCCCGGTCGAGGTCGACGACATCGACCACTTCGGCAACCGTCGTCTGCGCACGGTCGGCGAGCTCATCCAGAACCAGATCCGTGTCGGCCTGTCCCGCATGGAGCGCGTGGTGCGCGAGCGTATGACCACGCAGGACGTCGAGGCGATCACGCCGCAGACGCTGATCAACATCCGTCCCGTCGTGGCCGCGATCAAGGAGTTCTTCGGAACCTCCCAGCTGTCGCAGTTCATGGACCAGAACAACCCGCTCTCGGGCCTGACCCACAAGCGCCGCCTGTCCGCGCTGGGCCCCGGCGGTCTGTCCCGTGAGCGCGCCGGCCTCGAGGTCCGCGACGTCCACTCGTCGCACTACGGCCGCATGTGCCCGATCGAGACCCCGGAAGGCCCGAACATCGGCCTGATCGGCTCGCTGTCGGTGTACGCGCGGGTCAACCCGTTCGGTTTCATCGAGACCCCGTACCGCAAGGTCGAGAACGGCGTCGTCACCGACGAGGTCGTCTACCTGACCGCCGACGAGGAGGACCGCCACGTCGTGGCGCAGGCCAACTCGCCGATCGGTCCCGACGGCCGGTTCACCGAGGATCGCGTTCTCGTCCGTAAGAAGGGCGGCGAGATCGAGTACATCCCAGCCGCCGAAGTCGACTTCATGGACGTTTCGCCGCGTCAGATGGTGTCGGTCGCGACCGCGATGATCCCGTTCCTCGAGCACGACGACGCCAACCGTGCCCTCATGGGTGCGAACATGCAGCGTCAGGCCGTGCCGCTGGTGCGCAGCGAGGCTCCGGTCGTCGGTACCGGCATGGAACTGCGTGCCGCCGTCGACGCCGGCGACGTCATCGTCACCGAGAAGACCGGTGTGGTCGAGGAGGTGTCCGCCGACTTCATCACCGTGATGGCCGACGACGGCACCCGCAAGACCTACCGTCTGCGCAAGTTCGACCGTTCCAACCAGGGCACCTGCTCGAACCAGCGTCCGATCGTGGACGAGGGTCAGCGCGTCGAGGCCGGCCAGGTCCTCGCCGACGGTCCCTGCACCCAGAACGGTGAGATGGCGCTCGGCAAGAACCTGCTCGTGGCGATCATGCCGTGGGAAGGCCACAACTACGAGGACGCGATCATCCTGTCGCAGCGCCTCGTGGAGGAGGACGTGCTCACCTCGATCCACATCGAGGAGCACGAGATCGACGCCCGCGACACCAAGCTCGGTGCCGAGGAGATCACCCGCGACATCCCGAACGTCTCGGACGAGGTCCTCGCCGACCTGGACGAGCGCGGCATCGTCCGCATCGGTGCCGAGGTCCGCGACGGCGACATCCTCGTCGGCAAGGTCACCCCGAAGGGTGAGACCGAGCTGACCCCCGAGGAGCGGCTGCTGCGCGCGATCTTCGGCGAGAAGGCCCGCGAGGTCCGCGACACGTCGCTGAAGGTGCCCCACGGCGAGACCGGCAAGGTCATCGGCGTGCGCGTGTTCTCCCGCGAGGACGACGACGATCTGCCTCCGGGCGTCAACGAGCTCGTCCGCGTGTACGTGGCGCAGAAGCGCAAGATCCAGGACGGCGACAAGCTCGCCGGCCGCCACGGCAACAAGGGCGTCATCGGCAAGATCCTCCCGCAGGAGGACATGCCGTTCCTGCCCGACGGCACCCCGGTCGACATCATCCTCAACACCCACGGTGTTCCGCGTCGTATGAACATCGGCCAGATCCTCGAGACGCATCTCGGCTGGATCGGCAAGGCCGGCTGGAACATTCAGGTCGCGGAGGACGGCAGCCGTCCCGAGTGGGCGCAGAACCTGTCCGACGAGATGCTGTCGGCGGAGCCGAACACCAACATCGCGACCCCGGTGTTCGACGGTGCGCGCGAGGACGAGCTCAGCGGTCTGCTGGCCTCGACCCTGCCGAACCGCGACGGTGAGGTCATGGTCGGTGAGGACGGCAAGGCGACGCTGTTCGACGGTCGTTCCGGCGAGCCGTTCCCGTACCCGGTGTCGGTCGGCTACATGTACATCATCAAGCTGCACCACCTCGTCGACGACAAGATCCACGCTCGGTCGACCGGTCCGTACTCGATGATCACCCAGCAGCCGCTCGGCGGTAAGGCCCAGTTCGGTGGCCAGCGCTTCGGTGAGATGGAGTGCTGGGCCATGCAGGCCTACGGTGCGGCGTACACGCTGCAGGAGCTCCTCACCATCAAGTCGGACGACGTCGTCGGCCGCGTGAAGGTGTACGAGGCGATCGTCAAGGGCGAGAACATCCCGGAGCCGGGTATCCCCGAGTCCTTCAAGGTTCTCCTGAAGGAGCTCCAGTCGCTCTGCCTGAACGTCGAGGTGCTCTCGAGCGACGGCGCGGCCATCGCGATGGCCGACGGCGACGACGAGGACCTGGAGCGGGCAGCGGCCAACCTGGGCATCAACCTTTCCCGCAACGAGTCGGCCACGGTCGACGACCTCGCGAACTAGGAAGCCGACCCCGGAGGAGGCGCGTATGGACGGCAACGACGACGCCGCATCCTTCGCGCCTCCCCGGGGGCCCGGCAGCGATAGCGACAACTAGCAGCAACACAACCCGCACAGGGGAAAGGAAGTTACGTGCTCGACGTCAACTTCTTCGATGAACTCCGCATCGGCCTGGCCACCGCAGAGGACATCCGCAACTGGTCGTACGGCGAGGTCAAGAAGCCGGAGACCATCAACTACCGCACGCTCAAGCCCGAGAAGGACGGACTCTTCTGCGAGAAGATCTTCGGCCCCACCCGGGACTGGGAGTGCTACTGCGGTAAGTACAAGCGCGTCCGCTTCAAGGGCATCATCTGCGAGCGCTGCGGCGTCGAGGTGACCCGCGCGAAGGTCCGCCGTGAGCGGATGGGCCACATCGAACTGGCCGCACCCGTCACCCACATCTGGTACTTCAAGGGCGTGCCGAGCCGCCTCGGCTACCTCCTCGATCTGGCGCCGAAGGATCTCGAGAAGATCATCTACTTCGCCGCCTACGTCATCACCTCGGTCGACGACGAGCTCCGCCACAACGAGCTCTCGACCCTCGAGGCCGAGATGGAGGTCGAGAAGAAGACCGTCGCCGACCAGCGCGACGCCGACCTCGAGGCCCGCGCGCAGAAGCTCGAGGCCGATCTGGCCGAGCTGGAGGCCGAGGGCGCCAAGTCCGACGTCCGCCGCAAGGTCAAGGACGGGGGCGAGCGCGAGATGCGTCAGCTCCGCGACCGCGCCCAGCGCGAGCTGGACCGTCTCGACGAGATCTGGAACACCTTCACCAAGCTGGCTCCGAAGCAGCTCATCGTCGACGAGCTGATCTACCGCGAGCTGCAGGATCGCTACGGTGAGTACTTCACCGGCGCGATGGGTGCCGAGGCCATCCAGAAGCTCATCGAGACCTTCGACATCGACGCAGAGGCCGAGCAGCTGCGCGAGATCATCCGCAGCGGCAAGGGCCAGAAGAAGCTGCGTGCGCTGAAGCGACTGAAGGTCGTCGCGGCGTTCCAGCAGTCCGGCAACTCGCCGATGGGCATGGTTCTCGACGCCGTTCCGGTGATCCCGCCGGAGCTGCGCCCGATGGTTCAGCTCGACGGTGGCCGCTTCGCGACCTCCGACCTGAACGACCTGTACCGCCGTGTCATCAACCGCAACAACCGCCTCAAGCGACTGATCGACCTCGGCGCGCCCGAGATCATCGTCAACAACGAGAAGCGGATGCTGCAGGAGTCCGTCGACGCGCTGTTCGACAACGGTCGTCGCGGCCGGCCGGTGACCGGTCCGGGCAACCGCCCGCTCAAGTCGCTGTCCGATCTGCTCAAGGGCAAGCAGGGTCGTTTCCGTCAGAACCTGCTCGGCAAGCGTGTCGACTACTCGGGCCGTTCGGTCATCGTCGTCGGCCCGCAGCTCAAGCTGCACCAGTGCGGTCTGCCGAAGCTGATGGCGCTCGAGCTGTTCAAGCCGTTCGTGATGAAGCGTCTGGTCGACCTGAACCACGCGCAGAACATCAAGTCCGCCAAGCGCATGGTCGAGCGTCAGCGCCCGCAGGTGTGGGACGTCCTCGAAGAGGTCATCAACGAGCACCCGGTGCTGCTGAACCGTGCACCGACGCTGCACCGCCTCGGCATCCAGGCGTTCGAGCCGCAGCTCGTCGAGGGCAAGGCGATCCAGCTGCACCCGCTCGTGTGTGAGGCCTTCAACGCCGACTTCGACGGTGACCAGATGGCCGTGCACCTGCCGCTGTCCGCGGAGGCGCAGGCCGAGGCCCGCATCCTGATGCTGTCCTCGAACAACATCCTGTCGCCGGCATCGGGTCGTCCGCTCGCCATGCCGCGTCTGGACATGGTCACGGGTCTGTTCCACCTGACCCGTCTCGTCGAGGACGCCGTCGGCGCGTACGCCCCGGCCACCGCCGATCAGCCGGAGCAGGGCGTGTACTCGTCCCCGGCCGAGGCCATCATGGCCGTCGACCGCGGTGCGCTGTCGGTGCAGGCCCCGATCAAGGTGCGTCTGACGCAGCAGCGTCCGCCGCGCGAGATCGAGAACGAGCTGTTCCCCGAGGGCTGGCGGTACGGCGACGCGTGGACCGCGCACACGACCCTCGGTCGCGTGCTGTTCAACGAGCTGCTGCCCGTCAACTACGGCTTCGTCAACGACATCATGCCGAAGAAGCGTCAGGCCGCGATCATCAACGATCTCGCCGAGCGCTACCCGATGATCGTCGTCGCGCAGACCGTCGACAAGCTCAAGGACGCCGGCTTCTACTGGGCGACCCGTTCGGGTGTGACCGTCTCGATGGCGGACGTGCTCGTTCCGCCGGAGAAGAAGGAGATCCTCGAGCGGTACGAGGCGCAGGCCGATCAGCTCGAGCGCAAGTTCGCGCGTGGTGCTCTCTCCAAGGAGGAGCGTCGCGACTCGCTGGTGAAGCTGTGGCAGGAAGCGACCGAAGAGGTCGGTCAGGCCATGGAGGCGCACTACCCGGACGACAACCCGATCCCGACGATCGTCAAGTCCGGTGCTGCGGGCAACATGACCCAGATCCGCTCGCTCGCGGGCATGAAGGGTCTGGTGACGAACCCGAAGGGCGAGTTCATCCCGCGTCCGATCAAGTCCTCGTTCCGTGAGGGCCTGACCGTTCTCGAGTACTTCATCAACACGCACGGTGCCCGTAAGGGTCTGGCCGATACCGCTCTGCGTACCGCCGACTCGGGTTACCTGACCCGTCGTCTGGTGGACGTCTCGCAGGACGTCATCGTTCGCGAGGTCGACTGCGGCACGCCGCGCGGCATCGAGATGACCATCGCGGAGCCGGAGCGCGACGCCGAGGGCAACGAGACCGGCAAGCTGGTCCGCGACGCCCACATCGAGACGAGCACGTACGCCCGTACGCTCGCCTCCGATGCGGTCGACGCGAACGGCAACGTGATCGTCGAGCGCGGTTCCGACCTGGGCGATCCGGCCATCGAGGCGCTGCTCGAGGCCGGTATCCAGAAGGTCCGCGTCCGTTCGGTGCTGACCTGCGACACCGGCACCGGTGTCTGCGCCACCTGCTACGGCCGCTCGATGGCGACCGGCAAGCTCGTCGACATCGGCGAGGCCGTCGGTATCGTCGCCGCGCAGTCGATCGGTGAGCCGGGTACGCAGCTGACGATGCGTACCTTCCACCAGGGTGGCGTCGGTGAGGACATCACCGGCGGTCTGCCGCGAGTCCAGGAGCTGTTCGAGGCCCGCGTCCCGAAGGGCAAGGCCCCGATCGCCGACGTCTCCGGCCGCATCCGGCTCGAGGACGACGACCGCTTCTACAAGATCACGATCGTGCCGGACGACGGTGGCGACGAGGTCGTGTACGACAAGCTGTCGAAGCGTCAGCGCCTGCACGTCATCCGCAAGGCGAACGGCACCGAAGGTGTTCTCGCCGACGGTGACTACGTGGAGGTCGGTCAGCAGCTCCTCGAGGGTGCTGCCGATCCGCACGAGGTGCTGCGTGTGATGGGTCCCCGCCAGGTGCAGATCCACCTCGTCAACGAGGTCCAGGAGGTGTACCGGAGCCAGGGTGTGTCGATCCACGACAAGCACATCGAGGTCATCGTGCGCCAGATGCTGCGCCGCGTGACGATCATCGATTCGGGCGCGACGGAGTTCCTGCCCGGTTCGCTGGTCGAGCGGAGCGAGTTCGAGGCATCGAACCGCCGGGTCGTGGCCGAGGGCGGCGAGCCCGCTGCCGGTCGCCCCGTGCTCATGGGTATCACGAAGGCGTCGCTGGCCACCGATTCGTGGCTGTCGGCGGCGTCGTTCCAGGAGACCACTCGCGTGCTGACCGACGCGGCGATCAACTGCCGCTCGGACAAGCTGATCGGTCTCAAGGAGAACGTGATCATCGGTAAGCTGATCCCGGCCGGCACCGGCATCAACCGGTACCGGAACATCCAGGTCCAGCCGACCGAGGAGGCCCGCGCGGCCGCGTACGCCATCCCGGCCTACGACGACCAGTACTACTCGCCGGAGGGCTTCGGCCAGAACACCGGCGCCGCGGTCCCGCTCGACGACTACGGTTACTCGAGCGACTACCGGTAGGCAACTACCGTAGACACGCAGGTCCCGCCCCTTTCTCTTCGGGGGCGGGACCTTCGTGTATTCGGCGTACGGGACGCCGCACCCCATCCGTGGACGGACTCCTGCACGAAGTCTCCTCGGGCGGGCCGTACCGCGATGACGACGCTTTCGATTCGATTGTGCTGCAACAGATTCCGATCCTGGATCGCAGGCACTGCCTGCGCCGCTCGCAGGCCCCGGCTTCGGGCCCGGCGGCGAGATCCCGGAACGTAAATCCCGAGATGGTCGAAATTTCGATTATCAACCCCGGTGAGTGGGTTCCGGATCGACAACTTCGAGCCCATAGACAGTTTCTTTGACTGGATCCGCATATTTGTAAACGAATACGGCCCCATCGGGTATTAATTGTGCTATGCGGAACGCCCGTGCTAGCCTGTGAAAGTCGATCGGGAGGGGTCGGCGAAATTCGATACACCTTGGGGGCACGGTGACTTATCGCATTCAGCTGCTCGAGCAGCTTTCGGTTTCGACATCAGGCCGGTCCGCGAATTCCCGCGGATCGGTTTCTCGACGTTCGTCGAATTCTCGCTTTTCGTAATTCGAGTTATTTCTGAAGTTTCGATCGACGCGGTATCGGCCGGCTCGCGTGACGTGTGTGGCCGGCGGAAAACGATGCGTCGGCATATCTCGAAACGAACTGCACATTCTCTGTCTGCCGCACTGTAATTGCAGTGCGGTATCGAATCCTGCGCGGATGAAAAATAAGGAGAAGTTGTATGCGTGTCGTCGTCGTGGGCGCCGGATATGCGGGAACGATTGCCGCGAATCGGCTGGCGAAGAAGGTTCCCGATGCCGAGATCACCATTGTGAACGATCGTCCGGAGTTCGTGGAGCGGGTTCGCCTGCACCAGCAGACCGCCGGCACCGGTGGCGCCGCGACGCCACTGTCGTCGATGCTGCGCAAGGGGATTGCGTTCCGTCTCGGAAGCGCCGTGAAGATCGGGGGCAACCAGGTCGTCCTCGCCGACGGCGAGCAGCTGGGATTCGACTACGCCGTCATTGCCACCGGCGGATCGGTCCATCCGATTCCCGGGTCGATTCCTGTCGGGACCTGGGAAGGTGCCCGTATCGCGGAAGCGCGGCTCGCGGGTCTGCAGGACGGCGGCGACGCCGTTGTCGTCGGTGGGGGACTGACGGGCATCGAAACCGCGTCCGAGATCGCACGTTCCCGCAAGGGGCTGAAGGTGCGGCTCGTCGCCGACGAGTTCGCGGCAGGCCTGTCCGAGGGCGCTCGCCGAAAGGTGCGGAAGTCGCTGGAGAAGGCCGGTGTCGAAATCCTGGCGGACCGGATCGTCGGCATCTCCCAGGGGCAGGGGCGTGACGTCGTTCGTCTCGCATCGGGTTCCGCGTTCGAGACGGACGTGACGTTGTGGGCCGTGATCTCCGGTGTGTCGGACTTCGTGGCGCAGAGTGGCCTCGCCGTAGACGAACGGGGCCGGGCGCTGGTCGATCGGTTCCTGCGGAGCGAGGGATCGCCCAACGTCTTCGTCGTGGGGGACTGTGCGGCAGTTCCCGGCGCACGTCCGTCCTGTGCGACGGCATCACCGCAGGGCGCGCACACGGCCGACAATCTGCAGCGGATCTCCCGCGGGAAGGATCTCGCGCCGTACTCGATGGGTTACGTCGGCCAGGCTGTCGGCCTGGGTGGGATGAATGCACTCATGCAGCTGGTGCGATCCGACGACAGCCCACGGAATCTGTATTTCTCCGGATTCTTCGCAGGCGTGACGAAGGAGATCGTCAGCCGGTACGCGAAATTCGGATCACGAACCGCAATCTATGTATGGAGAAAGGGTCGAATTTGAGTGGGGGTCTCATCACTGTCGGCCACCTGGAGGATCGGATAAGGGAGCGTCTGGGGGACGTCGTTCCGGACGAATTCGAGATCACGGCGGAAACGCGACTGGACGACCTGGGTTTGACGAGCCTGCAGTTCGGCGACCTTCTCATGGAATTGGAGGACGAACTCGGCTCGGACTTCGACCTCTATCTGGTCGACGATGTCGTCACGGTCGGCGAACTCGCCGACCTTCTCGAACAGCAGGCACCCCGGTGGTCTGCGACGGAACAGGCAAGGGAAGTCACCTAATTGAATCCGCGAAACGAAGCGCCGGACAATTTCTGGACGCGAATATTTGTCACCGCAACCGATTATCGGACCGGTCTGAATTTCTGGGAGGGGCGCCAATATGCGCCCTATTCGCGCGCGGATCTCGTCGCCGAGGCAAGGAGGGTGGCGGGAGAACTCGCCTCGGACGGGGTTCGGAAGGGCGACGTCGTGGCCATCGTGCTCGACAACTCCGCCGCCGCCGTGAGGTCGCTGCTGGGCTGCTGGTATCTGGGCGCCGCCGTTGCGTCCCTACCCGAACGGGTGGTCGGCACCGACGCCGAAAGCTACTGCACCCAGATCGAATCCATCGTCGATCGGATCCGTCCGCCCCTCCTTCTCTGCAGCGACCGGGCGCTTGCGGACATCCGGCAGTCGGCCGGCGTGGCGTCGGTGGTGCGCAGCTTCGAGGCTCTGGGATCGGAGCAGGTCGCAATCGCATCGGAACCGGACTTTCCCGGTCTCCACGACCCGGCGTTCATCCAGTTCTCGTCCGGGAGCACCGGCAATCCGAAGGGCTGTGTGCTCAGTGCTTCGGCCATCGCACACCAGCTGGACATGATCGCCGAGATGGTCGACTTCGGGCCCGGCACGGTCGGTGTGAACTGGGCGCCGTTCTCGCACGACATGGGGTTCTTCGGCGGTCTGATGAGCGGACTGTGGAACGACGGCGAGGGCTACTACTCGACGACGGCACGATTCCGCTTGTCGCCCCGCACCTGGCTGGAAGATCTCGCCCACTATCGCGCGACGTACACCTCGGCATCGCCGACGGCTCTGCACGTCGCGGCACAGGTCATGCACATCCGGAAGAAGCCGTTGCCGGGCGACCTCGCTTCCCTCAGGTGCCTCATGGTGGGCGCGGAACGGATCAGCTGGGAGGTCGTGGCCGACGTGCAGGAATGCCTGGGTCCGTACGGGCTCCGGGCGGACGCGGTACGGCCCGCGTACGGCCTCGCGGAAGGAACGCTGGTGGTGACCGCGTCCGCGAACGATCGCGAACCCGGATACTGCAGTGTCGACGCGCTCGAGCTGGCGGAGGGACACGTCCGGTTCGTGCCCGAGAGCGACGAGAACTCGTGCCGGATCGTCAGCTGTGGGGTGCCGCTGCCGGGTGTCGAGCTGGACGTGCCGGAAGGGGCCGGCCGATTGGCGTCGATCAGGTTCCGTTCGCCGTCGGCGGCGACGGGTTACTACTCGAACCGGGAAGCCACGGCCGCCCGCTTCGGTGCCGACGGATTCGTCGACACCGGTGATCTGGGTTTCGTGCACGGCGGTGAGCTGTACCCGGTCGGCCGCGCGGACGATCTGATCTGTATCGGCGGGCGCAACGTATACGTGAACGCCATCGAGTCGGAGATCGAGGCCACGATCGAAGGACTGCGCAGCGGAAGCACCGCGCTGATCGACTCGACACCCCACGCCGGCGATCGCACGCTGGTCTACATTGCCGAGGTGGGCGGGACGAACATCGACGGCGCCGGTATCGCGCGCGAGATCGCACACACATGCAGGCGCAGAAGCGCGCTCGTCCTGGACAGGGTTGTCCTGGTTCCGCGGCGCACGTTGCCCCGCACGCCGTCCGGCAAGATTCAGCGGCACAAGTGCCGATCGATCGTCGAGCATTCCGGCGGCGCGCACCAGATCATCGAATCCATCAGCGTTCGCTGATTGCCCGTCCTCTGTTTCACCCGCGCGCGATGGGGCGCGCGGGCATCCTCTGTGATCTAGAGCGAAAGTGGTTGTTACACATGCTCAAGCGACCCAAGAACTTGGGATTGATGTTCGAATGGCATGCGGGCAGGTCGAGGCAGCTGACCGTCCATCTCGATCGTCCACTCGATATCGAAGGTCCGGACGGGCCGCTCTTCTACAACGGCCGGGCGCTCGCCGACCTCGTCGCGGAAGCCTCGGGCTGGCTCCGCGCCGCGGGGGTCGGCCGCGGCGACCACGTGGCGGTCGTGAAACCGAATCATTTCGACATGATCGTGCTGGCAGCGGCCGCGGCCCGGATCGGCGCGGTCGCAGCGCTCGTGTCCGCCGCGGACACGCCGCACCACCATGCCGCACTGCTCGATCGGATTCGGCCGGTCGTCTCGATCATCTCGTCGGACGTCCTCGAACGAGCCGCATCCGCCGGGCTGGACCTGCGAGGACACGGCACGACGATCGTGCTCGGGCGCGACGCGGATCCCGCCCGCGCCGACGAACTGGACCTGAAGTCGCTACGGGGAAAGCCCGTTCCGAAGCCCGACCCCGCCCCCGACGACGCGCCGATGTTCATCACCCACACGTCCGGCACGACCGGGGTGCCGAAGCTGGTCGTCCACTCCGCGACGTCCAACCACTACGCGAGCAGGCTCGAGCTGACGCCGTTCCCCGTGATCGTCAATCGCCGGTCGGACACGACCCTGGTATCGATTTCGTTCGCCCACTCCCGCTCGCTCGCATGGATCGGTGCGCAACTCAAATGGGCTCCGGCGAAGGTCGTCGTGGCGAGCCGGTACGAACCCGAATCCGTGGAGAAGGTGTTCGAGCAGCATCTGCCCACGACCGTCGAGGCCACACCGAACGTCTACCAGCGGTGGAAGGTCCTGGCGGAGAGGCGGCCCGAGCTGTTCGCTCACGTGCGGTTCTACCTCAACACCTTCGACCTGATGCACCCGTCGACCGTCCGGACGTTCCTGAACGCGTCCAGCCGGCGTCTTCCCGTCTGGGCGCAGTCGTGGGGTCAGAGCGAGGTGGGCCCGATCGCAGGTGCGCTGTATACGCGGGCGATGGTCCGCCGGCGGGGTGTCGCCTCGACGAACAACGTCGGGTGGTCGGTGCCCTGGCTCATCCGGACCCGGGTCGTCGACCCGGAAACGGGAGAACCGGTGAGGCGCGGGCGGACCGGAATACTCATGTCGCGCAGTCGATCCCGTTGCATCGACTATCTCGGCGAGACGGACCGGCACGAACTGAAGTCCGCCGGAGAATGGTGGAACACCGGCGATCTCGGATACAAGGATCTGCTGGGCCGGGTCAGGTTCGTGGATCGCGCGGTCGACGAGATTCCCGGGCTGAGCGGCACCGAACTCGAAAGTATCCTGCTCGACCGCATTCCCAACGCGATCGAGGTGATCGTGCTGGGGGTCTCGGGAAGTGCGCCGCTGCCCGTGCTGAGCCTGGACGGGGGTTCGATCAGCGACGCGGAATGGCGGGCGGCGACGAAGGGCCTGCCTGCGATGGCCGATCCGGTGGTGATCGCGTGGGAGGACCTCCCGCGGACCTCGACCTGGAAGGTTCGCCGCGGCGCACTCCGGCGGTCGCTGGTGGGTACCGAGCTCGGTGACGGAGTGAGCACGTGGACCTAGAGGCAACCGCGAGGGACGGCCTCGTCGACGAGGTGTTCGCGGTTTTCGAAGGTGAGCTCCGGGAGGTCCTGCGCACCGTTCCCTACAACAGTGCGGCGCAGTTCGTCGACCTCTTCGGCGACGGGGAACGCAGTCCGCGGCTCGGAGCGGCGTGCGTGTTCCAGACACTGGAGGTCGCGAGGCGGGTCGAGGAACGCACGGGTATTCCTGCTCGTCTGATACCGGACGGTCGGCACCTGGCAGCGATCTTCGAGTACGAGGGCGGACTCGTCCTGCTCGATCCCTACCTGCTGCACACGACTCCGATCCACATCGAGGCACGTACTGTACGCGCGGGGTCGGGGCGGGTGGTCTCGACCGCGGCTCCGGTGCGCACGGACTCCAGGGGAGTGGTCCGGCC
Organism: Rhodococcus sp. NPDC003382; assembly: GCF_053589135.1. NCBI lineage: Bacteria > Bacillati > Actinomycetota > Actinomycetes > Mycobacteriales > Nocardiaceae > Rhodococcus > Rhodococcus sp. NPDC003382. The sequence goes on from NZ_JBSFRH010000016.1 coordinate 25,184, forward strand.
GGGACGGCTCACCGCGCGCTACCGGACCTACGGCGACGGCTGGGTCGTTCGCCTGGAGTATTCGAAGTTCAGCCCCACCCGGGGCAGATATCTGCTGTCCAGGCTGTTCACGTTGCGCTCGGAGGACGCATTCGACCGGCCCGACGGCGGGCTTCGGGTCGAGGCGCTGCCGCGGGAGTTCCTGGCGTCGATCCTGACCGATCCCGAGCAGACCAGCCTGTCCATCCGGGCGCTGGACGATTCGCTGGAACACACCTGTGAGGTCATCCTTCCGTTGCACGGCTATGCAGGGCGGATCTTCTCGGCCGGCGACCTCTGGCTGCGGGACAGCGCGGGGGTGTCCTTCCCGCACTCGGATCCGGCCGCAGCGCCGGTGTGGAATGAACTGGCCGCCTCGACGGGGCTCGGTTCCGCCGACATCGTCGATCACCTGCTGTGCGCCGCCGACATCTATCGGAGCGTCGCCGATCCCGACGGCGACGTCCAACCCTATTCGTTCGAGAGTGAGTGACGATGAGCAAGTTTCGGACGGTGTTCGTCGCCGGCACCATGCAGGGCGCGACTCCGGGCTTCGCGATCCGGGATCAGGGCTATCGAGACGAAATCGGTGACATCCTGCGTGCCTACAATCCCGACATCGAGTGCTTCGACCCGCACCAGGCGATGCAGAGTTTCATCGCGTCGATCGGGATGCCGTTGGCCGTCGGCTATCAGAAGCTCGCCGAGACGGAGGTCGTCGACGAGGCGGAGCTCGACAGCGAAGTGGGTCTGCTGCGGGAGAAGTTCCGGGAATTGACGGCCTACGCGGCCGAGTGCGATCTGTTGGTCGCATTCCTGCCTGGGGGTGTACCGAGCATGGGTACCGCGATGGAGATGTATGCCGCGCACTGCGGTGGCAGCGTCGTCGCCAGCATCACCGAGATGCGGCAGAACCTGGCGGTGCTGTCCACCTCCGAGGTGATCGTTCCCGACCTTCCCGCGTTCGAGAGCTGGCTCGCGACGAAGGGCTGAGCCGGTGGGCAATGCAGTGTGGGGCGAAGCGAACGATTCCGTGAGGCAGGGACCCGAGTGATCAAGATGGCAACGCGCACTGCAATCGCCGCGCCGCGGCTGCTCCTGGGCATCTGGATCGCCGTGGTGGCGATGTTGGGTGTGTTCGGCGCCGGGGTGGCCTCGCACCTCGGCGCGGGAGGGTTCGTCGCTCCGACCGCCGAATCCTCCGTTGCTGCACAGCAACTCGAAGAAGTCTTCGACCGCGGCGGGATGACACTGGTCTTTTCGGTGAAGGCCCGGGACGGGGCGGATTCGCCGACGGCCCGCGCTGCCGGTACCCGGATCGCGGAGGATCTCGCCGGTGATCCGAGGGTGACATCGGTCGTGTCGCTCTGGGGCAACCCCGAACTGGCGATCGCGTTGCGCAGTACCGACGGCTCGACGGGATTGGTGGTCGCCGGTGTGCGGGGCGGTGACAACGACGGTGCCGCCAACTCGCGGGCGCTCGCGGACGAGTACGGCGGTTCCACCGGGGACGTGGAGATCGATGTCGCGGGCGAGGGGATGGTCTACGACTGGATGTCCACCCAGTTGGAGAAGGACCTGCTCCTCGCGGAATCGATCGCCGTGCCGATCACGTTCGTCGTGCTGGTGTTCGTGTTCGGCAGTGTGGTGTCGGCGTTGATCCCGGTCGCGGTCGGGGTGGCGACGATCGTCGCCACGGCAGGCATCCTCAGGGCGATCACACTCGTGACCGATGTGTCGATCTTCGCGCTCAACCTCGCCGCATCGTTGAGCCTGGCACTCGCGATCGACTACAGCCTGCTCATCGTCAACCGGTACAGACACGAACGTGCCGCCGGATTCGGCAGTGCCGACGCCTTGGTCCGGACGATGAGCACGGCCGGACGGACGGTGCTGTTCTCGGGTCTGATCGTCGGGCTCAGCCTGTCCGCCATGGCCCTGTTCCCGCTGTACTTCATGCGGTCCTTCGCGTACGCCGGCGTCGCCGTGGTCGCCTTCGCCGTTCTGGTGACGATGACCGTCACCCCGGCGATCGTGTCCGTCCTCGGTGATCGCCTGGAGATGTTCGCGGTGCGGAAGAGCGCACGGCGGGCCGCCGCCGAACGGCCCGTCGAGCGGTCGGGGTGGTACCGGCTCACGCACCGCGTGATGCGGAACTCGGCGGTGGTGGCTGCGTCGCTCGTCGTGTTGCTTCTCGCCGTCGGCGCGCCGATCCTCGGAATCGACCTCGGGTATCCCGACGAACGGGTCCTGTCGGAGGATGCGCCGCCGCGGCGGGCCGCAGAGCAACTGAGCGCGGACTTCGCCCAGAGTGCTCTCGCGCAGACGCAGATCGTTCTGCCCGAAGGGGCGTCCGTGCGGTCGGAGCTGAACACCTATGCCTCAGGCCTGTCCTCGGTCGACGGGGTCGCGGCGGTACTGGCGCCGGAGGGCACCTACGTCGGCGGGGTCAGGGTTGCGAACGGCGATCCCGGTGCCGTCGCGGGCCGGGCGGCGATGCTGACGATCGCCACCTCGTCCGACGCCCGGGACGACCTCGCGACGATGCTGGCCGATCTGCGCGCGGTGCCGGCTCCCGCTGAGACGCTGTTCCACAGCAAGGAGCAGCACGACCGGGATGCGGTCGACGGGATCATGGGCACACTCCCGTGGGCGCTCGGTCTGATCGCGCTGACGACGTTGTGTGTCCTGTTCGTGCTCACCGGGAGCGTCCTGCTTCCGATCAAGGCACTCGTGATGAACCTGCTCTCGCTCTCGGCGGTGTTCGGGTTCCTCGTCTGGGTCTTCCAGGACGGCCACCTGGGCGGTCTGGGTGCCACGGGCACCGGCTTCCTGGTCGCCATCGTCCCCGTCCTGATGTTCTGCGTCGCGTTCGGGTTGTCGATGGACTACGAGGTCTTCCTCCTCGATCGGATCAGGGAGTTCTGGGTGGATTCGGACCGCACCCGCCGATCCAACGAGGAGGCGGTGGCGCGCGGGCTCGCCCACACCGGCCGGGTGGTCACGGCCGCGGCATTGCTCATGGCGATCGTCTTCGCCGCGCTCGGCACGTCGTCGGTGGCGTTGATGCGCATGTTCGGGGTCGGGATGGCGCTCGCGGTCGTCCTGGACGCCACGGTGGTCCGGGTTCTGCTGGTGCCGTCGTTCATGAAGCTGATGGGGCGGCTCAACTGGTGGGCGCCGGCGCCGCTCGCACGGTTCCACGCGAAGATCCAGGGCCGGAGCCGCCCGGAGAGCAACGACCCCGGCACCGGTATGTCGGGGGGCGCGGCGTCGAGTGGTGACGAGGCTGTGGCGAAGGTGCCCTGACGGACGGGTTTCCGGGCGGACGTCAGCGGGGGATGTGGAAGTCCGTGAGCTCGGCGCGGCCGGCCTCGAGTTCGTGCCAGGCTCCGCGGACCGTCAGCACCACGACGGCGGACGTGGGGAACTTCTCGGCGAGCTGGTGGGCGGCCTCGCTCTCGTGATCGGGAGCGAGCAACAGCGCCGTCCGCGACAGCGTCGGCTCGTGGCCGACGACGAGCAGGGTCGCCACGTCGTCGTCGACGGTGCGGACGGCGTCGATGAGGATGTCCGGGGTCGTTTCGTACAGGTCGTCCCGGAAGTCGACCGGCGCTTCGATCGCAGCTTCGGTCAGCGTCCTGCGGGTGCGCACCGCCGTGGAGCACAGCACTGCGTCGATCGGCGGCTGGTGTGCCCGGAGCCACCGGCCGGCGAGCCCGGCTTCACGTCGCCCGCGCGGGGCCAGCGGACGCTCGTGGTCGGCGACGCCTTCCGGGTACGCGGACTTGCCGTGTCGCAGCAGGATGAGGGTGCGCGTCATGCGTCCCACCGTAGGTGTTCCGACCCGTTGCCGGACGGAGTGGCGATGCCGGATTTGCCGGGTGTCGGCACCTTCGTGACCGTCGCCCGCGCGACCCTGGCGACGGCCCGGACCTCGTCGCCGACGGTGAACCACAGGGAGAGCGCGTCGTCCTCGTGGCGGGTGCGGATGGTCAGCTCGTCGCCGGCGACGACGGGGCGCAGGTGCTCGACCACCGCCCGGTACGGGCCGTCCTGCAGGTCGCTGCGCGCGGCGAGGTGTTCCTCGACGCCGTGCCAGTAGGTCGCGTTGTTGACGTGGTCGAACGGGTCGATGTCGGTGACACGCAGCGGAAACGGCGCGGCGTGGTCGGTGCCGTCGGCGTCGGGGGAGAGCCATGCGCGCCACCGGAGCCGCGTGTCGTGGGCGTGCCGCGCCATGCGCTCGAACAGGGGATCGCTGATGCGGGTGGGGGCGCCGCTGGTCGGGCTGATGTCGATCCAGAATCCCGCGGTGTCGATCAGGGCTCCTTCGCCGTCGGGTTCGATCTCGTCCATCCGCACCCGGATGTTGGCCCATCGCGTCGACAGTGCGTCGCACCACCGGCGCAGCCGCAGGTGTTGCGGGTACCGCGCGGGACGGTGCACGTCGATGACGGTGCGCCGGACGATCCAGAGGGGATCGGTGCCGGTCGCGTCGAGGGCGGCGAGGTTGTCGGTGCCGATGTCCTGGAGATAGCGGGCGATGCCGTCGAGCCGTAGCCGCTGGTTGTTGTCGACGTCGCCGGTGCGGACGGTGCGTTCCGTGGTGTAGGGCGACGCGTCCGCGGGTAGATCGCTGAGCGGTTGTGTCGCCGACGGTGTGGCAGTCGTGTCGGTCCCCATCCGCAGCCCCCTTGCGTTCGTGGATCGCCCGATTCTCGCAGGAGCGGACGTCGTGTGCAGTGTGTCTTGCGGTGTTCGTGGCGAGGCGACTACAGTCGCATTTAACTGTTACGCAGTGTCACATGAAATGCGGCGGCCCGGCCGCCCGGCTCCCGAGGACCCAGACCATGGCCTACGTGATCACCCAGACGTGCTGCAACGACGCGAGCTGCGTGGCCGTCTGCCCGGTCAACTGCATCCACCCGACCCCCGAGGAACGGGAATTCGCGACCGCCGAGATGCTGCACATCGACCCGCAGACCTGCATCGACTGCGGTGCCTGCGCCGACGCGTGCCCGGTCGAGGCGATCTTCCCCGAGGACACCCTGACCCCGGAGCGGGCCCGGTTCGCCGAACTGAACGCCGCCTACTACGCCGCGCACCCGACGCCCGACGGCTGGCTTCCGCTCACACCCACCCCGGCGCCGCCGCGCGATCGCGGCACGTTGCGGGTTGCGATCGTCGGTGCGGGGCCCGCCGCCTGCTATGCCGCGCAGGAGCTGCTCGAACGCTCCGACGTCGAGGTCGAGATGTTCGACCGGCTGCCGACTCCTTTCGGTCTCGTCCGCGCCGGCGTCGCACCGGATCATCCCGGCACCAAGACGGTCACCGAGTCGTTCGAGCGGTCGTTCCGGCGTGACGCGTTCGGACTGCACCTCGACGTCGAGATCGGCCGCGACCTCTCCCACGCCGATCTGCTCGCCCACCACCACGCCGTGATCTACGCCGTCGGTGCCTCCGCCGACCGGCACCTCGGCATCCCCGGCGAGGACCTCCCCGGTAGCCACGCCGCCACCGAATTCGTCGGGTGGTACAACGGGCACCCCGACTACGCGGACCGCACCTTCGACCTCAGCGGAACCACCGCGGTGATCGTCGGCAACGGCAACGTGGCGCTCGACGTCGCCCGGATCCTCACGACGGACGTCGACGAGCTGGCCCGCACCGACATCGCCGATCACGCGCTGGAGGCCCTGCGCCGCAGCGCCATCCGGGAGGTCGTGCTCCTCGGCCGGCGGGGTCCGGCCCAGGCGGCCTACAGCAACCCCGAGTTCCTGGCGCTGCGCGATCTGCACGGCGTCGACGTCGTCGTCGACGAGTCGGAGCTGGAACTCGATCCGGTCAGCGCACGGCTCGCCGCCGCCGATCCCGCCGTCGAGCTGCGCATGCGTCTCGCGCGCGAGTACGCGCAGACCCAGCCGATCCCCTGGCGCAAGCGCATCGTCTTCCGGTACCTGACCTCGCCCACCGAACTGCTCGGCGACGACCGCGTCACCGGTGTCCGGCTCGTACGCAACGAGCTGATCGAAGGGGAGAACGGCACGCTCGTGGCCCGGCCCGCCGGCGACCACGAGGATCTGCCTGCGCAGCTGGTGCTGCGGTCGATCGGGTACCGGGGCGTGCCGGTGCCCGGCGTGCCGTTCGACGAGCGTCGCGGCGTCGTCCCGAACACCGGCGGCCGCGTCGAGAACGGCGTGTACGTCACCGGATGGATCAAACGTGGCCCGAGCGGGGTCATCGGCACCAACAAGGCCTGTGCGAAGGAGACGGTCGCGGCACTGCTCGCAGACTTCGACGCCGGCCGGTTGACCGCACCGGCCGCGGGACGTCGCGAGCTGACGCGCCTGCTCGCCTCGCGCCGCCCGAACCGGGTGGATCTGCGGGGCTGGCAAGCGATCGACGAGGCCGAGCGCGCCGCCGGCCGGGCGCAGGGCCGCCCGCGGGTCAAGATCACCGATCGCGCCCGGCTCGTCGAGATCGGCGCCCGTCGCGGACCGGCCCGGCTGTTCCGTCGCCTGGTCCCGATGTGACGTAGGTCGCCCAGGGACCGTTTTGGGGCCGCCTGACCAGCGGATATGCCGAGCCACGAAAATTAAGTCACTTGGGGTGCGTCGGCGGAACTCGTTACGATCGCGGAACATCGGCACCGCGACTTCGCTGATGAGTCATCACGCGCTTCTCCGACGTCGTCCTCGGCGCGGGTGGGCGTGCACTGTGCCACCTGCGACCCAGGAGAAACACCCATGACACCCCCATCCGAGGGTTCCAACGTCGCCGCGTCCGACGGCAAACTCGACGCTGCCGTACTGAAGATCGCCTCCGTGGTGGTCCTCGGTGCCATCATGTCCATCCTCGACGTCACCGTGGTGTCCGTCGCTCTGCCGACGTTCATGCAGGAGTTCCAGGCCAGCTACGCCACCGTGGCCTGGACGATGACCGGTTACACGCTGGCGCTGGCCAGCGTCATCCCGCTGACCGGCTGGGCGGCCGACCGGTTCGGCTCGAAGCGGCTGTACCTGACCGCGCTCGTGCTGTTCGTCGCGGGCTCCGTGCTGTGCAGCATGGCGTGGGACATCACCTCGCTCATCGCGTTCCGCGTGCTGCAGGGCCTCGGCGGCGGCATGCTCATGCCGCTCGGCATGACGATCATGACCCGTGCCGCCGGCCCGCACCGCGTCGGCCGCGTCATGGCAGTGCTCGGTATCCCGATGCTGCTCGGCCCCATCGGCGGCCCCATCCTCGGCGGCTGGCTGATCGAGTCCGCGAGCTGGCACTGGATCTTCCTCATCAACCTGCCGATCGGCATCGTCGCGCTGATCACCGCATTCGTCGTGCTGCCCAAGGACGAGCCCAGCGAATCCGAGTCGTTCGACTTCGTCGGCATGCTGCTGCTGTCGCCGGGTCTGGCGCTGTTCCTGTTCGGCGTCTCGTCGATTCCCGAGGTCGGGACCGTCGCGTCTCCGCGCGTGCTGATCAACGGCATCATCGGTGTGATCCTGATCGCGGCGTTCGTGTTCCACGCGCTGCGTGCGAAGAACCCGCTGGTGGATCTGCGCCTGTTCCGCAACCGTCAGCTCACCTTCGCGGTGCTCACCATGTCGGTGTTCGCCATCGGCTTCTTCGGCGCGGGTCTGCTGTTCCCCAGTTACTTCCTCCAGGTGCGGGGTGAGACCACGCTGTCGGCCGGTCTGCTGCTCGCCCCGCAGGGCATCGGCGCGATGCTCACGATGCCGATCGCCGGTCAGCTCGTGGACCGGATCGGCCCCGGCAAGATCGTCCTGGTCGGTCTGACCCTGATCGGCGTCGGCATGTCGGTGTTCACGCAGGTCGGCGTCGACACCTCGTACGTGTTGCTCCTCGGCGCCCTGTTCGTGATGGGTATGGGCATGGGCTGCACCATGATGCCGACGATGACCGCGGCGCTGCAGACCCTCACCGACCACAGCATCGCGCGGGGATCGACGCTGATGAACATCGTGCAGCAGGTCGCCGGTTCGATCGGTACGGCCACGATGTCGGTGATCCTCACCAACCAGATGGCCGCTCCCGCCGGTGCCCCCGAGGGCGCCGCGACCCCCGACGCCGACATGGTCGCGCAGCTTCCGCCCGAGGTGCAGCAGTCGATCCTGTCCTCGCTCGCCGACGCATTCGGAACCACCTTCCTCGTCGCGACGTGCGTCATGGTGCTCGCACTGATCCCGGCCGCGTTCCTGCCGCGCACGCGTTCGGAGCACGCCGACCAGGCAGCGCCGGTCGTCGTGCACTGACACCGCACATCCACACACCGCCGGGCGCGGGCAGTGACGCAGGTCGCTGCCCGCGCCCGGCGTCGTCGATAGGCTTTCCGGCGCACATCACGGCGATCGGAACGGAAACGCGAATGAAGACCGAACACCGCGACAGTGGTGCCGTCGGAGGAGCATCGGAGACACGAGCCACGACACCGACCACACTGCCGCGTCGAGTCCTGCTCGGCGGTGCCGGGGCCGTCGCGGCGACCGCGGCGCTCACCGCGTGCGGCGCCTCGGCCGGCGCGGGGGCCGAGGCGGGGGCTGCGGGCGGGGAACTCGTCGCGACGACGACCGCGCCCCCCGGGCCGGACGCGGAGGTCGTCGCCGCGGTCTCGGACGTGCCCGTCGGCGGAGCCGTGATGATCGAAGGCAAGCGTCTGGTCGTGTCCCAGCCGGTCGCCGGCGACTTCCGTGCGTTCGTCGCGATCTGCACCCACTCCGGCTGCAACATCAGCGGCGTCGAAGGGGACGAAATCGTGTGTAACTGCCACGGAAGCCGTTTCCGGCTCGACGGCACGGTCGCGCAGGGCCCGGCGAAGAAGCCCCTGAAGACGCGCCCCGTCGAGGCGCGCGGCACCGATCTCGTCGTCGGCTGAGCCGGGACCGTCGTCTCCGGGGCGGGAGTAGATTCCGACGCAGACGATCGGAGCGCCCATGGATCCTGAACGGTTCACCGTCGATCGCCGCACGGTGCTGATCGGCGCCGGGATCGTCGCCGCCGCGGCAACCGCAGCGTGCGGCAGCGCAGGTACCGGCAGCGGCGGCGCCACCACGACGCGAGCCGGTACCCGGACCGAGGCGTCCCGCACGTCCGCCGCACCGGTCGGGCCGCTCGTCGCGGTCGACAGTGTCCCGGTCGGCGGCGGCGTGGTGTTCCCCGTGCCGGAGATCGTGGTCACCAGGCCCACCGACGGTGAGGTCCTCGCGTTCAGCGCGGTGTGCACGCATCAGGGCTGCACGGTCGCCGACGTCAGCGGTGGCACCGTCAACTGCCCGTGTCACGGCAGCAAGTACAACCTCGACGGCACGGTCGCGCACGGGCCCGCAACCCGTTCGCTGCCGGGCAAGACCACCGAGATTCGCGACGGTCAGGTGTACGTCTCGTAGCCGGGAACCGCCTCGCCGTGCCCCGGCGCCGCTAGTGTTCGTATCTGTGACAGCACCCCGACGGGACTGGCGGCCGCGCGCGCTGCGGGAGGGAACCGAACCCGACCCGCGGTTCACCCTCGCCAACGAACGGACCTTCCTGGCGTGGATCCGTACGTCGCTGGGCATCATCGCGGCCGCGGTCGGGCTCGAGACGTTCGGGGGCGACGTGGTGAGCACCGCGGTCCGCACGACCGTGTCGTGCGTGTTGCTGGTGTTCGCCGCTGTTCTGGTCATCGGCGCGCTGATCCGCTGGGTGCGCGTCGAGGAAGCCATGCGCACCGAACGCCCCCTGTCGCCGCCCTGGGCGGCGTTCCTGCTGGCCGGGATGCTGGCCGTCGCCGCCGTGGTGTTGACGGTGGCGATCCTCCGATGAGCCGGTACACCACCCACGACGATCCCGGGCTGCAGCCCGAACGCACCAGCCTCGCGTGGCTGCGCACCGCCGCCGTGCTCGGTGCTGTCGCCCTCGGATTCATGCGCTTCACGCCGGGGCCGGACGTCGCGATCGTCTCGATCGGATTGCTGTGCCTGACCCCCGCGCTGTACCTACTGATTACCGCCGGTCACGGCCACCGTGCGCGGGTCCGGCGATTCGCAGCCGGGACGGTCGCGCATCACTGGTGGCGCAACCTCACCGTCACCGTCGCGGTCGCGGTGCTCGCCCTCGCGTCGGCGGTCCTGATCGCGACGAGCGGATAGAGCCTGCCCTAGCGCGAGAGGTCGATCAACCGCGCGCTGCCCTGCGCCGCCGCGCACACCTTCTCGGTTCCGTCCTCGGCGACCGCGACGATCTCGCACCGGCACAGCGCCTGCCGCTTCGTCGATTCGACGACTGCGGCCTCGGCGCGCAGCAGCACACCTTTCGCCGGCCGCAGATAGTCCACCGTGAAACCGGTTGTGACGATCGACGGGCCCAGGACCGTGCCCGCCGCGAACGTGATCGCGTTGTCCGCCGCGTACGACAACACCCCGCCGTGGACGAAACCGAACTGCTGCAGCAGTTCCGGACGGATCGGAATCTCGAGTACCGCACGCGGCGGCGCGTAGGCGCTCAGGCGCGCACCGACCAGGACACTGAACGGCTGGGCGGCCAGGACGGCGGCAGCGGCGTCGAAAGCAGCGGCGTCGAAAGCAGCGGCGTCGAAATCCTGGGTTTCCATGAACGGCAGTGTGCCCTATCCGAGCTACCCGAGCGGGTGGACCAGCACGACCCCGGCCAGCGCGATCGCCGTGACCCACACCGTCGCGAATCCGGCGAGGGCGACAGGGCGCCAACCGATCCCGCGGAGCATGTCGAGGCGCACGCCCGTGCCGAGCGCGAACATCGCGGCCGCCAGCAGCGCGACCTGCACCGAATGTGCGGTTTGCAGGACGGTCGTGGGCAGCATCCCGGTCGCGCGGAGCGCGGCGCAGGCGAGGAACCCGACGAGGAACAGCGGAACCAGCGGCGGTCTGCGGGTGTCCGCCGGTGTCTCACCGCGGCGCCGGGCCGCGATCCCGACACCCGCGGCGACCGGCGCGAGCAGCGCCACCCGCGCGAGTTTCACGGTCACCGCCACCGTCAGCGCGCCTCCCGCCGCCGTCGTGGTGTCCAGGGCACCTCCCACGGCGACGACCTGCGCGACCTCGTGGACGGCTGCACCGGCCCACATCCCGGCCTGCGTGCCGTCGAGTCCGAGACCACCCGCGAGCGCCGGCAGCAGCGGGATCATGGCGGTGCCGAACACGACGACGAGAGCGACCGTGGTCAGCAGCTCGCGGGTGCGCGCGGAGATCATGCCGTCGACGGCGGCCGCCGCGGCCGCCCCGCAGATCGAGAATCCGCACGCGATGAGCAGGCGCTGGGTCCAGCCGAGTCCGAGCCGCGCGCCGAGCCACAGGGTGCCGGCGATGCCGAGCGCGACCACCGCGACCGCGACGGCGAGAGTGCCCCATCCGAGCGCCAGGACGTCGGGGACCAGCAGTTGTAGTCCGAGCAGCGCGACACCGACGCGCAGCAAGTTCTTGGCGGCGACGGCCGTTCCGGGCGCGAGCATCCGGGTCGCCGTCGCGCCCTCGCGGCGCAGGACGGTGTTGGCCACTGCGACCCCGAGCAGGATCGCGACGAGCAGCGGGGCGACCCCGACCGCGCGGCCGAGACCGAGTGCGACTGCTGCGCCCCCTGCGCACAGCAGCAGGCCCGGGGCGGAGGCGGGCAGACGCAGCGCGGGGGCCGCGGGCACGGTGATCATGCATTCGATGATTTCGTTCGGCGGGCCTCGCGACTAGACCCCGAAACCGCATGACGACATATCGAATCGATATGAGTAGGGGGACGGACATATCATTCGGTCATGACCGACTGGCCCGACCTCACCGCGCTCGAGCTCCTCGTCGGCGTCGACGACCACGGCAGTCTCGGGGCCGCCGCGCGTGCCGCCGACATCGCGCAACCCAACGCGAGCCGGTCCCTGCGACGGCTCGAGCAGCAACTCGGCACCGGGCTGGTGCGGCGGGGACGCGCCGGATCGTCGCTCACCCCAGAGGGAACCGTCGTCGCGCACTGGGCGCGGGAAGCGCTCGACGACGTCCGCAAACTCCTCGACGCCGCCGACGCGCTGCGCGTCGAGCGGCACGCCGAACTGACCGTCGCCGCCAGCATGACCGTCGCCGAACACCTCATCCCGCGATGGCTGGGCCGGTTCCGGGCGGTGCGCGACGACGTGCAGATCCAGCTGCAGGTGCACAACTCCATGCAGGTGTGCGACGCGGTCGCGGACGGTCGCGTCCACGTCGGATTCGTCGAGGGGCCCACCGTGCCGGAGGGGTTGCACAGCGTCGAGGTCGCCCGGGACCGCCTCGTCGTGGTCGTCACCCCGGACCATCCGTGGGTACGGCGCCGGCGCCCCGTGACCGTGGCGGAACTCGCCGCGACCCCGCTCGTGGTGCGGGAACAGGGCTCGGGCACCCGGCGCACCCTGGATCTCGCACTCGAGGAGTACGACCGGCCCGCCCCGCTGCTCGAGCTGGGCAGCGGCGCCGCGGTGCGCACCAGCGTCCTGAGCGGTGTCGGCCCGGCGGTGCTCAGCACCCTCGCCGTTGCCGACCACCTCGCGTCGGGAGAACTGCGGGTCGTCGAGATCGAGGGGCTGGACCTGTCCCGCACGCTGCGCGCGGTGTGGCGTCCGCCGCGCGCGCTGGCCGGCCCGGCGGGGGAGTTGGTGCGCATGATCGTGCGGACGCGGGCGTCGTGATCGCCGGCGAAACAACCGCCGACGGATAAGACAGCAGCGCGGTGCATCACCCGCGCGACCCGCACGGGGTTCATATGCGCGACCCGCGCAGTGCCCCCACCCCGGCCACGATCACCAACGCGATCCCCACCGCCGCCGGGAGGTCGACGAACTGCCCCAGCACCACCGACCCGGCCAGTGCCGCCGCCGCGGGCTCGAGGGCAATGAGAATCGCGAACACCCCCTTCGGCAGATCACGCAGCGCGCGGATCTCCAGCGAGTAGGGGATCACCGAGGACAGCATCGCCACCCCGAAGCCGGCGGCGAGAATGCCGGGGGACAGCAGTTCGGTACCGCCCGCGGCGACGCCGAACGGCAGCACGGCCACCGCCGCGACCGTCGTCGCCCCGGCGAGCGCCGCCGTTCCGGCCAGGTTCGTCGCGACGTGCGAACCCGCGACGATGTACCACGCCCACCCCGAGGCCGCGACCAGCGCGCACGCGACACCGAGCGGGTCGAGCGCCGCAGAGTCGAACCCGTTCCCGCCGACGCCGAGCAACACCACACCGGCGAGCGCGAGCAGCACCCACAGCCCGTCCCGGAGACGACGCGACAGCACGGCCGCGAGCGTCAGCGGCCCGAGGAACTCGATGGTCACGGCGACGGCGAGCGGCAGCCGCGCGATTGCCTCGTAGAAGAACGCGTTCATCACCGCCAGGCTCGCCCCGAGCGCGAGCACCCCGCGCCACTCGGCGCGCGTCCACCGCCGCGCCGCCGCGCGCGTCGTCGACCGCGCCATCGACGCCGGCCGGGCCACCGCGCACAGCACGATTGCGCCGATGACCAGGCGCAGGGTGACCGTGCCGGCCGCACCGACCCGATCGAACAGGGTGCTGGCGAACGCGGCACCGAACTGGATCGACAGCACGGATCCGAGAACCGCGGCGACGGGTACCGCGCGTCGCGCCGGCTCCGGGTATCGCATGTGGCCTCCACTGTCCGACGCTCCCTGCGAACCCTAACCAGCGGTCGCCGGCCACGCGCGACAAAAAACAATCACGAATGCTTGATTTCTGGCGGACGGCGTGTGACTCTTGTCTCATGACGGAGCTGCGCACGCTTCTGGACGACCTGCGCGCCGAGGGCGACGACCTCGATGCCCTGGTCGCGGACCTTCCCGCCGACGAGTGGGCCACACCGACGCCGGCCGAAGGCTGGACCGTCGCTCACCAGATCGGTCACCTGCTGTGGACCGACCGGGCGGCGCTCCTCGCGATCGGCGACCCCGACGCGTTCGTCGCGGCCGCGCAGGACGCTCTCGCCGACCCGACCGGATTCGTGGACAAGGGCGCCACCGAGCTGGCCGCCCGGCCTCCCGCGGAACTGCTCGCCGACTGGCGTGCCGCCCGCCGCGAACTCGCCGACGCCCTCGCCGCGGTCCCGGCGGGTACCAAGATCCTCTGGTACGGCCCGCCGATGGGCGCCGCATCGATGGCGACGGCCCGGCTCATGGAGACCTGGGCGCACGGCGGCGACGTCGCCGACGCACTCGGCGTCACCCGGACTCCCACCGCGCGGCTGCGCCACGTCGCGCACCTCGGCGTCCGCACCCGCGACTTCGCATTCGTCGTGCACGACCGCACCCCGCCCGCCGAGCCGTTCCGGGTGCAACTCGACGCCCCCGACGGCACCGTCTGGGAATGGGGACCGGCGGACGCCGCCCAGTCCGTCACCGGACCGGTCCTCGATTTCTGCCGTCTCGTCACCCAGCGCGTGCACCGCGGCGACACCGCGCTCGTCGCCACCGGACCCGACGCCGACGCCTGGCTCGACCTGGCCCAGGCGTTCGCGGGCCCGCCCGGCGCCGGCCGCGACAGCCGGGCGGCCCGATGAGCGCACCCGTGCGGATCGGCAACTGCTCGGGCTTCTACGGTGACCGGCTCGCGGCGATGCGAGAGATGCTCGAAGGCGGCGACCTCGACTATCTGACCGGCGACTACCTCGCCGAACTGACGATGCTGATCCTCGGCCGCGATCGGATGAAGGATCCGAATCTCGGTTACGCCAAGACATTTCTGCGTCAGGCCGAGGACTGTCTCGGTCTCGCGCTCGACAAGGGCGTCCGGATCGTCACCAACGCCGGCGGCCTGAACCCGTCGGGATTGGCGGCCGCGCTGCGCGAACTGGCCGGGCGACTCGGCGTCGATGCGACCGTCGCGCACGTCGAGGGCGACGACCTCATCGGCCGGGTCGGCGAACTCGGGTTCGCGACCGATCCGCCACCGCTGACCGCCAACGCCTACCTCGGGGCATGGGGAATCGTCCGGTGCCTCGAGGCCGGTGCCGACATCGTCGTCACCGGGCGCGTCACCGACGCCTCCGTCATCGTCGGGCCTGCGGCCGCGCACTTCGGTTGGGCCCGAGACGATTTCGATGCACTCGCCGGAGCCGTCGTCGCCGGGCACGTGATCGAGTGCGGCACCCAGGCCACCGGCGGCAACTACGCGTTCTTCACCGAGATCGACGACCTGGACCGCCCCGGCTTCCCGATCGCCGAGATCGCCGCCGACGGCTCGTCGACCATCACCAAACATCCTGGCACCGGGGGAGCGGTCACCGTCGGTACCGTCACCGCGCAACTGCTCTACGAGGTGACCGGCGGTCGCTACGCCGGACCCGACGTCACCGCGCGGCTCGACACCGCGCAGCTCACCCCGGACGGACCCGACCGGGTCCGCATCAGCGGGGTGCGCGGTGAAGCGCCGCCGCCGACGCTCAAGGTCTGCCTCAACTCGCTCGCCGGGTTCCGCAACGAAGCGGTGTTCGTGCTCACCGGACTCGACATCGAGGCCAAGGCCGCGCTCACCCGGCGGCAGGTCGAGGCGAACCTGACCGTCCGGCCCGCCGAACTCGACTGGACCCTGGCCCGCACCGACCACCCCGACGCCGACACCGAGGAAGCCGCGAGCGCTCTGCTGCGCTGCACCGCCCGCGACCGCGACCCGAACGTGGTGGGACGCGCATTCTCTTCCGTGGCAGTCGAATTCGCGCTCGCGAGCTATCCCGGCTTCTCGCTCACCGCGCCGCCGGGAAACGGCGCGCCCTACGGCGTGTACACCGCCGCCTACGTCGACGCCGGTCTGGTCCCGCACACCGCGGTGCTGCCGGACGGAACCGCGGTCGCGATCGAACCGGTGACGCCCACCTGCCCGCTCGAACCGCTGCCCGAACCGGACCTGCCGCATCCGCTGCCGCCGGGACCCGTCCGCCGCGTCCCGCTCGGCACCGTCGCCGGGGCCCGCAGCGGCGACAAGGGCGGCGACGCCAACATCGGCGTGTGGGTCCGCACCGACGATCAGTGGCGGTGGCTCGTCCACGTCCTCACCGTCGACGCCGTGAAGGAACTGCTGCCCGAGACGTGGCCGCTCACCGTGACCCGGTACGTGCTGCCGCACCTGCGAGCGGTGAACTTCGTCGTCGAAGGCATCCTCGGGCGCGGTGTCGCCTCCGGGGCCCGATTCGATCCGCAGGCCAAGGGCCTCGGCGAATGGCTGCGCGCCCGGTACATCGACATTCCCGAATCCCTGCTGGAGGCCACCGCGTGAGCATCTGGACCACCCCTGAACGCACCGCTCTGCGCGAGACCGTGACCGGCTTCGTGCAACGCGAGATCCTGCCGCACCTCGCGGACTGGGAACGCGACGGTGAACTGCCCCGCGACCTGCACAAGAAGGCCGCCGCGTCGGGGCTGCTCGGCGCCGGCTTCCCCGAATCGGTCGGGGGGTCCGGCGGCGACGCGGCCGACACCCTGACGATCTGCGAGGCGTTCCACGAGGCCGGCGCCTCCGGCGGTGCGTTCGCGTCGCTGTTCACCTGCGGCATCGCGGTGCCGCACCTGATCGCGGCGGGCGATCCCGACCAGATCCGCAGGTGGGTCGCGCCGACGCTCGCAGGAGACTTGATCGGTTCGCTCGCGATCACCGAACCCGGAGGCGGCTCCGACGTCGGGCACCTGACGACCCGGGCCGTCCGCGACGGCGATCACTACATCGTCAACGGTGCCAAGACGTACATCACCTCCGGATGCCGCGCCGACTTCGTCGTCACCGCCGTGCGCACCGGCGGTGACGGAGCGGGTGGGGTGTCCCTGCTCGTGATCGAAAAGGGCACACCGGGATTCACGGTGTCCCGTAAGCTCGACAAGATGGGCTGGCGCGCCTCCGACACCGCCGAACTGTCCTACGTGGACGTGCGGGTCCCCGCCGCGAACCTGGTCGGCCCCGAGAACACCGGATTCGGGCAGATCGCCATGGCCTTCGTCGCCGAACGCATCGCCCTGGCCGCGCAGGCCTATTCCGGTGCCCAGCGCTGCCTCGATCTGACGGTCGCGTGGTGCCGCGACCGTGAAACCTTCGGCCGTCCCCTCATCACCCGCCAGTCCGTGCAACGCACCCTCGCCGAGATGGCCCGCCGCATCGACGTCGCCCGCGTCTACGCGCGGCGCGTCGTCGAACGCTCCCTGGAGGGCGACGGCGACCTCATCGCCGAAGTGTGCTTCGCCAAGAACACCGCCGTCGAGGCGGGCGAATGGGTCGCGAACCAGGCCGTCCAGCTGTTCGGCGGGCTCGGCTACATGGCCGAATCCGAGGTCGAACGCCAGTACCGGGACATGCGCATCCTCGGCATCGGCGGCGGCACCTCCGAGATCCTCACCGAGCTCGCCGCGAAACGATTGGGGTACACCGGATGAGCGTGCTGACCACCCGGATCGACCCGGCATCGGCGGAGTATCGCGCGGCCTCGGAGGCGATGACCGCCAAACTCGCCGAACTCGACGCCGAGCACGCGAAGGCCCTCGCCGGCGGCGGCGAGAAGTACGTCGCGCGGCACCGCGCGCGGGGCAAGCTGCTGCCGCGTGAACGCATCGAAATGCTGATCGACCCCGACTCGCCGTTCCTGGAGCTGTCCCCGCTGGCCGCGTGGGGCACCGAGTTCCCGGTCGGGGGGAGTATCGTCACCGGGATCGGCGTCGTCGAGGGCGTCGAATGCATGATCACCGCCAACGATCCCACCGTCCGCGGCGGCACCAGCAATCCGTGGACTCTGCGTAAGAGTCTGCGCGCCAACGACATCGCTCTGCAGAACCGGCTGCCCGTGATCTCGCTCGTCGAGTCCGGCGGCGCCGACCTGCCCACCCAGAAGGAGGTGTTCATCCCGGGCGGGCGGTTGTTCCGCGACCTCACGCGCCTGTCCGCGGCCGGGATTCCCACCATCGCGTTGGTCTTCGGGAACTCCACCGCCGGTGGCGCCTACATGCCGGGGATGTCCGACCACGTCGTGATGATCGAGAAGCGGTCCAAGGTGTTCCTCGCCGGCCCTCCGCTGGTGAAGATGGCCACCGGTGAGGAGTCCGACGACGAGTCCCTCGGTGGTGCCGAAATGCACGCGCGCACTTCCGGTCTCGCGGATCATCTCGCCGTCGACGAATACGACGCGCTGCGCATCGGGCGCAACATCGTCCGGCGGCTGAACTGGCGCAAGCAGGGTCCGGCTCCGCGCCCCGGCGTCCGCGAACCACGCCACGATCCGGAGGAACTCCTCGGGATCGTGCCGGAGGATCTGCGCAAGCCGTTCGACCCGCGCGAGGTGATCGCTCGCTTCGTCGACGACTCCGACTTCGACGAGTTCAAACCGCTGTACGGCTCGTCGCTGGTGACCGGCTGGGCGCAGGTGCACGGATTCCCGGTCGGGATCCTCGCCAACGCGCGCGGGGTGCTGTTCAACGAGGAATCGCAGAAGGCCGCGCAGTTCATCCAGCTCGCGAACCGTGCGGACACGCCACTGTTGTTCCTGCACAACACCACCGGCTACATGGTGGGCCGGGAATACGAGGAACGCGGCATGATCAAGCACGGCGCGATGATGATCAACGCGGTCTCCAACTCGACGGTCCCGCACATCTCGATCCTGATCGGCGCCTCCTACGGCGCAGGGCACTACGGGATGTGCGGGCGCGCGTACGATCCGCGGTTCCTGTTCGCGTGGCCCAGCGCGAAATCCGCCGTGATGGGCGGGGCGCAGCTCGCCGGTGTCGTCTCGATCGTGGGTCGTGCCGCTGCCGAAGCGCGTGGCCAGGCGTTCGACGAGGCCGCCGACGAGGCGATGCGGGCCGCGATCGAGCAGCAGATCGAAGCCGAATCGCTTCCGATGTTCCTGTCCGGGCGTCTCTACGACGACGGCGTCATCGACCCCCGGGACACCCGAACCGTGGTGGGGATGTGCCTGTCGGCGATCGCCACCGCCCCGATCGAAGGCGCCGACGGTTTCGGCGTCTTCCGGATGTGAGGCCGCGATGACAGTGTCCCGTGTGCTCGTGGCCAACCGCGGCGAGATCGCCCGCCGGGTCTTCGCGACCTGCCGCCGCACCGGCCTCGCGAGCGTCGCGGTGTTCTCGGACGCCGACGCCCGCAGCCCGCACGTCGATGATGCCGACGTCGCCGTACGCCTGCCGGGGCACGCCCCGGCCGACACCTACCTACGCGGCGACCGGATCGTCGAGGCGGCGATCGCCGCCGGCGCCGACGCCGTGCACCCCGGATACGGATTCCTCTCGGAGAACGCCGAATTCGCCCGGAGTGTGCAGGACGCGGGACTCACGTGGGTCGGGCCGCCGCCGGCGTCGATCGAGCAGATGGGATCGAAGGTCGAGGCCAAGAAGCTCATGGCCGCAGCCGGGGTGCCGGTCCTCGCCGAACTCGATCCGGCCGCCGTCACCGCCGCCGACCTGCCCGTGCTCGTCAAGGCATCCGCCGGAGGCGGCGGACGCGGCATGCGGGTGGTGCGCGACCTCGCGGACCTCGACGGTCAGCTGGCCGCGGCCCGTCGCGAGGCTCAGGCCGCGTTCGGCGACCCCACCGTGTTCTGCGAGCGTTATCTCGAGACCGGCCGGCACATCGAGGTGCAGGTCCTCGCCGACCGCTACGGCACCGTGTGGGCGGTCGGCGAGCGCGAATGCTCCATCCAGCGGCGGCACCAGAAGGTCGTCGAGGAAGCGCCCTCGCCGCTCGTCGAGGCCGTGCCCGGGATGCGGGAGCGTCTGTTCGAGGCGGCGCGGCTCGCGGCGACCGCCATCGGCTACGAGGGTGCCGGGACCGTCGAATTCCTCGCCACGGGAACCGGAGCGGACGGGGAGGCGGGCGAGTTCTACTTCCTGGAGATGAACACGCGCCTGCAGGTCGAGCACCCGGTCACCGAATGCACCACCGGCCTCGATCTCGTGGACCTGCAGCTCCACATCGCAGCAGGAGGCCGGCTGGATCCCGAACCGCCTGCGGTCCGAGGTCATTCGATCGAGGTGCGGCTCTATGCGGAGGATCCGGCGCGCGACTGGCAGCCGCAGTCGGGCACGGTGCACCGGCTCGCGTTGCCCACGGCGCCCGCCGAATTCGCGGTGCTGCGCGAGACCGGGGTGCGACTGGACTCCGGCGTCGTCGACGGCACCGAGGTCGGGGTGCACTACGACCCGATGCTGGCCAAGGTCGTATCCCGGGCGCCGACCCGCGCGGTCGCGGCACGGCTGCTCGCCGCCACCCTTGCCTCCGCCGAGGTGCACGGGGTGCGCACCAACCGCGACCTGCTGGTGAACGTGCTGCGGCACCCGGCGTTCCTCGCCGGTGACACCGACACCGCGTTCTTCGACACGCACGGGCTCGACGTGTTGTCGGCTCCGCTGGCGGACCGGCAGGCCGAGGCGGTCTCGGCGCTGGCCGCGGCCCTCGCCGACGCCGCGCACCGCCGCGCCACCGCGTCCGTGAACGCGGGTCTGCCCGGCGGATGGCGGAACCTGCCGTCGCAACCGCAGGTCAAGACGTTCACCGGCGATCTCGGTGAGCACGAGGTGCGCTACCGGCTCGGCCGCACCGGGCTGGACACGGCCGGGTTCGACATCGGGTTCGAGACGGTCGTCCTTCTCGATCTCCGGCCCGACCGGGTGGTACTCGAACTGGACGGGCTGCGCCGCGAGTTCCGGGTCGCGCGCTACGCCGATGCGGTGCACGTCGATTCGGGGCTCGGACCGGTCCGGCTGCGCGAGGTCCCGCGCTTCACCGATCCGTCGACGCAGGTCGCCGCGGGGTCGCTGCTCGCACCCATGCCCGGGGCGGTGATCCGCCTCGGCGCCGAGGTCGGCGACACCGTCACCGCCGGGCAGCCGATCCTGTGGCTCGACGCGATGAAGATGGAACACACGATCACCGCCCCCACCTCGGGGGTCCTCACCGAATTGAACGTCACCGTCGGCGCGCAGGTCGCCGTCGGCGCGCTCCTGGCCGTTGTCACCGAGCCGGACGCGCACACCGTAGAAGGAGAACAGGCATGAGTGTCATCGAAACCGAGGAACAGACGCAGCTGCGGGCCGCGGTCGCCGCGCTCGCCGAACGCTACAACTACGTCGACTACGTGCTGCCGAAGGCCCGCCGCCACGAGCCGCTGACCGAATTGTGGGACGAGGCATCGAAACTCGGCTTTCTCGGTGTGAACCTGCCGGAGGAATACGGCGGCGGTGGCGCCGGGATCTACGAACTGGCGCTCGTGCAGGAGGAACTCGCCGCGAAGGGATGCGGGCTGCTGCTGGTCGTCGTGTCGCCCGCCATCTGCGGCACCATCATCGCCAAGTACGGCACCGACGCGCAGAAGCAGCAGTGGCTACCGGGCATCGCGGACGGTTCGAAGATCATGGCGTTCGGGATCACCGAGGCCGACGCGGGATCGAACTCGCACAGGATCTCCACCGTCGCCAAGCGTGACGGTGAGGACTGGATCCTCCACGGCAGCAAGATCTTCATCTCCGGTGTCGACCAGGCCGACGCGGTGCTCGTCGTCGCCCGGACCGAGGACGCGAAGACCGGCAAGCTGCGCCCGGCCCTGTTCATCGTGCCCACGGACACCCCCGGCTTCGTCAAGACGCCCATGGAAATGGACATCATCGAACCCGACCATCAGTTCACCCTGTTCTTCGACGACGTGCGACTGCCCGCCGACGCCCTGGTCGGTGAACCGGAAGCGGCACTGATGCAGTTGTTCGCCGGGCTCAACCCCGAACGCATCCTCGGTGCGGCGATGGCGGTCGGGCTCGGCCGCTACGCCCTCGACGCGGCCGTGCGCTACGCCGGGGAACGCACCGTGTGGAAGGACCCCATCGGTGCGCACCAGGGCATCGCGCATCCGTTGGCGCAGTGCAAGATCGAACTCGAGCTCGCCAAGCTGATGATGCAGAAGGCCGCCGTCCTGTACGACAGCGGTGACGACTTCGGTGCCGCGGAAGCGGCGAACATGGCGAAGTACGCGGGCGCCGAGGCCAGTATCAAGACGCTCGACCAGGCGATCCAGACCCACGGCGGTGGCGGCCTCACCCAGGAGTACGGCCTCGCGTCGCTGCTCGGTGCCGCCCGCATCGCGCGGGTCGCTCCGGTGAGCCGGGAGATGATCCTCAACTTCGTGTCGCAGCATTCCCTGGGGCTGCCGAAGTCGTACTGAAGCCGCAGCGGGGGACCGCCGGAACAGGGAGACTTCAGTGAGGAGGTAGTGGTGGTGGCCGATCCGGAACGATCCGAGCCGTACGTGCGGTACAAGACGTCGCGCGGCTTCGCGAGACTGACGCTCGACTCACCGCACAACCGCAACGCACTGTCGGCGCGCATGCTCGACGAATTGCGTCGCGGCCTGGACACGGCCGCGTCCGATCCCGGCGTCCGCGCCGTCGTCCTCACCCACACCGGCGGAACATTCTGTGCCGGAGCCGACCTCGGCGAGGTGTCGGACAACCCCGCCGAGGCGGCCGCGGAACGTACCCGGGAGATGACGGCGCTGCTGCGGGCGTTCCTGGAACTGCCGAAACCGGTCGTCGGGGTGATCGACGGTCACGTGCGGGCCGGGGGGATGGGGCTGGTCGGCGCGTGCGACATCGTCGTCGCGGGACCGCGCTCGACCTTCGCGCTGACCGAGGTCAGACTCGGGCTCGCGGCGTCGATCATCTCCCTGACCGTGCTGCCCCGCCTGTCCCAGCGGGCCGCGGGCCGGTACTTCCTCACCGGCGAACGGTTCGGCCCGGAGGAAGCGGTCGCGATCGGCCTGGTGACGATGGAGACGGACGATCCCCACGGGACCGTGCACGAACTGCTGGCCGAACTGTCCGAGTGCTCGCCGCAGGGCCTGGCCGAGTCGAAGCGGTTGACCACGATGCGGATGCTCGCGGACTTCGACCGATACGGCGACGAGCTGGCCGCGCAGTCCGCGCGTCTGTTCGGTTCCGAGGAGGCGGTCGAAGGGGTGACGGCGTTCCTGCAGCGCCGGCGCCCGTCGTGGACGCGGATGTGAAGCGGTCGGCGCGGTGCTTTTGATCGAGCGGGCTTCCGTGAGGAACAGTGCAGGCATGAGCACAGGGCAGGGCGACGACAGCCGACGACGCGCGGAGCAGGAACGCAGCCGCGCCACCCGTACGACGATTCTCGATGCCGCTGTCGAAGTCCTGGTCGCGCACGGATATTCGCGTGCGACCACCGTACGGATCCAGCAGGCCGCCGGGGTGTCCCGCGGGCGGCTGCTGCACCACTATCCCAATCGGGACTCGCTGCTCGTCGCGGCCGTCCATCACCTGGCCGCGCGCGGGGTGCGCGACGTGGGCCGGGACCGGCAGTGGCCGGCGGAACCGGTCGAGCGGATCGCGGTGGCCGTGGACCTGATGTGGCAGCACTTCCGCCAGCCGTACTTCTGGGCGTCGATGGAACTGTGGCTGGCCGCGCGGTCGCACGAGGATCTGCGCACCGAACTGCTGCCGCTGGAACGGGCGCTCGGCGGCATGATCAAGAAACAGACGGACGGGTTCTTCGGACCGGACCTGACCGCGAATCCGCGCTACGCCGAGATCCGCGACCTCGTGTACACGAGTATGCGCGGGGTCGCGCTCGGCTACGCGATCGATCCGCGGGACGCCGAGAGCGATCCGTACCTGCGGGAATGGCGCCGGCAGTTCGAACAGGTGTTGCTCGATCGTGCCTGACGACCGGTGCTTCCGCGGCGGGCGCCGAGTACCGCTACGCCGATGCGCGCACGGCCAGCGCGTCCGCGAACGTCTTCTTCAGCGACCACCGCAGGTGCTCGAGGTCCGGCTGCGGCGTCGACTGCTGGTATCCGTACAGGATGAACAGTCCCATCCGGGCGAAGTTCTCGGCGTCGGCGCCGGATCCGAGGAGACCGGTCGTCGCTTCCAGTACGACGTCGAATCGTTGCCGGTCGACCGTGTTCTGCACGGCCCGGACCTCGGCGTCGCTGTGTGCCCACGCCCGGATCGCGGATTCGGCACGGTGCGGCAGCCCGCATGCGAACTCGATGAGCAGTTCGAGGCGCTGATCGGACTCGGCGACGAGCCGGGCCGCGTCCACGAGTCGCAGGGTCTGCTTGTCGAGCCAGTGCTGCAGGAACTCGGTCTTGAACTGACCCCAGCTCTGGAAATAGTTGTAGAACGAACCCGTCGTGACGGACAGGCGCCGGCAGAGAGGTGCCTGCTTGAGGCCACCGTGATCGTCCGTAGACAGAATCTCGATGGCAGCGTCGAAATAGTCTTCCCGCCTGACGAGTGTCGCCACGACGTGACCTCCCCTCTCTGGCCGTGTCGTTCCCGAGTGTACGAAAGGGCGTGCCGTATCCCCGGCGACCTGCCGCGCGGTGCCATCATGGGTCTGCTGCCGGCTCTGGGGAAGAGTGCCGAGGAACCGCACAGCACGACACACACCGGAGGGCAGCAGTGAAGCGGGAGCCCAAGCAGGACCGCAGCCGCGCCACACGCCGGCGGTTGCTCGAAGCGACGATCGACTGCCTCGCCGAACTCGGCTGGGGTGCCACCACGGTCGGTGTCGTCGCCGAACGTGCCGGTGTGTCGCGGGGCGCGACCCAGCATCATTTCCCGACCCGCGAGGACCTGATCACCGCGGCGCTCGAGTTCATGTTCGACAGCCGCATGGATCTGGTGCGCCGCGAGAGCATCGATCTGCCGTACGGTCCGGCCCGCACCGAGGCGGTGGTGGCGCGGCTCGTCGAGCAGTACACCGGCAGCCTGTTCCGGGCCGCGCTGCAGGTGTGGACCGCCGCGGCCGCCGATCCGGAACTGCGGGCGCGCATCGTGCCGCTGGAGGAACACTTCGGGCGCGTCGCGCACCGCGTGGCTCTCGAGGAACTCGACGCGGACGGCTCCGATCCGGTCGTGCACCGCATGGTGCAGGCCACGCTCGACCTCGCCCGCGGTCTCGGTCTCGCGGACGTGCTCACCGACGATTCGCGGCGACGTGCCGAGATCGTGCGGAACTGGGCCGCCCAGCTCGACACCGTCATCGACGCGGCGCGGCGCCGCCGGGCGACCGAGCACTCGGCTGGGTAAGGTCAGTGTCCATGCTTGCCAAGCCGGCCACGATGCTGGCCGCGGTCGCGGCCCTCGGGTTCGCCGCCACCGGGTGCGGTTCCGGCGACGACGCGCCTCCGGCCGCCGACGTGTCTCCTGCCCAGCAGGTCACCGAGCCGGGTCCGTTCTTCGGGGAGTGCAGCTCGGTCACCGACGACGAGGTGGCCGCCGCGTTCGGTCTGGGCGCGTTCGCGACGGTCACCCGCAATTCGGTCGGGTGCGAATGGGAGACGGTGGTCGGCGGGCCGAGCGTCACGTTCTCCTGGTACCGGGGCAGTCCCATCGGGCGCGAGCGCGCCGGCTCCGATCTGATAGGACGCCCGGCCGAGGACGTCGAGATCGGCGGTCACGAGGGATTCATGGGCTCGGCGCAGAACGAGCTGGGGCAGACCGTGTTGTGCGAGATCGGCCTTCAATACGGTGGCGACTTCGTCCACTGGTCCGTCACGTACGCGGACTTCACGCCCGCCGCTGACGCGTGTGTGGTCGCGCGCCGGCTCGCGGAACTGTCCGCGGAGAGGGCGGTGGAATGAGCACGCGCCGAATCACCGCGAACCGGCTGCGACGGACCGCCGCGGCGGTGCTGGCCGCCGTGGTCGCCGGGGGAGCGCTCGCCGGGTGCAGCCGCACGATCGAGGGACGCGCCGTACAGGAAGGTGCCGGCGGGGGTGGAGCCTCGGCCGAATTCACCAAGCTGCTCACCGAGTGCGACGCCGTCACCGACGAGCAGATCGCGGAGAGCGTCGGATCCGACTACGTGCTGCGCGGGTTCTTCGGCGCGATCTGCCGCTGGGACGGCGACGGGCCGAGCGGGCCGGTCAAGGTCACCTTCAACTGGTTCGAGACGGGTGCCCTCGACACCGAACGCGAGGCCGGCGAACGGCTCGGCTACGCGGTGGAGAACACCACCGTCGAGGGCCGGCGGGCGCTCCTGATGCGACGGCCCGCCGATCCGCATTCGTGCGGTGTCTCCGCGAACGCGTCGACCGTGGGGATCTTCGGCTGGTGGGTGCAGTACGTGCCCGGATCGGCGCATCCGGACCCGTGCGAAGCGGCCGCAACACTGGCCCGGCTCACTCTCAACCTGAGCAGTTGAGGCCGCGGTGCGAGGTCGGTGGGGGAGCGGTAGCTCACTTTGACCTCGTGGCTCGCCGCCGGGTATCGTTGTGGGTCGTGTCCGGCATGCCCGGGCCGATCTGTGTGCCTATGCGAGGTAGTGCCGTGCGCGCGGTCTGTAGACAACTGCAGTTTGCGAGCCCCCGGCTGCCTGTGTGGGGGTACGCGACACGCCCGACCTCGTGTGCACACGGGGGGCGGGTGCGGGGCAGCAGCTTCCTTGTCCCAACCGATGGATCCCTAATTTCAGAACAGCCGAGGCTGCTCGTGTGAGCAGCTCCAGACAACGAGAAAGCCTGTAGATGCCAACCATCAATCAGCTGGTCCGCAAGGGCCGCCGCGACAAGACCGCCAAGGTCAAGACCGCGGCCCTCAAGGGCAGCCCGCAGCGCCGTGGCGTGTGCACCCGCGTGTACACCACCACCCCGAAGAAGCCGAACTCGGCTCTCCGTAAGGTCGCGCGTGTCCGCCTGACCAGCGCTGTCGAGGTCACCGCGTACATCCCCGGTGAGGGTCACAACCTCCAGGAGCACTCGATGGTGCTCGTTCGTGGCGGTCGTGTGAAGGACCTCCCGGGTGTCCGCTACAAGATCATCCGCGGCTCGCTCGACACCCAGGGTGTCAAGAACCGCAAGCAGGCTCGCAGCCGCTACGGAGCGAAGAAGGAGAAGGGCTGATGCCACGTAAGGGTCCCGCTCCCAAGCGCCCGCTGATCGCCGATCCGGTCTACGGTTCGCCGCTGGTCACCCAGCTGGTCAACAAGATCCTCCTGGACGGCAAGAAGTCCACCGCCGAGCGCATCGTCTACGAGGCACTCGAGCAGGCTCGCGAGAAGACCGGCACCGATCCGGTCGTCACCCTCAAGCGCGCGCTCGACAACGTCAAGCCCGCCCTCGAGGTCCGCAGCCGCCGCGTCGGTGGCGCCACCTACCAGGTTCCGGTCGAGGTTCGCCCGGGCCGTTCCACCACGCTGGCCCTGCGCTGGCTGGTCACCTTCGCGCGTCAGCGCCGTGAGAAGACCATGGTGGAGCGTCTGGCCAACGAGCTTCTCGACGCGAGCAACGGTCTCGGCGCGTCCGTGAAGCGCCGCGAGGACACCCACAAGATGGCTGAAGCCAACAAGGCGTTCGCGCACTACCGCTGGTGAGTCGTTGCCGGCCGGGAGGATCGGTTACCACCACCTCCCGGTCGGCTGCTCGCACATCTGTGTCGGTCCTGTGACGGCCGGCTGACAACACAAGAACACGTGGTCCGCACCCAAGGACCGACACGAGCTACGAGCGGGGTTTACCTGTGGCACAGGAAGTGCTGACCGACCTGAACAAGGTCCGCAACATCGGCATCATGGCGCACATCGATGCCGGCAAGACCACCACGACCGAGCGCATCCTCTTCTACACCGGTGTGAACTACAAGATCGGTGAGACCCACGACGGTGCTTCGACCACCGACTGGATGGAGCAGGAGAAGGAGCGTGGTATCACCATCACCTCCGCCGCTGTGACCTGCTTCTGGAACAAGAACCAGATCAACATCATCGACACCCCCGGCCACGTCGACTTCACGGTCGAGGTCGAGCGGTCCCTGCGCGTCCTCGACGGCGCGGTCGCCGTGTTCGACGGCAAGGAGGGCGTCGAGCCCCAGTCCGAGCAGGTCTGGCGCCAGGCTGCCAAGTACGACGTTCCGCGCATCTGCTTCGTCAACAAGATGGACAAGATGGGCGCGGACTTCTACTTCACCGTGCAGACGATCATCGATCGTCTCGGTGCGAAGCCGCTGGTCCTCCAGCTTCCGATCGGTGCCGAGGATGCCTTCGACGGCGTCGTCGACCTCGTCGAGATGAAGGCCATCACCTGGCGCGGCACCGTCGAGATCGGCGCCGAGCCGACGATCGAGGAGATCCCCGCCGAGCTCGCCGACAAGGCTGCCGAGTACCGCGAGAAGCTGCTCGAGACCGTCGCCGAGTCCGACGAAGAGCTCATGGAGAAGTACTTCGGCGGCGAGGAACTCACCGTCGCGGAGATCAAGGCTGCCATCCGCAAGATGACCGTCAATTCCGAGCTGTACCCGGTGCTGTGTGGCTCCGCGTTCAAGAACAAGGGTGTTCAGCCCATGCTCGACGCGGTCATCGACTACCTGCCGAACCCGCTGGACATCGGCGAGGTTCAGGGCACCAAGCTCGGTGACGAGGAGGAGACCCTCACCCGCAAGCCGAGCAAGGAAGAGCCGTTCTCGGCTCTCGCCTTCAAGATCGCTGCGCACCCGTTCTTCGGCAAGCTGACCTTCGTCCGCGTGTACTCCGGCCGGGTCGAGCCCGGTGCCCAGGTGCTCAACGCCACCAAGGGCAAGAAGGAGCGCATCGGCAAGCTGTTCCAGATGCACGCCAACAAGGAGAACCCGGTCGACGAGGCCGTCGCGGGCCACATCTACGCGATGATCGGCCTGAAGGACACCACGACCGGTGACACCCTGTGCGCGCAGGACGCCCCGATCGTCCTCGAGTCGATGACCTTCCCGGACCCGGTCATCCAGGTCTCCATCGAGCCCAAGACCAAGTCCGACCAGGAGAAGCTGGGCACCGCGATCCAGAAGCTCGCCGAAGAGGACCCGACGTTCTCCGTCGAGCTCGACGAGGAGACCGGCCAGACCGTCATCGGCGGCATGGGCGAGCTCCACCTCGACATCCTCGTCGACCGCATGCGTCGCGAGTTCAAGGTCGAGGCCAACGTCGGCAAGCCGCAGGTCGCGTACCGCGAGACCATCACCAAGCCGGTCGAGAAGCTCGAGTTCACGCACAAGAAGCAGACCGGTGGTTCCGGCCAGTTCGCGAAGGTCATCATCGCCCTGGAGCCCTTCAAGGGCGAGGACGGCGCGACCTACGAGTTCGAGAACAAGGTCACCGGTGGCCGCGTGCCGCGCGAGTACATCCCGTCCGTCGACGCCGGTGCGCAGGACGCGATGCAGTACGGCGTGCTCGCCGGCTACCCGCTGGTGAACGTCAAGGTCACGCTCCTCGACGGTGCGTACCACGACGTCGACTCGTCGGAAATGGCGTTCAAGATCGCCGGTTCGCAGGCCCTGAAGGAAGCTGCCCGCAAGGCTGCTCCGGTCATCCTCGAGCCGCTCATGGCTGTCGAGGTCACCACCCCCGAGGACTACATGGGTGAAGTGATCGGCGACCTCAACTCCCGCCGTGGCCAGATCCAGGCCATGGAGGAACGC
This sequence comes from Rhodococcus sp. NPDC003382, assembly GCF_053589135.1. Lineage (NCBI taxonomy): Bacteria > Bacillati > Actinomycetota > Actinomycetes > Mycobacteriales > Nocardiaceae > Rhodococcus > Rhodococcus sp. NPDC003382. Next base: position 54,649 of record NZ_JBSFRH010000016.1, read on the forward strand.
AGTGGTGCCCGTGTCGTGAAGGCGCTGGTTCCGCTCTCGGAGATGTTCGGTTACATCGGTGACCTGCGGTCGAAGACCCAGGGCCGGGCGAACTTCTCCATGGTGTTCGATTCCTACGCAGAGGTTCCGTCGAACGTCTCGAAGGAAATCATCGCCAAGGCGACCGGCGAGTAACCTTCGGGTTATCCCCTCGGTCACCTGCACGACCAAGTAATAAAACCGCACTGCTGCATACTGCAAGCAACAACAGTCCAGGAGGACATTCCAGTGGCGAAGGCGAAGTTCGAGCGGACCAAGCCGCACGTGAACATCGGCACCATCGGTCACGTCGACCATGGCAAGACCACCACCACGGCTGCGATCACCAAGGTGCTGGCCGACAAGTACCCGGATCTCAACGAGAGCTTCGCGTTCGACCAGATCGACAAGGCTCCCGAGGAGAAGGCTCGTGGTATCACGATCAACATCTCCCACGTCGAGTACCAGACGGAGAAGCGCCACTACGCGCACGTCGACGCTCCGGGTCACGCCGACTACATCAAGAACATGATCACCGGTGCTGCCCAGATGGACGGCGCGATCCTGGTCGTGGCCGCCACCGACGGCCCGATGCCGCAGACGCGTGAGCACGTGCTGCTCGCCCGCCAGGTCGGCGTGCCCTACATCCTCGTCGCCCTGAACAAGGCCGACATGGTCGACGACGAGGAAATCCTCGAGCTCGTCGAGATGGAGGTCCGCGAGCTGCTGGCCGCCCAGGAGTTCGACGAGGAAGCTCCGGTCGTCCCGATCTCGGCTCTCAAGGCGCTCGAGGGTGACCCGAAGTGGGTCAAGTCCATCGAGGACCTGATGGACGCTGTCGACGAGTCGATCCCGGACCCGGTCCGTGAGACCGACAAGCCGTTCCTGATGCCCGTCGAGGACGTCTTCACGATCACCGGTCGTGGCACCGTCGTCACCGGCCGCATCGAGCGCGGTGTCATCAACGTGAACGAGGAAGTCGAGATCGTCGGTATCCGCCCGACCTCGACCAAGACCACGGTCACCGGCATCGAGATGTTCCGCAAGCTGCTCGACCAGGGCCAGGCCGGCGACAACGTCGGTCTGCTGGTTCGCGGCATCAAGCGCGAGGACGTCGAGCGCGGCCAGGTCGTCGTCAAGCCGGGCACCACGACTCCGCACACGGAGTTCGAGGGCCAGGCCTACATCCTCAACAAGGAAGAGGGCGGCCGCCACACGCCGTTCTTCAACAACTACCGTCCGCAGTTCTACTTCCGTACCACGGACGTGACGGGCGTTGTGACCCTTCCCGAGGGCACCGAGATGGTCATGCCGGGCGACAACACCGAGATGTCGGTCGTCCTGATCCAGCCGGTCGCTATGGACGAGGGCCTGCGCTTCGCGATCCGCGAGGGTGGCCGCACCGTCGGCGCCGGTCGCGTCACGAAGATCATCAAGTGAGCTAGTTCTCGCTGACGCCGATGGCGCTCACTCCTTCGGGAGTGGGCGCCATTTGCGCTTTCAGCGCCCGTGTCTCCTTGTGGCGGTTGGGACCGCCACAAGGAGACACGAGCACGATCCTTGACATCCGCGGCCGACGCGAGGATCGTCCTAAGTGTGTTAGGCAAACCGAATCGCGATAGGGTTGCCGAACGCCGTTCGGCAACTCGGTCCGAGATTCTCACCGCGGCCTGGGATACCGCCCGCGAGCGCGGGCTCGCGAACCTGACCCTCCGCGAGGTCGCCGACCGCGTGGGAATGCGGCCCCCCTCGCTCTACAGCCACTTCGATTCGAAGAACGCGCTCTACGACGCGATGTTCGGACAGGCGTGGAGCGAGTACCTGGCGGTCATGACGGAATGCGTCCGGAACCTGCCCGACACACCGCGCGGTGTGCTGCGATCCCTCGCGGCCACCTTCTTCGATTTCTGCGTCGAAGATCTCGCCCGATTCCAGCTGATGAACCAGCGGATCGTCATCGACTTCGAGCCGAGCGACGAAGCGTATGCGCCGGCCGTGCAGACCCTCGATCTGTTCCGTAACACGTTGGCAGAGTTGGGGATTCGTGACCAGCAGGATGTGGATCTGTGCGTCGCGCTCACGGGTGGTCTCATCGACGCCCAGCTCGCCAACGATCCCGGTGGCGACCGGTGGCGTCGGCTCCTCGATCGGGCCGTGAACATGTTCGCCGAGAATGTAGGACTGTAAGGAGCGTCCGATGGCTGCAACGACTGCAACCGAGTCCACCACGCGGCCACGACGACCGGAGATGCAACGCGACCTCGCGATGCGCCTGGCCGCCACCGAGTACGAGCGGTTCGCCGATCTGCTGGACCGGCTGACGCCCGACGAGTGGAGACAACCGACCGAATGCCCCGGCTGGGACGTGCGCGCGATGGCCGGTCACGCCTACGGGATGACGCGGATGTCCGCGTCCCTCCTGGAGATGCGTCGCCAGCTCGCCGTCGCGAAACGGTCGCCCGGCGTCTTCATCGACGCGCTGACCGCGCATCAGGTCGAGAAATACGCGAGTCTCGACACCGCGACATTGGCGTCGGCCTACCGGGCGACGGGGGCCAAGGCGGCCCGGGCACGCGCCCGCACGCCGTCCCTCGTGCGGAAGCTGACCCTGAAACCGGCGCAGACGGTCGGTGGCGTCGAGGAATGGTGGACCGTCGGATATCTGGTCGACGTCATCGTCACACGTGACCCCTGGATGCACCGCGTGGACATCTGCCGCGCGACCGGCGAGACGATGGTCCTGACCCCCGAACACGACGGGGCGCTCGTCGCCGACGTCGTCGCCGAATGGGCAGGACGGCACGGCCGGCCGATCGATCTCACCCTGACCGGTCCGGCCGGAGGTCGCTGGCGCACCGGGTCCGGTGCACAACCAGTCGAGATGGACGCGGTCGAGTTCTGTCGCGTCCTGTCCGGTCGCGCGCCGGGAACGGGCCTTCTCGCAGTGCAGGTTCCGTTCTGATCGCTGCGCGCCCGGCCGTCGGCCGTCAGTAGCCGGCCCGCGCGGCGACCGCCTCGGTCTCCGGTGCCGGCCCGAGCGTCGGGTCCGGGCTCCAGCCGAGGATCGGCGGCACGAACACGCAGTTCAGCGGTCGCGGATCCTCCGGATCGAGTGCCTTCAGCACGAACCACGCGGCGTTCGGGTCGTTGACGATGCCGGCGTGCTCGACGAAGTCGTTGCCGCAGTGATCCTGGAGCACGATGTTCGTTGCGTTGGGGGCTTCGCGATAACCGCTGGTGTAGGGCAGGACGATCTCTTCGTAGCGGCTCATGATGTTCGTGTAGGTGACCTCGTCGGCGTACACGCCGGCCTCCTGGATGGTGTGGATCCAGTCGGAGCCGGCCAGCACCTGCGGGCAGGCGCCACACCCGAGCGCGTGCACCAGGTTCTCCATGTCCTGGCGTGCCCCGACCTGCTCGAACAACTCGAAAGACGCGGCGATCAGGAACGCGTGGCTGCCCTCGTACACGGGACCGAGGGAGATGTAGTCGTCGACCTTCTCGTTGCCGCCGAGGAACTTGACGTACCAGACGGGCATCAGCGTGCCCTGCGAGTGGCCGATCAGATCCACCTTCTCCGCGCCGGTGGCGGCGAGAACCTCGTCGACGAAATCGGAAAGCTGCTGCGCGCTTTCCTCCATCGGCAGCAGTCCGCCGACGGCGCCGAGCGGCCACGGCAGGTCGGCATGGTTGCCGTAAGTGAGGGCGAAGACGCAGTACCCCTCGTTGGCGAGCAGGGGTGCCAGGTACGACCAGTTGTCCTGCCGGTTGAGGACGGTGCCGTGCACGAGGATCACCGGGTCGGGATGTTCCTCCGACGGCACGCAGCTCCAGTCGTTGGTGCCGGGGGCGTTGCCGCCGGGTGATCCCAATTCGCTTGCGAGACCGTCGAGGAAGGTCTTTCCCACGGGTAGGGGAGGTGCAGGTTCCTCGGCCTGTGCCGTTCCGGTTCCGAAGAGCGCGAAGATCGCCGCGAAGGTCGCGGCGGTGAGTGCGCGCAGGCGCATGTCCACCCCCCTGTCGATACGTGAATGCGCAGAAAGTTAACAGAGATTCCACATCGTCGACCAGCCCCCGGCGGTGGCCCGGTGGCCTCGTGAATCACGATGTGCCCACCGATTCGGAATTCGCCCGTGCTACAGCGTGAGCGGATTCGCACTCGCCGCGTGGATCGCCCCGGCGGGCGGTTCGGGGCCGCGGCGTGGCTGGCACACTGGGAGCGGTGCGCGCCGGAACCACGACAGCAAGAGGCCCGCTGCGGCCGTTCGAGATCGCGGCCGCGGCGGTGTTCGGAGCACTGACAGCCGTCGTCACCGTCGTCACCGGGTTCATCCCGGTCGGAGCCGCGCAGGTTCTCATCACCCTGCCGATCGCATTCCTCGCCGCAGGAAACCGGATGCGGTCCGCGATCGCAGCGACCGTCGCGGCGAGCGTCGTAGCCCTGATCGCCGGCGGCCCGTTCGGGGTCGTGATGTTGCTCGTCCTCGTCGGCGTGGGAATCCTCGTCGGATATGCCGAACGCCGCTGGGGCAGGAACGCGGGCTTCGTGGTGTTCGCCGGGTCGATCCCCATCGGGCTCGTGCTCGCGGGATTCACCGTCGGGATGCTGCTGTTGTTCGAACGGACCCGGATCCTGCTGCTCGACTCGCTCGCCGCCTCGCTGCAGGGCGCCCTGCGGGCATTCCGGGCAGCCGGTGCGGGACAGGCATTCGTCGACGCCTTCACCGGCACCGCCGATTTCCTCGTCGAGTACTGGTGGCTGTGGATCGGCGGTGCCACGGTCGTCGGCATCGTCGGCAGCGCACTGCTCAGCTTCGGGATCTTCCGCACGATCGCGCTGCGCACGCGGTGGAGCAGCCCGCCCACCGAATGGCCGGCCACGGCCCAGGCGGAACCGGCACCGCTGCCCGTGCACCTGCGGTCGGTCACCTACCGCTACCCGGGAGCCACCACCGACGCGCTCACCGACATCGATCTGACGATCACCGCCGGGGACTTCGTCGCGGTGGTCGGAGCCAACGGCTCGGGCAAGTCCACCCTCGCGCGGATCCTCGCCGGACTCGACCCGACAACCGGTCTCGTCGACCGTCCCGGCCACGTCGGTCTCGGTGCCCCGGGCGGCACGGCACTGGTCTTCCAGCACCCGGAATCCCAGATCCTCGGCCGCACGATCGCCGAGGACGTGCGCTGGGGACTCGACGATGCCGACGGCACCGTCGACGTCGACGCATTGCTCGAGAGGGTCGGGTTGGGTGGGCTCGCGGACCGTCCCACCGAGGACCTGTCCGGCGGGCAGTTGCAGCGGCTGACGCTCGCCGGTGCGCTCGCCCGCCGCCCGGCCCTGCTGATCGCCGACGAGATCACCGCGATGGTCGACGACGCGAGCCGCGGCGCCCTGCTCGACCTGCTCGCCGGCATCGCCCGCGACGGCACGGCCGTCGTGCTCGTCACCCACGTCGAGGGGGAAGCGGCCACGGCTCGTCGCGTCGTCCACCTCGACCGCGGGCGACTCGTTCCCGCGCCCGCGCGGACCGCCCGGGCCGTGACGGTGGCGACCCCACAGGCCGTCGTCGACCCGATCCTCGAACTCCGCGATGTTACCCACACCTACGCCGCCCGGACCCCCTGGGCGCACACCGCGCTGCGGAACGTGACGCTGACGGTCGGTCGCGGCGAGGGGGTGCTCGTGGTGGGTGCGAACGGCTCCGGCAAATCGACCCTCGCCTGGGTGCTGGCCGGACTGCACCGGCCCACCACCGGCACCTGCACGCTGAAGGGCACCCCGACCGCCGATCTGCGCGGCGACATCGGACTGGTGTTCCAGCAGGCGCGACTGCAGCTGCAGCGACCCACCGTCGCCGAGGAGATCTGCGACGTCGCCGGCCTCGACTACATCGACCGCCCGTACGTGGCCGCGGTGCTGCAGCGCGTCGGCCTGGGCACGCACCTGGTGGACCGTGCCGTCGACAGGCTCAGCGGCGGCGAGATGCGGCGCGTCGCGATCGCCGCACAACTCACCCGCGCCCCGCGCGTGCTGGTGCTCGACGAACCGCTCGCCGGGCTCGACGACGCCGGCCGCCACGAGCTCGTCGGACTCCTCGGGTACCTGCGCGAGACCGAGCACATGACGATCGTGGTCATCTCCCACGACCTGCACGGCGTGGAAGCGGTGTGCTCGCGCACCGTGGTGCTCGATGCCGGCACGATCGTCGACGACCGGACGGTGGCGGCATGAGACGCACCGGCGCGCGAAGCACGAACCGGAGCACCCGGCGTCCCCTGATCCTGCTGCGCCCGGTGCCGCGCGAAACGCCCGTGCACCGGCTGTGGGCCGGCACCAAACTCCTCGCCGCCTCCGCGCTGGCGGTGACGGTCGCGTTCGTGCCGTCGTGGACCGGCCTGCTGGTGCTGGCCGTCGTCCTCGCGACGGCGATCGTCGTGGCCCGGATCCCGCGCGGCGCGGTGCCCACCGTCCCGTGGTGGGTGTTCGCGTCCCTCGGGTTCTTCGCCGTGCTCAGCTCGTTCGGCGGAGGCCTCGACCCGTATGTGCGATCGGTCCTGGTGGGCCTGGCGCTGCTGGTCTGCGCGTCGCTGGTGGGGTGGACGACCCGGCTCGGTGACATCGTCGACACCCTCCCGGTGCTGTTCGCGCCGCTGCGGCTGCTGCGGTGCCCGGTCGACGAATGGGTGACCACGTGCACCCTCGCGCTGCGCGTGCTGCCGTCCATCCGGGAGGAGTTGCGCATGGTCTTCGCGGCCCGTGCGCTGCGCGGCCGTCCCGGTGTGCCGACCCCGCGCGGGCTGTGGCACCAGGTCGTCGACGCCGTCGGAGCCGTCGTGTCGGTGTCGCTGCGTCAGGTCCGCGACCTCGGCGACGCACTGGCGGTCCGGGGGCAGCGGACCGTGGTGCGGACCCGGCCGCGTCCGGGGATCGGGGATCTCGTGACGGTGGTGGTGGTCGCCGCCGCGTGCACGGTGATGGCCGTCTGGGGATGAGCGATCCGTAGGCTGCCGCCATGCCCGAGATTCGCGTCCTCGACACCGAACCCGATCTCATCGAATCGTCGAACCTGTTCCGCACCGCCATGGTCGGCCTGCCCGCCGTGCCCCCGTACGGGCCCGGGCAGATCCGGGAACTGCTCGAACCAGGGCGCACACTCGGCGCATTCGTCGACGGCGTCATGGTCGGGACCGCGGATTCGGCGACCAGCGGCCTGATCCTGCCCGGTGGCCGGAGGGTGCCGCATGCCGCGGTCACCCACGTCGGGGTCCTGCCCACCCACACCCGGCGCGGGGTGCTCACCGCGCTGATGCGTCACCAGTTGCACGACGCCCGCGACCGCGGCGAGGTGGTCGCGACCCTGCGCGCCTCCGAGGCGACCATCTACGGCCGCTTCGGGTACGGGGTGGCGAGCACGTCGCACACCCTCGAGTTGGACGTGCGGCGAGCGCGACTGCTTCCGTCGGTGGCCGGGGGAGGACCGGTGCGGCTGCTCGAGCCGGGTGCGGTGTGGGACGTGCTGCCGCGGATCGTCGACACGCACCCGTCGACACGGCCCGGCACCATCGACCGCATCCCGCTGTGGTGGCGCGGTCGCGAGTTGATGGCACAGGCCGGTAGCGGGCCGAATTATGTTGCTGTCCACGGTGATCCGGGTTCGGAGGACGGGTTCGTCCGGTACCGGCCGATCGGCACCGACCGCTGGTTCGGCGGCCGCGACCGCACCGTCGTCGTCGACGACTTCTACGCCCCGACCCGCACCGCCTATCTGGGACTGCTCCGGTTCCTGCTCGCGCTCGATCTGGTCGACATCCTCGTGTTCAGCGCCGTGCCGGAGGACGATCCGCTGCCGTGGCTCCTGACCGACCGGCGCGCGGTGCGGTTGCGCAGCGCCGACGACGAGACGTGGCTGCGGATCCTCGACGTACCCGCCGCGCTGGATCACCGGGTCTTCGACGGGGACGCCGCGGTGCGGATCGGGGTCGTCGACGAGCTGCTGCCGGAGAACACCGGCACCTATCGGATCGCCGCGACCGGAAGCGGCCGCACGGACGCCGCACCGCAGGTGGAGGTGGAGGTCGCGACGCTTGCCGCGGCGCTGCTCGGCGGAACCCGATGGCACCGGCTCGACCGTGCCGGACTGGTCCGTGTGCACGACGACTCGGCGCTGCCGCAGCTCGAGCGGTTGTTCGCGACCACTGAGGCGCCGTTTGCCGGGGTGATGTTCTGAGGCGCCGTTCGCCGGGGTGATGTTCTGACGGTGTCCTAACGGATCTCGGTGGCCGGGTCCAGGTGCAGCAGCACCTGGGTGGCGACCCGTGCCCCGCCGAGCGCCCGGGCCGCGCGCTGCGCGGTGTCCTCGGCGCTCGCGGTGAACTCGGCGACGTCGATGTTCGGGTCGGCGTGCACCGTCACCGACAGGGTCGGCAGATGCCGCTCGACGACCGCCCGGCTCCGCACCGACCGCACCCCCGGCAGCGCCGCGAGTTCGGCGGCGACCCCGTCGGCGACGGGGCCGAGTTCGACGCCGAGCGTCGCGTCCGTGACCTGGTCGTAGAGCTGCACGGTGGAGGTGCGGCGCCGCGACAGGTTCACCACGAGCAGCACGATTCCGACGGTCAGGCCCACCGCGACCGCGCCCCACAGCGCCGCCGTCCACCACGGCTGGTCGGGCACGTCGATGACGCGGGGCCGGTCGAGCCGCGCGAGGGAGTCGCGGGTGAACGGCACCCGGCCCACCCAGGCCAGGGCGAACGCCCCCAGGCCGAGCAGCGCGAGTCCGACGGCGAACGTCACGAACCGATTGACCAGGACGGTGCGCAGTTTCACCGGTTCACCTTCACGACGAGGGGGATCGGCTCCGCGAGCAGGGCCAGGTTCGGTTCCACCGCGGCCCGGACCGCGGCGGTGAGATCGGCGACCGGGGTTTCGTCCTCCACGGTGATCCGGACGACGGCGCGGCGCCGGTCGACGACGGTGCGGGCGGTCGCCACCCCGCTCAGGGACGACGCGTGGGCACTGCACATGCGGGCCAGGTCGGTGCGCCGCATCCACACCGTCGCGACCGGCCCGGCGACCTGCAACGGCAGGTGGGTGCGGCGCCGCGGTTTGCAGGCGACCGCGAGTAGCACGACCCCGACGGCGACGCACGCCGCGGCGGCCACGGGGATCCACGGCTCCCAGTGCAGCCGCCCGAACCACTCGAAGGAGTTCCGCAGCCACGGTGCGCCGCCGTAGGTGCCCCGCACGATGAGCAGCTCCCGCGCGGCGGTGAACGCCAGGATCAGCGCCGCGACGGCGATGAGCGCCGCCGCGGGAGCAGCGGCCGGGTAGGCGAGCGGCGGCAGCGGCGCGACGACGGGAACGGGGGTGCGTGGTTCCGTACGGCCGGCGACGATGTCCGATTCGAGATACTCGACGGGAATCGCCGCGTCGCTGTCCGCGTCCTCGGGGACGGCCGTGGCGGCGACGACCACGTTCAGTTCGTGCACGGACAGGCCGGTGAGTTCGCGCAGTTGCCGTTCCACCGAATCGTGCACGCGGCGGGTGAGCATCGCCGCGTCGTACGGCCATTCGGCGGCGACGTACAGGTTGACGGCGACGGCGTTGCCGCCCGTGGTCACGTCGGCGCGCGGCAGTTCACGGCCGGTGAGGAGGCTCAGACCGCTGCTGCGCCGGACCACACCGGGAACCTGCAGCGCTGCGGCGGTGGCGATCCGCGCGACCGCGCGGTCCTTGATGAGGAGCGAACCGCGGTGGCCGCGGGTGTCCTCCGGTGCGGGCTCGGCCGGTGTCTGTGTGTGCGGCTCGGCCGCGGTCTGCGTGTGCTGCTCAGCCACGACCCCGGCTCCTGAGCAGGGCACCGAGGTCGAGCAGGCCGTCGCGGTGTGCGCCGATCGCCATGCCGAGGGCGCCGAGCAGTACCGCGAACAGCAGGCCGCTGAATCCGCCGATGATGCCCGCGATGGCCAGCAGCAGTCCGGCGAGGAGACCGATGACGGTGTTGTTGATGGGCGTGTGGTTCACGGTGCCGCCTCTGTGCGCTCGTAGGGCTCTGTGTGCTCGTCGGTCTGCAGATCCTCGATCGTCACCTGCACCGGCACCGCGACCATCGGGGCGATCCGCGCGTGCACCGCCTCGGCGACCGCGGGCAGATCCGCCGGGTAGCGGGCCACGATGTGCACCGCGCACAGGTCCGCGCCGATCCGGATGCCCTCGATGCGCCGGCCGGGCAGATAGGTCGCGATCTCGCCGAAGACGCCACCGTGCAGTCCCGCGACACCGGGAACCGCGAGCGCGGCCTCGGCGACGCGTTCGGCAAGTTCCGCCGTGGGCGGCGTCCCGGCGATCGTCACTGCACTCGCGGCTTGGTGTCGTCGACGAGACCGGCGGCTTCGTCGGGCAGCACGACGTCGAACACGGTGATGTTGACCTCGGTGACTTCGAGACCGGTCATCCGTTCGACCGCGCCGATCACGTTGTGGCGGATGGCGACCGCGAGTTCGTGCAGTGCCACGCCGTATTCGGCGATGATGCCGATGTCGATCGCGGCCTGCTTCTCACCGACCTCCACGGCGACACCCTGACCGTGGTTGATGCGCGCGCCGGGGATCCGGTCGCGCAGCGCCCCCACGACGCGGGTGGTGCCGGCGCCGACGTCGAACACGCCGCTGATCTCGCGGGTGGCGATGCCGGCGATCTTGGCGACGACGGCGTCGGCGATGATCGTGCGGCCCTGTGTGTCGACGGGGCCGGGCGAGACGCCGGCGCCGAACTGTACGCGGCTGATTCCTGCGCCGCTGTCGCTGGTCATGAAGGACTCCTCGGAAGCGCTGCCGGTGTGTCCGTGGTCGACTCCGTTGTCTGCACGTTGTCCTCGACTCTAGTGACTCCCGGGACCGGATGGGACGCGCGTGGGGCGGTGTTTCCCGGACCGGCTGCCGAAGCGTAGGACTGTCGCCCGTGATCACCGTTTGGTAGAAAAGTTGAACGGTATCGAGGGTGACCGGCGTCACCACTATCGAAGGATGAATACGTGTCGACTGATCATGTGACCGAGGGCGGGACGGGGAGGGTCGTCGTCGTCGGCGCCGGTCTGGCCGGGGTTCGGACCGCCGAGGAGCTGCGGCGGGCCGGATTCGACGGTGAGATCGTCCTGGTCGGTGCGGAGCCGCACCTGCCCTACGACCGCCCGCCGCTGTCGAAGGACGTGATCCGCGGCGAACGCGAGGACACGACGCTGCGGCCGCGCGAGTTCTTCGACGAGCAGCGCATCGACCTGCGGCTCGGCGTCGCGGTGGAGTCGCTCGACGACGCCGCGCGCACCGTCGCGCTGGCCGACGGCACCTCGCTCGGCTACGACGAGCTGGTCGTCGCGACGGGTCTGCGTCCCCGCCGCATCCCCGGCCTGCCCGAGCTCGCCGGAGTGCACGTGCTGCGGTCCGTCGAGGACAGTGTGGGTCTGCGCGCCGACATCCGCCCCGGCGGCACGGCCCTGATCGTCGGCGCCGGTTTCATCGGCTGCGAGGTCGCGGCGAGCCTGCGGGCGTGCGGCATGGACGTCGTGCTCGTGGAGCCGCAGCCCACACCGCTCGCGTCGGTGCTCGGTGCCGAGGTCGGCGGGTTCGTCGAGCGCCTGCACACCGCCGAGGGTGTGGACGTGCGCTCCGGGGTCGGGCTCACCGAGCTGCGCGGCGACGACCGGGTCACCGGCGCGGTCCTCGGGGACGGCACCGAGGTCGCGGTGGACCTGGTGGTCCTCGGTATCGGATCGGTCCCGGTCACCGAGTGGCTGGACGGTTCGGGTGTGACCGTCGACAACGGCGTGGTGTGCGACATCGTGGGCCGCACCTCCGCCGATCACGTGTGGGCGGTCGGCGACGTCGCGTCCTGGCAGCTGCCCGAGGGCGGCCGGAAGCGGGTCGAGCACTGGACGAGCGCAGGGGAGCAGGCCGCCGTGCTCGCGAAGGCGCTGCTCGGCGCCGACGGCGACCGGGCTGCTCAGGTCCCGTACTTCTGGAGCGACCAGTACGACGTGAAGATCCAGGGTCTGGGCGCGGTGTCGGCTCAGGACACCGTGCACGTGGTGCACGACGACGGCCGTAAGTTCCTCGTCTACTACGAGCGGGACGGCCGACTCGTCGGGGTGGTCGGCGGTGGTCTGCCGGCCCGGGTGATGAAGACGCGCGCGAAGATCGCGGCGGGTGCTCCGATCGAGGAGATGCTCGCACCGACCTCGTGATCGGGCACGTCCTGTGCCCGCCCCCGCCCGCCGCATCGGCGTCGCGCGCTAAATTCGTACGGTGATCGTTGCGCTCATCGACTCGGGATTCGGTTTGCTGCCGACCTCGGCGTGGCTGCGCCGATTGCGGCCCGACCTGGATCTGATGCTGTCGATGGACCCGGCCGGAGCGCCGTGGGGCCCGAAGCCGCGGGACTGGGTGATCGAGCGGGTCGTCACCACCGCGCGGCGCGCGGTCCGGCGCGGCGCCGACGTGGTGGTGCTGCCGTGCAACACCGCCTCGGTCACCGCCCTCGACGAGGTCCGCCGCGACCTCGGCGACGGCGTTCCCGTGGTCGGCACGGTCCCGGCGATCAAACCGGCCGCGGCGGTGTGCGACTCGGTGGCGATCTGGGCGACCGCCGCGACCACCGCCAGCAGCTACCAGGCCGATCTCATCGCGCAGTTCGCGAACGGCAGCGAAGTCGTCGGCGTCGCGTGTCACGGGCTGGCCGACGCCATCGACCGCGGCGACCGGGCGGGCGCCGCAGCGGCCATCGCCTCCGCGGTCGAGCGCACCCCGGCCGACGTCAGCGGGGTCGTGCTCGGCTGCACGCACTATCCGCTGGTCGCCGACTCGATCGCGGCGCAGCTGCCCGCCGGTGTGCGGTTGTTCGACAGCGCCGAGGCCGTCGCCCGCCAGACCCTGCGCCGCATCGATGCGCTCGGCCGGGAGGATCGCGGAGCGGGCCGCGTCGAGGTGTTCCTCAGCGGTGAACCGGGAGCGTTGCCGGCGGGGGCCCGGGCCTTCGAAGCCGGGAGGATCCTGCTCGCCCCCGCCGGTGACGCCGTCGGCTGACCGCTCATCCGAACGAGAGCTTCCCCATTCCGGTCATCCCGGCCGCGATGACCCGGGCGACGGTACGCAGGTCCTCGCGGTTGCGGGGCAGTCCGTCGAGGTCGAGCCACCGGTCGGTGCTGGCCGCCGAGAACATCGCGGACACCCACGCGGTCGCGCAGGCCCGCAGGGTGCCCGGCTGCACCGGGCCGGGGGCGCTGGCCTGCAGCAGCCGCACGGTGATGTCGTGCAGGTGCGAGCGCAGCCGGTAAAGGTGGGACCGGATGTCCGGATGGGTGTCGGCCTCGCGCCAGATGATCACCCGCAGCACCGACGACCGGTGGTCGCGCAGGTTCAGCGCGGTGTCGAGGTTCACGAGGCTGGCGGCCGGGTCGCCGGGTTCGACCAGCGCGTTCACGTCGTCGATGGGTTCGGTCGGCATTCGTTCGGCGACGAGTGTTTCGAGAATGGCCTCCTTGGTCGGGAAGTAGTAGAAGATCAGGCCTTTCGGCACGTCTGCCGCCGCAGCGATGGACGCGGTGGCGGTTGCGTCGAAACCGTGGGTCGCGAACAGCTTTTCGGCGGCATCGAGGATGCGGGTGCGGGCCTCGCCGTCCTGTTGCGGGCGGCGCCGGCGTCGCCGGGGAACGTGTGTACTCACCTGCGCACCACCTTCGGTGATCCGAGAGGGGGCGAGGGCACGTCGGCCGCTCGCCCCGGGTCCCGGTATCAGGTGCGGATCAGTGATGGGTCGCCAGTCCGCCTCCGTGCATGCGAGCGTTCATGACGGGCAGGGCCGCGACGGCGACGACGACGGTGAGAACACCGACGATCCACGCGGTCCACGAGGCGCCCGTGTACTCGGTGTATCCCAAGACCCAAGGGGACAGGAACATCAGCACACCGAAGACACCCATTGCGTAGTCGATCGCGGCCATCGTCGGCCGTGCGATCTGCGCAATGCCGCACAATGCGACCAGCACACCGAGAACGATCAGCGACCACATGGCCGCGTCGTTGGTGTCCAGCCACAACGGCGACAGGGCGGCGAAGACGCCCAGAACCACGGCCACATAGTCCTGCAGCCGGCTGTCGGAGAACATGGTGAGCCTCCTCGTGAGAGTGTGTCCTTCCGTCTTTCGGTATAGGTCTGATCGACCGGTCGGTCAAGATGTCCGACGGTTGCGGTGCGGTAACGCTGCTCCCCAGGTCAGGGCGCGTTTTTGCCGGATCGTCATCTGGCGGTCGGTGGGCGTGACAACGGCCCCGATCCGGGTCGATCCGCCACATGATTCGGAATCCGCCCACGCTGCAGGATGAGCGAATTCCGGCTCGTGCGGCCGATCGGAAGGCGCGCCGGTGCGGACGCCGTACTCTCGTCAGCCGTGACCGATGAGAAGAGCGCCGAAGACGTGCGGGTCGCCCTCGACGCCCTCGCCGACCCGGCCGCGGCCGCGCACCTACGCCGGTTCTTCAAGACCGGACCGGGCGAATACGGGGAGGGCGACGAGTTCCTCGGGCTGCGGGTCCCGCAGACACGGGCGGTCGTCCGCCGCTTCCGGACATTGCCGATCGCCGAGGCGCGGGCCCTGCTCGACAGCCCGATCCACGAACACCGCCTGGCGGGACTGCTGATCCTCGCCGACCGGTTCGCCCGCGACCGCGACGCCCGGGACCGGATCGTCGAGTGCTACCTCGACGCACTGAACCGCGGTCGCGTGAACAACTGGGATCTGGTCGACTCGTCGGCGGACCGCATCGTCGGCGAATGGGTGCGCGAGCATCCCGACCGGGCCGGGCTGCTGACCGAACTCGTCGACGACCCGGACCTGTGGCGCCGCCGGGCCGGGCTGCTCGCGACCTTCGCGTTCGTCAAGGCAGGGGAGGCCGAACCGACGCTGACGCTGGCCGCGCGAGTACTCGACGACCGGCGGGACCTGATCCAGAAGGCGACCGGGTGGATGTTGCGGGAGGTCGGCAAACGCGTCGACCGCGCGCTGCTGGTGAGTTTTCTCGACGTCCACGCCGCGGCGATGGGCCGCACCGCGCTGAGCTACGCGACCGAGCACCTCGAGCCGGCCGAACGGGCCCGGCTGCGGGCACTGCGCTGAGCCGGCGGACACCCGGGCGCCCGCCGTCTCAGCGCTTCAGCGTGTCAGAACTGGATCTTGAGGTTGTCGCTGACCGGCTTGGCCTGGCAGCCCAGGATGTAACCGGACTCGATGTCCTCGGGGTCGAGGATGTCGCAGTGCTCCATCTCCACCTCGCCCTCGAGGACGGTGCACGCGCACGAACCGCACTCGCCTTCCTGGCACGAGTAGGGCACGTCGATGCCCTTCGCGAGCATGATGTCGACGAGCGTCTGCTTGCGCGGCCACGTCAGGGTGTGGGTCTCGCCGTCGAGCTCGACCTCGACGGTCGCGGCGTCGGCGGCTTCCTCGTCGCTGACCTCGACCGGCGCGACGTCGGCGAACGGATCACCGGCGAGCGAGTTGAACACCTCGGCGTGGACCCGGCTGCGCTCCATACCCGCGGCGTGCAGCGCGGCGTGCACGGTGTCCATGAACGGGCCGGGGCCGCACATGAACGCCTCGTACCCGGTGTACGGGGCGGCGAGCGCGGCGAGCTGGTCGGCCGTGGGCAGACCCTGCACGGATTCGAGCCAGTGCACGACGGTCAGGCGCGTCGGGTACTTGTCGGCCAGGGCGCGCAGTTCCTCGGCGAAGATGACCGACGATTCGTCGCGGTTGGCGTAGACGAGCACGACGCGGCCGCTGCCCTGGGTCAGCGCCGACTTGAGGATCGAGATGACCGGGGTGATGCCGCTGCCGGCGCCGAACAGCAGGAAGTCCTGGTCGAGCGACTTCGGGGTGAACACGCCGGACGGCGGGAGCACCTCGATGCGGTCGCCGGCGGAGATCTTGTCGCACAGCCAGTTCGAGCCGTAGCCGTCGACGGTGCGCTTGACGGTGACCTTGGGAGAGTCGTCGGTGAACGGCGAGCTCGCGAGCGAGTAGCAGCGTGCCACCGAGCCGGTGAGGTCGCTGGGGATGCGCAGGGTGAGGAACTGCCCGGGCTTGTATGCGAACTTGTCCCGCAGGTCGGCGGGTACGTCGAAGACCAGCGAGCGTGCGTCGGACGTCTCCTCGATGACGGCTGAGACGGTGAGAATCACCGATCGTGAGCCGTGCGGCACCTCGACTGTCGTCATGGGGTGTTTCGTCCTCTCGTCGTGCAGGCTGCGCTTTCGAACAGCTGGGCCTCGGAACGGCCGGGCCTTGAACATGTGGTGCGGTTGCCGCCCACTCAGCCGAACCAATCTAGAACGTGTTCTAGTTCAAGGGTAGCAGCCGGACCAGGCGACAAGGAAACGGTACCGGGCACCCCGTGGCATCGACGTCGCCGCATCCCGGTCGGCGGGACATGCACCCTGCCCGATCGGGCAGGTGGCCGCACTCGACCGGACGGCTTCGGTGCGTAAACCGGACGGTTCCGGCCGGTAGCTCTTCACCGGCGGGCGGGCGTCGGCCACGGTGGACCCCGGATGAGATGTGGGTCACAACCGTGAGCCACCCGGCGACCGAGGAGAGACACGATGGCCATCGAGCTCAATCAGATCTGGGACTTCCCGATCAAGGAGTTCCATCCGTTCCCGCGCGCACTGATGGGTGTGGGCGCACACGACATCATCGGTGTCGAAGCCAAGAACCTCGGATTCAAGCGTGCCCTGCTGATGACGACGGGTCTGCGCGGCTCCGGCATCATCGAGGAACTGATCGGCAAGATCGAATACCAGGGGGTCGAGGTCGTCCTCTACGACAAGGTCGAGTCCAACCCCAAGGACTACAACGTCATGGAGGCCGCCGCCCTCTACCAGCAGGAGAAGTGCGACTCGATCATCTCCGTCGGCGGCGGCTCGAGCCACGACGCCGCCAAGGGCGCCCGCGTCGTCATCGCCCACGACGGCCGCAACATCAACGAGTTCGAAGGCTTCGCGAAGTCCACGAACAAGGAGAACCCGCCGCACATCGCCGTCTCCACGACCGCCGGCACCGGCTCGGAGACGTCCTGGGCGTACGTCATCACCGACACCTCCGACATGGATCACCCGCACAAGTGGGTCGGCTTCGACGAGGCCACCATCGTCACCCTCGCCATCGACGACCCGCTGCTGTACTACAGCTGCCCCCAGCACTTCACCGCCTACTGCGGCTTCGACGTCCTCGCCCACGGCTCCGAGCCGTACGTCTCGCGCCTGGACTTCGCGCCGTCGCTGGGCAACGCGCTCTACTCGATCGAACTGGTCGCGAAGAACCTGCGCGAGGCCGTCTTCGAGCCGCGCAACCTCAAGGCCCGCGAAGGCATGATGAACGCCCAGTACATCGCCGCGCAGGCGTTCAACTCCGGCGGCCTGGGCATCGTGCACTCGATCTCGCACGCCGTCTCGGCGTTCTTCGACAGCCACCACGGCCTCAACAACGCGATCGCGCTGCCGCGCGTGTGGGAGTACAACCTGCCCTCCCGTTACGAGCACTACGCCCGCATCGCGACCGCGATGGGCGTCGACACCCGCAACATGACCACCGTGCAGGCCGCCGACGCCGCGGTCGAGGCCGCGATCCGGCTCGCCAAGGACGTCGGGATCCCCGACAACTTCGGGTCCGTGCGCACCGACTCGTACGAGAAGAACCAGATGAACACCAAGAAGTACGCGGGTCGCGGCGACACGATCCGCGGCGACGAGAAGACCGTGCGCGCCATCTCCGAGCACATCCAGGGCGACTGGTGCACCCCCGGCAACCCGCGCGAGGTGACGGTCGAGTCGATGATCCCGGTCGTCGACCACTGCATCAACCGGTCCTACTGACCCTGCATCCACCGGTCCGACGGACCGACCGATCTCGCGCCCGGGGCGGCGTTCCCCTGCCCTGCCCCGGGCGCGTTCTCACCGCGCGACAGGAGTACCGATGACCGCCTTCGCCGACAGTGCCGCACTGAAGGACGCGCTGCGCCGCCACGACTACATCGCCGACGACGAATTCGCGGTCGTCGTGCACCTGGCCACCGTCCTCGACCGGCCACTGCTGCTCGAAGGACCCGCCGGGGTCGGCAAGACCGAACTCGCCAAGGCCCTCGCCGCGGCCGGCGGACGCAAACTCGTGCGGCTGCAGTGCTACGAGGGCCTCGACGACAGCCGTGCCCTGTACGAATGGGACTACGCCAAACAGTTGCTGCACGTGCAGATGCTGCGCGACCGCATCGGCGACCGGCTCGCCGCGTACCCGGACCTCGCCGACGCCTCCCGCTTCCTCGCCGAGCAGGACTTCGGACTGTACTCCGAGAGCTTCCTCGCCGTCCGCCCGCTGCTCGAGGCCGTGATCTCGCCCGAGCCGGTGGTCCTGCTCGTCGACGAGGTCGACCGCACCGAGGAATCCATGGAAGCGCTGCTGCTCGAGATCCTCGCCGAACGCCAGATCACCATCCCCGAGGTCGGCACGTTCACCGCACGCTCCGCGCCCTGGGTGATCCTCACCTCCAACGACACCCGCGAACTGTCCGCCGCGCTCAAACGCCGCTGCCTGCACTACCACGTCGGTTACCCGACGCCCGAACGCGAACGCGAGATCGTCACCGCCCGCGCTCCCGAGGTGCCGGCCGCGACCGCCGCGGAGGTCGTCGAATTCGCTCGTACCCTCCGCGAGATGCCGCTGCGCAAGAGCCCGTCCATCTCCGAGGTCATCGACGCCGCCCGCGCGGCCACCGTCCTGAGCGCGCACGCCGGGGACGGCTCGATCCGGCACGTGCGCGACGTCCTGCTCGCGGCGCTGCTCAAGTACACCGGCGACGTCACCCTGGCCCGGACCCGGCTCGACGGCACACCGGACCCCGAGGAATCGGTCGCCGACGTGCCACCGGCCGAACGGGTCACGGTCGCGTCCCGGCCGGCGAACACCACCACCGCGGTGTTCCGCGGTCGCGGTGGGGGAGGGCGGGACACCGCCCGTGTCGGCGCGAGGCGGTGACACCGTGCGCGTGAGCGACCTCGACGCCCGCCGCCCCGCGTATCCGCTCGACGTGGTCGCGGCCGTGTTCGCGCGACTGCTGCGACGCCACGGGGTCGCCGCATCGCCCGCCGAAACCATCGAGATACGAAGGGTTCTCGGCCTCATCGGTGCCCACGACCGCGACGTCCTGCGCGCGGCGCTGCGGGCGGTGTGCGCGAAGTACGCCCACGAACAGGCCGGGTTCGACCGTGCCTTCGACGCCCTGTTCCTCACCACCGGCCCCGACGCCGGCGGCGACGACAGCCGGCCCCTGCGCGCGCAGTTCGCGGAATCCCTGCCCGCCGCACTGGAAATCGACGACGAACAGCAACTCGCCCGCTACGCGGAGTACAACGAGCGCGCCGCGGAGGTCGGCGACCTGTTCGACACCCCCGAGGCGGACAAGGGGTTCAACCCGCACAAGGACGACGACGATGTGTCGATGACCTCGGCGGACGCGGATCTGTCCGTCGACACCGGCGCCGATTCGGGGCGCCGCGGCGTCACCTACACCGTCGACGTCGACCGGGCCGCGACCGCGACGGTCGGCGACTTGTCGGCGAATCCCGGTGCGGCCGTGTCGGGTTCGCTGTCGTGGGACGATCCGACGTCGATCCTGGCGTGGCTCGACGCCTACGATCCGCACCGCGCCTACGGCGGCGACACCGCCGACGAACAGCTCACCGAGGCACAACTGAACCGGCTCGTCGAGGCCGTCGAGGCGTTCGTCGCGGCGCTCGCGCAGACCGTCGAAGCGCCGGCGGACGATCCGTCCGAGGCACCGGTCGACCCGACCGCCGCGCACCGCGCCGAGATCGACCTGGCCTGCCACGAGGTGCTGCGCCGCATGCGCGGCCCGGCCCGTCCCCGGCCGCGCGAGCGGGCCCGCGGCCGCCTCGACCTGCGCCGCACCGTCCGCGGATCGATGCGCACCGAGGGGGTGCCGTTCCACCTTGTCGTCCGCTCACCCCGGCCGGACCGGGTGCGGCTGCTCGTCCTCGCCGACGTGTCGCTGTCGGTGCGGCCGGTCACCGCGTTCACGCTGCGTCTCGCCCAGGCGATGCACGGCCGGGCGCACCGGTGCCGCGTCGTCGCGTTCGTCGACCGGCCCGTCGAGGTGACACAGCAACTGCTCGCCGGTGGCGGCGACGGCGCGCTGGCACGGGTACTGGCACACCCGGCCGTGGACCTCGAGGCGTCGAGCGACTACGGACGGGTCTTCGACGAACTGCTCACCGACCACGCCGGTCTCCTCGATGCGCGCACCTCGGTGCTCGTCGTCGGCGACGGTCGCTGCAACGGCCTGCCCGCGCGCGCCGACCGGCTCGCGGACCTGCGCCGCCGCGTGCACCGCCTGGCCTGGATCACCCCGGAACCGGAACGGTACTGGCAGCAGGCGACGTGCGCGATGCCCGACTACGCGGAGGTGTGCGACCGGGTCGTGGTCGCCCGCGACGGCGCGCAACTGCTCGACCGCGCCGCCGAACTCGGCCACGCCCTGCGCTGACCCCGCCGCATTCCGGGTGAATGTGCCCCTCATCCGGTTTCGGGTACGGGGGACCGGTCCGGGGGATACGGTGCAGGCACACCCTGGTACACCAGTTGGGCGGGGGGAATTGCGATGACCGACCGCACAGTGGCCGAGCGAGCGGAGTCACTGCGGCACGACCTCGGTGCACTCGACCGGCGGGTCGGCGACCTCGTCGAGTCGCTCGAGGTATTCGACCGGGAGGACATGCACGGGGCCGGCGAGTCCGCGCGGCGGGAGATGCTGGACCTGCTCAGCGACGCCCGTCTCGATCTGCACGCCGCCCGCGACCACATCGAGAGGCTGGTCCGGTACGCTGCCAAGTTCGATCTGTGAGCGTGCGCGCCGATCCGCCCCGGCGACCGGCCGGCCGCTGTTAGCGTCGAACGGGTGAGGACGCCAGCCGAGGTCCGCCCGGGTGTCCGGGCCGCAATCGCCGTGGTGGCCGCCGTTGGAGTGCTCGGAGCGTGCACGTCGGCGGTGGGCGACGCGCAGGACACCTCCGCGGCGTGCACCGCGGCACCGAACGGCACACCGCTCACGGCACCGCCGGCGCCGCAGGAAACCGATCGCGACCTGTCCACCAACCCGGAGATCGCCACCGGATATCGCGACGGGATGGTCGCGGTGAATGCCGGAGAGTTCGCGGTCTCGACCGCCAATCCGATTTCGACGGAGGCGGCGTGCGAGGTGCTGCGCGACGGCGGCACCGCAGCGGACGCGCTGGTCGTCGCCCAGGCCGTGCTCGGCCTGGTGGAGCCGCAGTCCTCGGGTATCGGGGGCGGCGCGTTCCTGATGTACTTCGACGCGGCGACCGGGCAGGTCCAGGCGTACGACGGCCGGGAGACCGCGCCGGCAGCGGCCACCGAGAACTATCTGCGCTGGATCAGCGACACCGACCGCACCGAACCGCAGCCCGACGCCCGCGCCAGCGGCCGTTCCATCGGCGTGCCCGGCGTGCTCCGGATGCTCGAGGATGTCCATCGCGACCACGGAAAGACCGACTGGGCACAGCTTTTCGAACCGGCGGTGACGCTTGCCGACGACGGTATCGAGATCAGCGATCGGCTCGCGCAGTCGATCGCGGACTCCGCCGCCGACCTCGCCCGGGACGAGGCGGCCGCCGCGTACTTCCTCGAAGCGGACGGCGCTCCCAAGTCCGAAGGCACCGTGCTGACCAACCCGGCGATGAGCAAGACCCTCGGGGCGATCACCGCCGGTGGGGCGGACGCCTTCTATACCGGTGCCATCGCGACCGCGATCGTCGACGCCGTCGACACGACCTCCGGCGGGCGGACCCCCGGAGAGATGACCGTCGACGACCTCGCCGGGTACCGGGCGAAGCAGCGAACCGCGCTGTGCACCCCCTACCGGTCCTACGAGATCTGCGGGATGCCGAACCCGTCGTCCGGCGGCATCGCGGTCGCCGCGACCCTCGGCATCCTCGAGAACTTCGACCTGTCGGCCTTCCCGCCGGCCGACGTCGACGCGAACGGCGGTGTCCCGGACGTGGAGGCCGTCCACCTGATCGCCGAGGCCGAACGGCTCGCGTACGCGGATCGCGACAAGTACGTCGCGGACTCCGATTTCGTGCCG
Source organism: Rhodococcus sp. NPDC003382 (assembly GCF_053589135.1). Taxonomy (NCBI): domain Bacteria; kingdom Bacillati; phylum Actinomycetota; class Actinomycetes; order Mycobacteriales; family Nocardiaceae; genus Rhodococcus; species Rhodococcus sp. NPDC003382. The sequence continues at coordinate 76,894 of NZ_JBSFRH010000016.1, forward strand.
CTGCCCGGTGGCTCACCCGAGACCCTGCTCGACGAGACCTACCTGAAGGAACGGGCCGCGCTGATCGACCCGAACCGCAGCATGGGCACCGCCCGGCCCGGTGACTTCGGGCCCGTCCCGATCGGGGCACCACCGCAGGTCCCCGAGCACGGCACCAGTCACATCTCCGTCGCCGACCGCTACGGGAACGTCGCCGCGATGACCACGACCATCGAATCGGCGTTCGGTTCGTTCCACATGGTCGACGGATTCCTGCTGAACAACCAGCTCACCGACTTCGCGGCCGAGCCGGTCGACGAGACCGGCACGCCGGTCGCGAACCGGGTGGAGCCCGGCAAGCGACCGCGCAGTTCGATGTCGCCGACCCTCGTGTTCGAGCGCACCCCCGACGGCGCCCGCGGCGCACCGGTGCTCGTGACCGGCTCGCCCGGCGGCTCGGTGATCATCCAGTTCGTGGTGAAGACCCTGGTGAACATGCTCGACTGGGGTCTGGACCCACAGCAGGCGGTGTCCGCCGTCTCGTTCGGCGCCGCGAACACCCCGGTCACCGGTGTCGGAGGGGAACATCCCGCGATCGACGGGTCCGACGACGGCGCCCGCGACCCGCTCGTCGCCGCCCTGCGCGAACGCGGGCACCAGGTGTCGGTCGCGCCCCAGTCCAGCGGCCTCAGTGCACTGTGGCGTACGGACACCGGCTGGGTCGGCGGTGCCGATCCGCGCCGGGAGGGCGCGGTCATGGGTGCCCAGGGATGACGCCGGCACCACCCGGGTGGCCGGGAGGTTGCCGCGAACCGGCGCTCTACGTGCAGGTACCGGCCTATCGGGATCGGGAGCTCGGGCCCACCCTGCGGGACCTGTATGCGCAGGCAGCGCACCCCGAGCGGCTGCGGGTCCGGGTCATGTGGCAGCGGACCGAGGACGACGTGCTGCCCGACGACGTCGTGGCGCTTCCCGGGTTGGAGATCGACGAGATCGCGGCGAGCAGGAGCGAGGGCTGCAACTGGGCTCGACGACGATTGCAGGGTGCGTGGAAGGACGAGCCCTACACCCTGCTGATCGACTCCCACCACCGATTCGCCGCCGGCTGGGACGAAACGGCGGTCGGGATGCTGGAAGGACTGCGCGCGGCCGGGATCGCGAAGCCGATTCTCACGGGGTATCTGCCCGCGTACAGTCCGGACGACGACCGCTGCCGGGGGATGCGCCCGCTCCGGATCTACCCGTACCTGCGCGACCGAGGTGTGCTCACCCGGCTGCGGGGTGCGGCAATGCTGGGCTTCCCGGAACTCGGGGCTCCCGCCCCCGCGGACTTCGCGTCCCTGCACTTCCTGCTCGCCGACGGCCGCTACAACAAGGAGGTGCGGTTCGATCCCGGGGTGTACTTCTTCGGGGACGAGGTGCTCACCAGTGTCCGGGCTTTCGCTGCCGGATATCGGCTCTTCCACCCGCACCGGGTGATCGGCTGGCACGCGTACGAACGCGACACCCGGCGGACGCACTGGTCCGACCACGGCGGATACGACGAACGTCAGGAGCGATCGCTCGAGGCACTTCGGCGCTACCTCACCGGTGACGGCGAGGTCGCGCCCGCGGACGTCTCCGCATTCGAGTCACACGTCAACCTGACCCTGGTGACGTCATGATCGACACCGCTGTCACACTTCGCCCGGGAACGGTGACGTGCGTCGACGAGTTTCTCGACGCCGGCGAGTGCGCCCTCATCGGCGACGATCTCCGGTTCACCTATTGGCGGCCGAGTTCGGTGCTCCGCCGCGACGCCGAGGGGCGGCGATTCACCGGTCTTTCGATCGATCGCACCAGTTCGACCACCGACGAGACCTGGCTGAGCGACGAAGCGCGCGAACTGCTGAGGCGGGTCGAGGCGAGACTGGCCGCCGACTTCGGTGTTCCCGCCGATCGTTTCGAACCCTGGCAGATCGTGCGGTACCGGGCGGGAGAGCGCTTCGAGGAGCACCACGACAGCGGCTTCTTCTCCGGTGACCGGTGGGGTGAACGGTCGGTGTCCGTGCTGATCTACCTCAGCGACTCGCAGTCGGGGGGAAGCACCTGGTTCCCGGTCCTCCGAGAACGATTCCGGCCGCGCGCGGGGAGACTGCTCGCCTGGCCGAATCTCCTGCCGGACGGATCCGTCGATCAGCGGATGCGGCACACCGCGCGGCCTGCCCGGCGAGTCAAGACGATCCTGACCACGTGGGTGCGTGAGGCGCCGACGACGACGAATCCCGCCGAGTGAGAGGTAGCGCCGTGGCTGTGTCGGACCGAGAACGTCGCGTAGTTCAGCAGATCATCAGGGAACACGGCCCGATCCTGGACCTGATCGCACATCCGGAGGTCCTGGTCGAGATCATCCGCAAGTGGGCATTCGACCTGGTCGAAGTGCCCGATGGTGGCCTACCGGGCGGTGTGGGGCCGGTGAATCCCCCGACGAGCCACGTCGAAGGCCCGGAACTGGAGGACGTTCTCAAGGCGATCCTGGCGGTGGGCCGGAAGGTCGACAAGATCAGCCGCAGGCTCGGCGACTGAGCCCGAGGCCGCTCCCGACTTCGCCGGTACCTACCCGATCGGGTAGGTACCGGACCTACCCGTCGACCCGGTGCCCCGGCCGCCCACCCGGCCTACGCTCGAAGGACCGTAAGCTGGATCACACGCCGCAATCGCCGGGGACGTCAGGAGTGCTGCAGTGGCCGTCGCCATACCGGAACGTCGAACCGAATCGGGGAACGCCGGAAGGGAGACGCCCACACTGGCGAAGTTCCATGCCCCCGAGATCGTGTTCGGTGCCGGATCCCTCGCCGAGGCCGCGCACGCGACCGTGCGCCTCGGCGGCAGCCGGCCGATGCTCGTCACCGACCCGGGACTCGTCGAGGCCGGATGGGTCGACGAACTGCGGCACCACCTGGACGAACAGGGCCTGGCCCCGGTCGTGTGGAGCGAGCTGACCCCGAATCCGAAGGACTTCGAGGTCGCCGCCGGTCACGAGCTCTACCGTGCCGAAGGCTGCGACGTGCTGGTCGGGCTCGGCGGTGGCTCGGTGATCGACGCGGCCAAGGGCATCGCCGTGCTCGCCGCGAACGGCGGCAGCATCCTCGACTACGAGGGCGTGGACCGGGCACCGCTGCCGATCCCGCCGATGGTGATGGTGCCGTCCACCTCCGGCACCGGCGCGGACGTGTCGCAGTTCTGCGTCGTCACCGACACCACCCGCAACACCAAGATCACCATCATCGGCCGGTCGCTGGTGCCCGACCTGACCGTCATCGACCCGCGGCTGCTGACCACCATGCCCGACGACCTGAACGCGGCGACCGGGCTCGATGCGCTCACCCACGGCATCGAGGCGTTCGTCTCCCGCGCCCACAACCCGCTCACCGACCATCACGCGCTGCGGGCCGTCGCGATGGTCACCGGCACCCTCGTCCACACCATCGACGACCCCCACGAGATGACGCACCGCACCGCCATGGCCCAGGCCAGCCTCGAGGCCGGCCTGGCGTTCACCAACGCGATCCTCGGCGCGGCGCACGCGATGAGCCACCAGGTCGGCGGCCTGCTCGACCAGCCGCACGGCGTCATCAACGGGGTGCTCCTCCCGCACGTGATCCGATTCAACGCCGCCGCCGACCCGGCACCGTTCGCGGCGATCGCCGCGGCCCTCGGCCTGGACGAACACCGCGGCCCCGCACAGGAGGCCGCCCTCGCCGTCGCCGACCGCGTCGAACGACTCGCCCGCGAGGTCGGGGTGCCGCGCGGACTGCGGGAACTCGGTGTGCGAGAACAGGATCTGACCCGCCTCGCCGAGGGTGCCCTGCGCGACGCGTGCATGTCCACCAACCCGCGCGCGGCGACCCACGAACAGATGGTCGCGCTGTTCCGGGCGGCGTTGTGAATCCCGCTGCCCCGGACCTGTCCCAGCTCACCGGCCTGCGGTCGGGCAAGCCCACGTTCTACCCGCAGTATCGCGGCGCCGCCGAACGTCTCGAACGGGTAGTGCACGCCCTCGAACTCATCTCGCGGGCGCTCGTGCGCACCGTCGAGGGACCCGAAACGCTGATCTGCGCGGTCGCGGAGGCCGCCCGGGCACACCTGAGTGCCCGCTGGGTGGTGTTCGCGCTCGCCGACGGCATGCTGCCCGACGCCGGACCCCGCCGGCTCGTGCTCGGACCGGATGCCACGCCCTTCCTCGTCGACAACGTCGAGGGCCCACCGCTGCCCGACGAGGTCGTGCGCTGCCTCGACGACATCCGCGGTGGCAGCGTCGACCGGGATCCGATCGTCGAGGGCCATCACGCGTTCGTGCCGATCGTGCTCGGCGGTGGTGTCGCCGGGGCGATCGCGGCGTGGACACCGGAGCATCGGACACTCGACGCCACCGACCGCGCGGTGCTGTCCATCCTGGCCAGCCAAACTGCTGTGGCCCTGCAGAATTCGGCCCTCTATCAGCGGGGCCAGCTGCTGCTCGAACGCGCCGAGGAAGCCTACCGGGAAGCGAACCGGGCCGCCGCCGACCTGCAGTCACGCAACGCCGAACTCGAAGCGACCCTGCGCGAACTGGAACGGACCCAACGGCAACTCGGTGCCGCCCACCGGCAACAGGCACTCGACGACGAACGGCACCGCATCGCGCGCGAACTGCACGACAGCGTCACCCAGGCCGTGCTGTCGGCGGGCATGCAGATCGAGGTGTGCCGCAGCGACATTCCCGACAGCGAACGCGCCGAACGTCTCGACCTGGCAAAGGAATTGACACGCCGCGCCGTCGAACAGCTGCGGTCGGCGATCTACGCGCTCAACCATCCGTCGGACGCGGATCGGTCGTCGCTGCCGGAGATGCTCGAGCAACTGCGGGTCGCGCACACCCCGGGCGAACTCGACATCGTGATCCGGGTCGGCGGCACTCCCGTCGAACTGTCCGGCGACGTCGAGCACGCGTTGCTGCGGATCGCGGGGGAGGCGCTGTTCAACGCGGTCGTGCACGCGAACGCGACCCGCGCCGTCCTGCGGCTGACGTACGGACCCGAGTCGGTGCTGCTCTCGGTCGCCGACGACGGCGACGGTGATCCCGCCCGCATCCGGGTGATGTTGCGGCTGGCCGCCGGCAGCGACTTCGACGGCCGGCACCGCGGCCTGGCGAACATGCAGGCGCGTGCCCACGAGCTCGGCGGCCGGCTCGAGGTGCGCCGCGCCCGAATCGGGGGAGTCCGGGTAGCGGTGCGCATCCCCATTCCGAAAACCGTTCCGCAGGAAGAGGATGCGGCGAGAACAGGAGAACAGCGATGACGGTGACACCGCCGCGGACCCGCCGGGACACCGTGAGGATCGTGCTCGTCGACGACCATGCGATCCTCCGTCAGGGGCTGCGGTCGATCCTCGACCGGGAACCCGACCTCGAGGTCGTCGGGGAGGCGTCCTCGGAGAACGAAGCGCTCGTTCTCGTCGACCGGATGCGCCCCGACATCGTCCTGATGGATCTGAAGCTCTCGGCCGGGTCGGACTACGAGGGGCTGACCCTGTGCAGCCAGTTGTCCGCTGCCCACCCCGGGCTCGGGCTGCTCGTGCTCACCACGTTCCTCGACGAGCAACTCGTCGTGCGGGCCGTGCACGCCGGCGCGCGCGGCTACGTCGTCAAGGACGTCGACACCACGGAACTGGTCCGCGCGATCCGGGCCGTCTCGCGAGGCGAGAGCGCGTTCGACTCGCGCAGCGCCGCGGCGGTGGTGCGCACGCTCAGTGGGAAGGTCCCGCAGACCGAACAGCTCACCGACCGCGAACTCGAGGTGCTGCGACTACTCGCCGCAGGACTGTCGAACGCGAAAATCGGTGAGCAGCTGTTCATTTCGGCCACGACGGTGAAGTTCCACGTGAGCAACATCATGCGCAAGCTCGGCGTCGGCCGCCGCGCCGAAGCGGTGTACGCGGCGAGCAAGCAGGGACTGATCTAACGCCTCGTGCGCGCTTTCGGCACCTCCCGCAGCCGAAAGCGCGCACGACGTCAGCACGTGCGAGGGGTTTCCTCGCCCGCGAAGCGCTTGGTGAGGAAGTCCATCGCCTGCCCGAGGCCGAGTACCGCCGCCGACATGTGGTCGGGGGTCGGGGTCTCGAGGCTCTGGACGTGCGCGCCCGCCGCGCAGTACCGGGCGAGCGTCGCGGTGATCGAATCGACGGGGATCAGCGCGTCGGTAGGGCTGTGCCATTCGAAGATCGGCATCGGGGGAACGCCGGGGTACAACTCCAGGCTGTTCTCGTCGACGACGGCCAGGGCGCCCGGTTCGTCGGTCAGCCGGCTGATCGGGCTGACCTGCGGCAGGCTGCCGCCCGCGCCGATCCGCAGGATGTCGTTGGTGCACGCGGCGCTGAGGCCGTCACGCATCGCTTGCCCGGCGGGGGTGAGCCGTCCGCTGAGATCGATGCGGTCGGGGTATTCGCGTTCGAGGCCGAGGGCGGCAGCGAACGCCAGGCCGAACGCCGGATGCGGATCGGTGCCGATGCCGTCGGCCATCTTCCGCAGGTTCATCGGGACACCGCCCATCGCGGCCCCGACGATGTTCAGTTCGGGAGCGTAGGTCGGGGCGAGGGCGGCCGCCCACCCGGTGGCCATGCCGCCGCCGGAGTACCCGGCGAGCGTGACCGGGCTGTTGGCGACCTGCAGTTCCGGTGCCCGCTGGACCGCCCGGATGCCGTCGAGCGTGATCTGGCCGCCCAGCTTGGCGGCCCCGTACGCGCTGGTCGGTCCGAGATGGTCCGGGATCGCCACCGTCCAGCCTCGCTGCAGCGCGACGTTCAGGCCGACAGCCTCGCGGATCTCCAGGTTCGGGTCGGTGGTCCACAGCGTCTGCGACGGTGCGCACTGCGGTCCGAGTGCGTTGATCACGTGCTGGAACGACAGCAGCGGCCCGTCCGGTGCCTTGCCGACGGGAGCGAGCACCGTCGTCACCGCGGTGATCGGCTCGCCCTGTGAATTCGTGGAGCGGAAGCTGAGCTGCCAGGTGTCGGCCCCGGTGATTCCCGCCGGGGTCGGCATGCGCCGGATTCCGAGAACGTCACCCGGTGTGGAGGAGGAAGCAGCGGCGGCGGGCCGGTAGAACGGGTCGGCCGGCAACGGCGGGTACACGGGTGCGGCGCCGGCCGGGGCGGTGGATGCGATGGTTGCGACCGCGGCTGCGACGCACACGGCCCCGGACAGAATTCCACGGCGCAGAATTCCACGGCGCAGAATTCCACGGCGAACTCGGGTACCCACAGACAACCTCCACAGACGAACAACCCCGCCGACAGTGGCGGGAGACAACGATCCGTCGCATTATCGACCATCGATCACAGTTCGTTACGAACGGGACACTGTGCCCTCGACTCGTTACGCAACAGAAACCATCGGCTCGCGCGGTACCGAGAACCTCGTGCGGTTCCGAGAACCCGGCGCCCGCAGCCACTCCCGAGTAGCCTCCCGAACATGACGAAGGCACTCTCCGTAGTTCAACTCGTCAAAACCTTCGGCTCGACCCGAGCCCTGGACGGCCTCGACCTCGAGGTGCGCGTCGGGGAGGTGCACGGCTTCCTCGGACCCAACGGCGCCGGTAAATCCACCACCATCCGCATCCTCCTCGGCCTGCTGCGCGCCGATTCCGGCCGGGCGGAACTGCTCGGCGGAGATCCGTGGAGCAACTCCGTGGACCTGCACCGGCGGCTGGCCTATGTGCCGGGCGATGTGAACCTGTGGCCGAACCTGACCGGGGGTGAGGCCATCGACCTGCTGGCCGGGCTGCGCGGGGGCATCGACGAGCGCCGCCGGGCCGACCTGCTGGACAGATTCGAGCTCGATCCCACCAAGAAGGCCCGCACCTACTCGAAGGGCAACCGGCAGAAGGTCGCGATCGTGGCCGCCCTCGCCTCGGACGTGGAGTTGTTCCTTTTCGACGAACCCACCTCCGGGCTGGACCCGCTCAAGGACGAGGTGTTCCGGGACTGCGTGCGCGAAGCCGTCGCCGACGGCCGATCGGTCCTGCTGTCCAGCCATACCTTGTCCGAGGTCGAGGCCCTGTGCGACCGGGTCACGATCATCCGGCAGGGACGCACCGTCGAATCGGGAAGCCTGAGCGAGCTGCGGCACCTCACCCGCACCTCGATCCGTGCCGAAACGGCCCGTCCCGCAGTGGGTTTCGGTGATCACCCCGGCGTCCACGACCTGGAGATCGAGGGGCTGCGCGTGCAGTGCGAAGTCGACACCGCCCAGCTCGACGAGGTGCTGCGCCGGCTGCTCGACTTCGAACTGACGTCCCTGACCTGCACCCCACCCACGTTGGAGGAGCTGTTCCTGCGGCACTACGGCGACGAGGTGCCCGGCGGGAGCGGACTGTGAGCACCGTCGCGACCGGCAGGCATCCGAGCCCCGCCTATGCAGGCACGGGCAGGCTGATCCGCCTGGCGCTGCGCCGCGACCGCGTGCAGATACCGGTGTGGCTGGTGGCGTTCGCCGTCGTCTACGCGATCTCGGTGGTGAGCCTGAAGGACCTGTACCCGACCGCGAACGACCTGCACCTGATCGCGGTCAGTTCCGCCGTGTCCCCGGTGGTGCTCGCCACCAACGGGCTGGTGTCGGGTGACAGTCTCGGCGCCGTGGTGGCCGCCCAGACGCTGCTGTTCCTGGCGCTCGCCGCCGGGCTGATGAACTCGATGATGGTGGTTCGGCACACCCGCCAGAACGAGGAGACCGGGCGGGCGGAACTGGTCGGCGCGGCCGTCGTCGGACGCCGGGCCATGCTCACCGCGGCGCTGCTGGTTGCACTCGCCACGGACGTGGTGCTGACGGTGCTGCTCACGGTCGTCTCCGTCGCGTTCGGACTGCCCGTGGGCGGTTCGCTGGCGCTCGGAGCCGCGACGGGTGCCACCGGGCTCGCCTTCGCCGGAATCGCTGCGGTGACGGCGCAGGTCGCCGAGGGATCCCGCGCCGCGAACGGGCTCGCGGGCGCCGCCCTGGGCCTGTCGTTCCTGCTGCGCGCGGTCGGCGACACCACCGGCAGCGTCGACGAGTCCGGGATCCGGGTCACCAGCGCGTGGCCGTCGTGGCTCAGCCCGATCGGCTGGGCACAACAGGTCCGGCCGTTCGACGCCGACAAATGGTGGGTCTTCGCGGTCTTCGCGCTGTTCGTCGTCGCGACCGTGTGGCTCGCCTACGCCTTGACCGGAAGGCGCGATCACGGTGCCGGACTCGTGCAGCCGCGCCCGGGCCCGGCCCGGGCCGCTCCGCGCCTGCCGACGGCTCTCGGATTCGCGTGGCGCATGCAGCGCACCACGCTGCTGTGGTGGGCGCTGGGCATCGCGGTGCTCGCGGTGACGTACGGGAGCATTGCGGACGAGATGGACAACTTCCTCGACGAGGGCGGCGCGGTCGCCGACATGATGACGCAACTCGGCGGTGGCGCCGAGGCGCTCACCGATGCGTACTTCGCCGTGACCTTCCTGATGATGTCCTTCTTCACTGCCGCGTACGCGGTGCAGGCGGTGCTGCGGATGCACGGTGAGGAGAGCTCCGGCCGCGTGGAACCGCTGCTGTCGACCGCGCTCGGCCGCGCCCCGTGGATGCTGTCCCACGTCGTCGTGGTGGTCGTGGGAATCGTGGTCCTGCACGTGATTCTCGGTGTCGCGGTCGCGGTTCCGTACGGCATCGCGATCGGGGACCTCGGGGGACCGCTCGGCGAGCTGATGTCGGCTGCGCTCGCGTTCGTCCCGGCCGTGCTGCTGGTCGCCGCGACGGCCGTCCTGTGCGTCGGCGCCTTCCCGGGACGCGCGGCGAGTATCGCGTGGGGCCTGTTCGTGGTGTGGGTGCTCATCGGCCAGATCGGGCCGCTGCTGAACCTGCCGCAGTGGGTGATGGATCTGTCACCGTTCGTGCACGTGCCGGCGCTGCCGGCGGCCGAGCTGCGAGCCCTCCCGCTGGTCGTGCTCACCGTCCTGGCGGTCCTGCTCGCCGCGGCCGGCGTTGCGGCCCTGCGCCGCCGCGACATCGCCGTGCAGTGACCGGTTCACCCGTGCTTCGCGGCCCGGGCTGCCTCGGCGAACGCCTGCATGCTGGGAAATTCGGCGTCGAAGCTGTACTCGACGGACGGGACCGGGGTCGCGCCCTGGCCGGGACGGTCGTGGCGACGGTTGATCCAGACCGAGCGCAGGCCGTGACGCTTGGCGGGAACGTGGTCGTGGAACAACGACTGCGCGACGTGCAGCAGGCGTTCGCGGGGAATCTCCAGTTCGGTCAGCGCGTCGTCGAGCGCCTCGAAGTGGTTCGGAGCGGGCTTGTAGGCGCCGACGTCCTGCGCGGTGATGATCCGGTCGAACGTGACCCCGAGACGGGCGTTGCTGCCCGCGAAGCCCTCGCGGTGCACGTTGGAGACGATGATGAGCGTGTAGTCCTGCGCCAGTGACGCCAGGGCCGCAGCGGAATCCGGAAACGCGGGCCAGTCCGGAACAGATGCGCCGAGCCGGGTCGCCCATTCGTCGGACACGTCGGCGCCGAGCGTCGCACCGGTACGACGGAACGCTTCGGCCAGGATCTGCGGGTACAGCGCGCCGGGCATGTCCTGTTCGGCGGCGGCCTCGCTGTCCCCGTACGCCAGGAGGAGGTCCTCGCCGGAGACGTCGAGTCCGGCTTCGCGCGCCCACGGGGCCAGTACGGCGGTGAGGCCGGTCTCCCAGTCGATGAGCGTGCCGTAGCAGTCGAAACTCAGTGCGTCGTACGCGGACAGATCCAACCCGGAGAGATTCACAGCCGCGGCCTCCTGACATGTGCGTTGGGAGGCAGTGTACGAGCAGGGACCTTCCGATGCTGCCCGGGACGAAGTACTGTCGACGCTCGCCCGGCGGCTGCGCGATGCACGATCCCGCGAACCGTCACCACACCTCATCAGGAATCGGAGCCATGACCGGAGTCACCGACATCGAACTGCGCGGCTGTGCGGGGGCACACGAGCTCGCCCGGCTCGTGGAGGTGTGGCGGAGCGCGGTGCGCGCCACCCATCACTTCCTCACCGCGGACGACATCGCCTTCTACGAAGACCGGATGGCGCAGGAATACCTGGCTGCCGTGGACCTCACGGTCGCTGTGACCGGAGGACGGATCGTCGGATTCTCCGGGCTCGCCGACGGCCGGCTGGAGATGCTCTTCGTCGAAAACGAGTACCGCGGAACCGGTGTCGGGTCGATCCTGCTGGAGGATGCCTTGCGCCGGCATCCCGCACTCACGCTGGATGTCAACGAGCAGAATCCCGCCGCGGTGGCGTTCTACCGGCGACGCGGCTTCGTCGTCACCGGACGATCCGAGACCGACGGCGACGGCCGCCCGTTCCCGCTCCTGCACCTGTCCGCCCCGGCAGCGACCCGCTGACCGGCGGTCCGATGTAGGCGGTTCGACTCAGGAGGCGTCGAGCACCAGCCACCCGCCGTGATGTTCGAACGCCTCGAAGTTCCGGCCGGTGGATTCGCCGAGCCGCGTCAGCGCATCGAGGTCGAAGGTGCGCACGTGGCCGTGGCAGGCGGTGGCCTCGTCCTCGAACGGCACCGCGATCACCACCCGCTCCCGGGCGATCCGCAGCGCTTCGGCGACGACCGCGGCACCGATCGTGTCGTCGACGTGTTCGAGCAGGTGGATCGCCGTGACCGTGTCGGCGCTGTCGTCCGGGACCGGCACGTTCGCGGCGTCGCACACCAGGGTGTCGACGGGCAGGCCGAGGCGCGGGGCGACGGCGTCGAGCAGGGACATGGTGCCCGGAAGGATGTCGGTGGCGGTCACCTGAGCTCCCGCGCCGGCCAGGCGCAACGGCAGGAAACCGAAGCACGACCCGAGGTCCAGCACGCGACCGCGGACCAACTCCGCCGCCTTGTCGTGGATGGGCGCGAAATCCGCTGTGCCGTCGAGAAGTTCACCCAGGGAGTTGTGGTAGTAGGTGACCCACGCGTCGAGGGGATCGGGGATCGTCGAACGCACCAGCCCGACCATCGTCAACTCGAACTCGTCCTGTCCGAAGTCGGCGTCCTCGATCGATGCGGTGACGCCGGCGACGAGCCGTTCGCTGAGATCGGCCGGTCCGAGCGAATGCGTCACGTGCAGGCGGCCGTCGTTGCGGCGCAACGTCAACGGGCCGGACTCGACGCGTTCGACCGTGACATGATCGTGCGTCCAGCGTCCGGGTGTGCAGGGGGCGAGGGAATCGAGCACGCTCATGACTGGGCCTCGTTCGGTGGGACGGCCGGGGAGTTCAGCCCACTGTAGAGGGTGCGCATCCCCGAGGCCAGCAGGTCGGGTAGTTCGGCGGAGTCGTCGGCGAGCCATTGTTCGTATGCCGAGACCGCCACGGCGAGCATGAGATAGGCGACGGTACGCGGGAAGTGGTCGTCGGCCGAGGCGCCGGTCCGGGCGGCCACGAACTCGGCGATGACCCGCCGCCAGCCCTGGTACATCACCGACGAATACGCCTGCAGGGTCGGGTTGCGCAGGATCAGTTCCATGCGGGCGCGGTGTCGCTGCGCCTCGGACTCGGGGAAGGTGTTGAAGTCCAGCAGCGCCGACGCCAGGGCCTCGGCGAGGGGCATGTCCTCGGGAAGTGCGGACAGGTGGGCGCGCATGTGTGCGAGGTGCTCGTCGAAGTCGCCCCACGGCACCGCGTTCTTGGACGGGAAGTAGCGGAAGAACGTGCGGCGTGCGATCCCGGCGGCTTCGGCGATCTCGTCGACGCTGGTCTCGTCGAAGCCGCGTTCGCGGAACAGTTCGATGCCGACGGCGCTGAGTCCCTCCCTCGTGGTGGAGGGGCGCCGACCTGTCCGAGCGGACGGTTTCCGACGGCTACGCATGATTCCCTCGATCCATAGATGACATTCTGCACTCGATGCCATTACAGTGGTGAACCGAGTCACAACGCAAGACCGGTTGTGGCGTCGACTCCACACCTGGAGCAGAAATCCGAGGAGGAAACATGTCCGATCGTGACAACGCGGTGATCGAGTCCGAGCTCATCGAGGAGTCCCTCGTGGAAGAGGTCTCCATCGACGGCATGTGCGGCGTGTACTGACATGACCGCACCCGGAGCCACCGCCGTGGCAACTGCACAGTTCGATCCGGGCGCCACGTGGCGGCTCCACCCGCAGGTAGCGCTTCGCCCCGAGCCGTTCGGGGCGTTGCTCTACCACTTCGGCACCCGCAAGCTGTCGTTTCTGAAGAACACCGTGATCGTCGAGGTCGTCCGCTGTCTGGGCGAGCACGATTCGGTGCGGGATGCGTTGCGCGCCCACGGAATCGACGAGAACGCCGAGCGGCCCTACCTGCATGCCCTGCGCACGCTGGCCGACTCCCACATGATCGTCCCCGCCTGACGCCCCGAACCAGCAAGGACCCGCCATGACGTCTCTGCTCGAACCACCCGTCACTTCTGCACCCCCGAAAGTGGGTCGTCTCGTCGACCAGTTCGAGAAGGGCCTCGATGCCCCGATCTGCCTGACCTGGGAACTGACCTACGCGTGCAACCTGTCGTGCGTGCACTGCCTGTCCTCGTCCGGTAAACGCGACCCGCGGGAGCTGTCGACCGAGCAGTGCAAGGCGATCATCGACGAACTGCAGCGCATGCAGGTCTTCTACGTCAACATCGGTGGTGGCGAACCCACCGTGCGCTCGGACTTCTGGGAACTGGTCGACTACGCCACCGAGCACCAGGTGGGCGTGAAGTTCTCCACCAACGGGGTGCGCATCGACAAGAAGGTCGCCGCGCGCCTGGCCGCCTCCGACTACGTCGACGTGCAGATCTCCCTCGACGGCGCGACCGCCGAGGTCAACGACGCCGTCCGCGGCCCCGGATCGTTCGCGATGGCCGTGCGCGCGCTGGAGAACCTGTCCGAGGCCGGCTTCCGCGACGCCAAGATCTCCGTCGTCGTCACCCGCGAGAACGTCGACCAGCTCGACGAGTTCAAGGCTCTGGCCGACAAGTACGGTGCCACCCTGCGCATCACCCGGTTGCGTCCGTCCGGACGCGCGGTGGACGTGTGGGACGAGCTGCACCCGACGCACGAGCAGCAGCGGCAGCTCTACGACTGGCTCGTCGCGCACGGCGAGGGTGTGCTCACCGGCGACTCGTTCTTCCACCTGTCCGCGTTCGGCGGCCAGAGCGGTGCCGGTGCGCTGCCGGGGCTGAACCTGTGCGGCGCGGGTCGGGTGGTGTGCCTGATCGACCCGGTCGGCGACGTCTACGCGTGCCCGTTCGCGATCCACGACAACTTCCACGCCGGCAACATCCTCACGGACGGCGGATTCGCGTCGGTGTGGAAGAACTCCGAGCTGTTCCGGCAGCTGCGCGAGCCGCAGTCCGCCGGCGCGTGCTCCTCGTGCAACTTCTTCGACGCGTGCCGCGGCGGCTGCATGGCCGCGAAGTTCTTCACCGGCCTGCCGATGGACGGCCCGGACCCCGAATGCGTCCAGGGCTACGGCCAGTCCGCGCTCGCCGGCGAGCGCACCGTGCCGCAGTCCAGCGTCGACCACTCGCGCACCGGCAAGCGCGCCGAGCGCCGCACCCCGGCCGCGCCGGTTCCGCTGACCCTGCTGACCAAGCCCCCCGCCAAGTTCTGCGACGAAAACCCGCTCGCAGGACTGTAATTCCCGAGGAGACCACAGACCATGGCCAAGCCATCCTGGTTGAAGAACCCGTGGGCGACCGACCCCTGGTTCGAAACCGTCGCCGTCGCGCAGGAACGTGCCCGCAAGCGGCTGCCGAAATCCGTCTACGGCGCGCTCGTCGCCGGCTCCGAAGCGGGCCTGACGGTCGACGACAACATCGCCGCGTTCCGGGAACTCGGTTTCGCGCCGCACGTCGCCGGACTGTCGGACAAGCGGGAAATGGGTACCCACGTCCTCGGGCAGGACGTGGCGATGCCGGTGTTGATCTCGCCGACCGGTGTGCAGGCCGTGCATCCGGACGGGGAGGTCGCGGTCGCGCGGGCGGCCGCCGCCCGTGGGGTCGCGATGGGCTTGAGCTCGTTCGCCTCGAAGTCCATCGAGGATGTCGCCGCGGTCAACGACAAGACGTTCTTCCAGATGTACTGGGTCGGCAGCCGGGACGTGCTGGTCCAGCGTATGGAGCGGGCCCGCGCAGCCGGAGCCAAGGGCCTGATCATGACCCTGGACTGGTCGTTCTCCAACGGCCGCGACTGGGGCAGCCCGGCGATCCCGGAGCGGATGAACCTCGAGGCGATGGTCAAGTTCGCGCCCGAGGGCATCTTCCGCCCGAAGTGGCTGCTCGAGTGGGCCAAGACCGGTGGCGTGCCGGACCTGACCACCCCGAACCTGACCCCGCCCGGCGGTGCGGCGCCGACGTTCTTCGGTGCCTACGGCGAGTGGATGACCACCCCGCTGCCCACCTGGGAGGACGTGGCCTGGCTGCGCGAGCAGTGGGGGGATGCCCCGTTCATGCTCAAGGGCGTCATGCGGGTCGACGACGCCAAGCGCGCCGTCGACGCCGGTGTCACCGCGATCTCGGTGTCCAACCACGGCGGCAACAACCTCGACGGCACCCCCGCGCCGATCCGGGCGCTGCCGGCGATCGCCGAGGCGGTCGGCAAGGACGTCGAGGTGCTGCTCGACGGCGGTATCCGCCGCGGCAGCGACGTCGTCAAGGCCCTCGCGCTCGGCGCGAAGGCGGTGCTCATCGGCCGCGCCTACCTGTGGGGTCTGGCCGCGAACGGTCAGGCCGGCGTCGAGAACGTCCTCGACATCCTCAGCGGCGGAATCGGTTCGGCGCTGATGGGCCTGGGCAAGACCTCGATCCACGAGCTCACCCCGGACGATGTGGTCGTGCCCGAGGGCTTCCGCCGCGACCTCGGTATCTGACCGGGGTCCACGAAGCTCAGTGCTCACCGATCCCATCACCCTCGCCGGACGGACCGCGCCGGCGAGGGTGATCTTTGGGCCGCACGAGACCAATCTCGCTGCGGGTAGAGCACTCTCACGGCGGCACGTCGACTACTACGCACGGCGTGCCCGCGGCGGTGCCGGCATCGTCGTCACCGAGGTCGCCTCGGTGCACGCTGCCGACCACCCCTACGAGCGGGCACCGCTGGCCGCCGACTGTGCTGCCGGCTGGGCGGAGACGGTCGCCGCGTGCCGCCCGCACGGCACGCTCGTGCTCGCCGGGCTCGGCCACGCCGGGCTGCAGGGATCGAGTGCCTGGACCCGGGCGCCGCTGCACGCGCCGTCGCGGGTTCCGGATCCGGCGACCCGGGAGCTGCCCGCCGAGATGACCGCGGCCGACATCGATTCGGTGGTCGACGGTTTCCGCGGGGCTGCCGCGACCGCGGTCGCCGCCGGCGTCGACGGCATCGAACTCGACGCCGGTCCGGCCTCACTGTTGCGGCAGTTCCTCTCGGGGCTGACCAATATGCGTACCGACCGCTACGGCACCGACCGGACCCTGCTGCTGAACCGCGTAATCACCACGGTCCGAAGCGAGCTCGGTCCCGGACGGATCCTTGCGTTGCGGCTGTGCTGCGACGAGAACGCGCCGTGGGCCGGGATCACTCCCGACCTCGCCGCCGCGCACGCGGCCGAATTCGCGCCGCACCTGGACCTGCTCACCGTGGTGCGGGGCGGCCTGTTCACTCCCGGCTCGTACCGGCCCGACGCGCACACTCCACCCGGATTCAACGCGGAACTGTGCCGCCACATCCGCGACGCGGTCGCCGGAACCGTTCCGATCGTGTTGCAGGGCAGCATCGTCGACCCGGAGCACGCTCGGCGCATGCTCGAGGACGGCGTCTGCGATGCCGTCGAGATGACCCGCGCGCAGATCGCCGACCCGGATCTCGTCGCGACCGTCCGTGCCGGACGCGACCCGCGACCGTGCGTGCTGTGCAACCAGGCGTGCCTCGTCCGCGACTTCCACAATCCGATGGTCGGATGCATCGGCAATCCCGAGGCGGGGCACGAGGATGAGCAGTCTGTTTCGCCGGCCTCCACATCCCGGGACGTTCTCGTCGTCGGGGGTGGCCCGGCCGGTCTCGAGGCCGCTCGCACCCTCGCCGCCCGGGGTCATCGGGTGCAGGTCCGCGAGCGTGCCGACCGGTGCGGTGGCCTGCTGCGGACCGCGGCCGCCGGCGTCGGACGCGACCGCCTCGCGACCCTCGCGGACTGGCTCGAGGACCGGTGCCGCGACAGCGGTGTCGATTTGCGGTGCGGTACCGAGGTCACCGCCCCCGACCTCGACGACGCGCACGCCGCCGGTACCGCGATCGTGCTCGCGACCGGCAGCCGGGACCGGCAGCCTGGGTTCCCGGTCGCTGCCGACGCCGCCTGCTACACGACCGCGCGCCGGGTCCTGGATCGTCCACCGGCCGAGCCGCGGACGATGCTCGTGTGGGATCCGGCCGGCGGGCCGATCGCGGTCGCGGTCGCCGAGCGACTGGCCGCGCTCGGCCACCCGGTGCACTACGCGACCTGCGATCCCATCGCAGGATCACGGCTCGCACCCACCGGCGACCTGGTCGGCGCGAACGCCCGGCTGCGACGGGCCGGCATCACCCGGCACCGCAGCGTCACGGTGCGCGCGGTCGACCCGACCGGTGTCCACCTCGAACACCCGATCACCGGGGAACGGAGCACCGTTCCGGATGCATTGTTCGTGGACTGCTCAGCGGGATTGCCTGATGACAAACTCGCCGGAATCAGGCGCAATGGAATCGGTGACTGCGTCGCACCACGGACGGTGCGGGAGGCGATCCGGGAGGGGTATCGTCTCGCCGCAGAACTGTAATAGGTTTCAATCGCGGATCGAAGGGGAACGCCACATGGGCGAGTTCGACGGCAAGGTCGTCTTCATCACCGGCATCGCGCGCGGGCAGGGCCGCAACCACGCGCTGCGTTTCGCACGGGAAGGGGCCTCGATCATCGGCGTCGACGTCGCCGGACCGGTCTCCGAGTACGTCTCCTACGAGCAGGCGACCCGCGAGGACTTCGACGAGACCGTGCGGCTCGTCGAGGAAGCCGGCGGCAAGATCGTCGCCCGCATCGCCGACGTGCGCGACAGTGCGGCCCTCAAGGCTGTCGTCGACGAAGGGGTCGCCCAGTTCGGCCGCCTCGACGTCGTCGTCGCCAACGCGGGCATCTGCTCGTGGAACCGTTTCTGGGAGATGCCCGACGAGCAGTTCGAGGAACTGATCGACATCAACCTGACCGGTGTCTTCAAGACCATCAAGGCCGCCACTCCCGCGATGATCGAGGCGGGCAACGGCGGCTCGATCATCCTCGTCAGCTCGGTCGCGGGCCTGAAGGCCATGCCCGGCCAGATCAACTACGCCGCAGCCAAGTTCGGTCTCGTCGGCATGACCCAGACAGCCGCGAAGGAGCTGGGCGAGTACCGCATCCGCGTCAACTCGATCCACCCGTACGGCGTGAACACGCCGATGGGCACCGACCCGGGTGCGCTGAAGATGTTCGAGAAGTACCCGCACTGGCTCCCCAACTTCGCGCCGATCCTCACCGAGAAGCCGATCGCCGACCCCGACGACACGTCCGACGCCGTGCTGTTCCTCGCGAGCGACCGCGCAAAGACCATCACCGGCAGCCAGATGGCGCTCGACCAGGGCAACTCGAAGGTCTGACCGGTGCCGCGTGACGTGACCGGCGCCGACCCGCACGATCTGTTGCGGCTCGGCCCGGTCACGCTGCGCAACCGCATCGTCTTTCCCGCGCACCTGACGAACTTCGCCGTCGACGGCGAGGTCACCGACCGGCACATCGCCTACTACGTCGCGCGCGCCCGCGGCGGCGCGGCGATGATCGTCACCGAAGAGCACACGGTGCACCCGTCGGATCGGCCGTACGAGAAGCTGATCCGCGGCTGGGATCCGGCGGTGCTGCCCGGGTACCGTCGTCTCACCGACGCGGTGCACGCCCAGGGCGCGCGAATCCTCGCCCAGCTCAACCACAACGGCGCCCAGGGCACCGGAATGTACACCGGCCGGCCGCTGTGGGCGCCGGCGCCGGACCCGGATCCGTTGTTCCGGGAAGTGCCCGTCGCGGTCGGCGCGGACGAGATCCGCGAACTCGTCGCGGGCTACGCGGACGCGGCCCGGCGCTGTGCCGACGGCGGGTTCGACGGTGTCGAGATCCAGTGCTCGCAGGCGTCGATCCTGCGCGCGTTCCTCGCCCCCGGCGCCAACCCGCGCACCGACGACTACGGCGGCGACCTCGACCGACGCGCCCGGCTGCTGCTCGAGGTCGTCGCCGCGGTGCGCGCAGCGCTCGGTCCCGGATACGTCCTCGGGGTCCGGTTGAGCGGGCACGACGGCACCCCCGGTGGCATCGACATCGACGATGCCGTGCGCGTCGCGCGCATGCTCGAAGCGACCGGGCACGTGGACTACCTGAGCACCTCGGTCGGGGTCGCGACCGAGACCCTGTATCTCGTCGAGGCGCCCATGTCGACGCCGCACGGCTATTCGCTGTTCGTGCCCGACGCCATCCGCACCGCCGTCGACCTGCCCGTGGTCGGGGTGGGCCGCTTCACGACCCCGGACCAGGTCCGCGCCGCCCTGGCCGACGGGGTCTGCGATCTAGTCGGGGCGGTGCGCGCCCACATCGCCGATCCCGGTTTCGCGGGCAAGGTCCTCGACGGACGCGGCGACGAGATCCGCCCGTGCATCGGCTGCAATCAGGACTGCATCGGACGGGTCGGGCTGGGCCGTCCGATCGGATGCGCGGTCAACCCGTATGCCGGATACGAGGACGCGACGCGGCCCGATCCGGCCGTGCCGGGGAAGGTGCTCGTCGTCGGCGGGGGACCGGCGGGCCTGCAGGCCGCGGTGACCGCCGCCGAGCGCGGACACGCCGTGACACTTCTCGAACGGGAATCTCTGGTGGGAGGTCAGATTCGTGTCGCCGCGTCCGCGCCGCACCGCGGTGAGCTGCTCGGTGCCGTCGCGAGTCTGGAAGCCGAGTGCCGTCGGCTCGGTGTCGAGATCCGCACCGGCGTCGACGTCGACGCCGCGACCGTCCGGGCATACCGGCCGGACACTGTCGTGATCGCCACCGGGGCCCGGCCGCGGCGGCCGGACTGGGCGGGGGAGTCGTCACGGGTGGTGGACGTGCGCGACGTGCTCGGCGGTCGCACCGAACCGGCAGGGCGGGTGCTCGTCGTCGACGACCTGGGATTCCATCAGGCGACCTCGGTCGCGGAGCTGCTCGCCGACCGCGGTTGCGCGGTCACCGTGTGCACCAGCGGAATGATCGTCGGCCAGGACCTCGGGCTCACCCTCGAGATGAACGGCTGGGTCCGGCGCGCTCACGACAAGGGCATCGAGCAGGTCACCGACGTGGTGGTCGCCGCCCTGACGGACACCGACTGCGTCGAGGTGACACTGCTGAACCATTTCACCGCCGAAAGCTCCGTCCGCACAGTCGATTACGTGGTCGTGGCGACGCACCAGGAGCCGGTCGACGAGCTGTGGCGCGACCTGCAGGGCGAGAGTTTCCGCGTGGTGCGTGTCGGCGACGCGGTGACGCCGCGGCGACTCGACTCGGCGATCATCGAGGGGATGCGCGCGGTCGCCGCGCTGTGACGGAACGGCCGTAGTGATACCAGGCCGTTCTCACAGCTCCCGGCGCATCGCGGTCCTCGGCCACCGGTCCAGGCCGTGGCGCGCCTCCGCGGCGCGGATCTCCCGCAGTTCGGGGCCGAGGTGCGCGTCGTCGACGAACCGGAACCCGAGGCGCTCGTAGTACGGGCCGTTCCAGGGCACGTCCACGTACGTGGTGAGCGTCAAGGCGCGGTGGCCGCGGTCGCGGGCCCACTGCGTGACGTGCTCGATGAGCATCCTCCCGATCCCGCGGTGCGCGTGGTCGGGATGCACCGAGACCTGCTCGATGTGGGCGTGCCCGTCGACGACGTCGACGATCAGGTAGGCGTCCGGCCGGTTCCCGGAGTCGAGATGCACCCAGGCGCGGTCGCCGTCGCAATAGTGTTGCAGCTCTTCGATGGTGGGCGGCTCGTCGTCGGCGACCACCGTCATGCCGATCTCCGCGAACGGTGCGCCCGCCGCTCGCTCGATGTCCTGGAGGAGCGGCAGATCCGACGAGGTGGCCAGCCGAAGCGGCGGCAGCGCCTTGCTGTAGTAGCGCGCGAACTCGGTGTGCGCGTACCGGCCGTACCGTTCGGCCATCGGGGTGTAGCCGCTCGCCTCGTACAGGGCGATCGCCTCGGGTTGCGCGGTACCGGTCTCCAGGACGATCCGGCGTCGCCCGGCGTCGGTGGCGGTGCGTTCCAGGGCGCCGAGAAGACGCCGGGCGATCCCGCGTCGCCGGGCCGTGTCCCGCACGTACATGCGTTTGATCTCGGCGTCGTCGGGGCGGATACCGGGACAGGACCCGTCGAGGGTGCGCCAGCCGCCCATACCGACGGCCTGTCCCTCGTCGCGGGCGAGCAGGAAGGTGCCGTGGGGTGCGACGAACTCGGCCGGAAGGAGTTCGTTGTCGTCGGGGCCGCCGTAGCGGTGGACGTATTCGAGTTGCAGTTCACCGAGGAGTTCGAGGACAGCCGGGTCGTCGAGGGTGCGCGGTTCGATCAGCACGGAGGGCAGCCTACGCGCTGCGCTTGCCGACGATTCTTGTAACCCCGTAAGATGGTTACATGGTGATGCTGCGTTCCCCGGAGGGGATCGACTTCGAGGTCGATTCCGGATCGCTGTGTGTGGACTTCGTCTACACCGGCGGCGCGGCGGAGCGGGCCCGGTGGGAAACACTCCACACACCCGACGACCTGACGAACTGGATCGCCGCCCGCATGCGGGTCCCGGCCGCACACGTCCGGCTCGGCCCGCACGACGTCGCGCAGGCCAAGGGCCTTCGGGAAGCGCTGTGGCACAGCCTGAACCGATGCATCGACGGCAGTGGACCCAGCCCTTCGGACACCGCGGTCATCGATGCCGCCGCGGCCCGGCCGGACATCGCGCCGCAACTCGCGGCGCCCGGCACGGTCGTCCCGATCACCGGCGACCAGGCCCTGTCGACCCTGGCCCGCGACGCCGTCGACCTGCTCGGCGGACCGCGCGCGTCCAGGATCAAACGCTGCGCCGCCGACGACTGCCCGCTCGTCTTCGTCGACACCTCGCGCGCCGGCAACCGCCGGTGGTGCTCGATGGCCCGGTGCGGCAACCGGGACAAGGTCCGCGCACATCGACGGAAGGAACAGGCATGACCGACACCGTCGGCAAGACCAGGGACGCCGGCTGGCAGATCGGCGTCTCCAAGACACTCCCGCACCCGATCGACGCGGTGTGGTCGCTGATCGTCGAAGAACCGGGCCTCTGGCTCGGCGCAGGCGCCGTGATCCCGCACGAGAAGGGAGAGCAGTGGCAGGCGGACGACGGAACCGGTGGGGAACTGCGCAGCCGTCACGAGTTCGATCGCGTGCGCCTGACCTGGCGCCCTCCGACGTGGCATCACGACACCACGGTGCAGGTGGCGGTGCAGGCCGGCCCGACGGGCACCGTCCTGAGATTCCACCAGGAACGCCTCGCCGGCCCCGACGAACGGCAGCGGCAACGCACTCATTGGCAGGCGGCGCTGGCCCGGGTCGAACGCGCGCTCGAACAGGTGACGGGCACCGCATAACATCGGGGCGGTGAACCGGAACCTCGACACCGCCCGCTGGCCCGACATCGCGCCGGGCCATGCGACCGTCGCCGTTCCGGTCGGCGCCTTCGAGCAGCACGGACCGCACCTGCCGCTGGACACGGACACGCGCATCGCGACCGCGGTCACGGGAGCGCTGCCGGACGTGGTGACCGCGCCGGCGGTGGCCTACGGGGCCAGTGGTGAACACGAGGCGTTCGCGGGCACCGTCTCGATCGGCGCCGAGGTCATGGAATCACTGCTCGTCGAATACGGCCGGTCGGTGTGCCGGTGGGCCGCGCGCGTCGTGTTCGTCAACGGCCACGGTGGCAACGCGCACGCCCTCGCGAAAGCGGTTGCCCTGCTGCGCTACGAGGGCCGGGACGCCGCGTGGCTGCCGTGCGCGGTACCCGGTGGGGATGCGCATGCCGGGGACACGGAGACCAGCCTGCTGCTGCACCTGGCACCCGAGGTCGTGGCAATGGACCGCGCCGAGGTGGGTTCGACGGAATCCATCGCGACTCTGCTGCCCCGATTGCGGGAGGGCGGTATCGTCGCCGTGTCGGCGAACGGGGTGCTGGGCGATCCCACGGCCGCCACCGCGGAGCGGGGAGCCCGGATGTTCGCAGACCTGGTCGAACGTGCGACTGCACAGGTTGCCCGCTGGCAGCCCGGTGCAGAGGGGAGACTCCGGTGACACAGGGCGCAACGAAGCGCACTCCCACGTCGCGGCTGCCCGACGGTTTCGGCGTCCGGATCGACCCTCGGGTGCGGGCGTTCTCCGCCGGACGGGTGCTCATCGGTGGGTCACCGACCCGCATGCTCAAACTCGCCCCGGCCGCGGCTGCGATGCTCGACGACGGCTACCTGAGGGTGGTCGATTCGAGGACCGCGGTCGTGGCCCGCCGGCTCCTCGACTCGGGGGTCGGCAACCCCCGGCCCACAGCCCTGCCGTCGACCTCGGACGTGACCGTCGTGGTCCCGGCGAAGGACAACCCTGCCGGTCTGCGGCGGCTGCTGCAGGCGCTCGAATCGGTCCGGGTGATCGTCGTCGACGACGGATCCGAAACGCCCTTCGTCGCACCCGAGGCCGGACGGGTGACGGTCCTGCGCCACGAGACGTCGCGGGGACCCGCGGCTGCCCGGAACACCGGAATGCGGGCGGCCACAACACCGTTCGTGGCATTCCTGGATTCCGACGTGGTGCCCCGAATCGGCTGGCTCGAGGCGATTCTCGGGCACTTCACCGATCCCGCGGTCGCGCTCGTCGCTCCGCGCATCGTCGCGCTCGACCCGGACAGTGCCCCGCTCGCACGGTACGAACACGCCCGGTCGTCGCTGGATCTCGGACGCCGTGAAGCCGCGGTGGTCGCGGGCAGTCCCGTCGCCTACGTACCGAGCGCCGCGATGGTGGTGCGCCGCGACGTGCTGGACGAACTCGGCGGGTTCGACGAGACCATGCACGTCGCGGAGGACGTCGACCTGTGCTGGCGACTGCAGCAGTCCGGCTGGCGGCTCCGTTACGAGCCGGTCGCGCGGGTCGCGCACGACCACCGGATCGGATTCCGGAAGTGGTTCACCCGCAAGGCTTTCTACGGAACCGGTGCTGCTCCGCTGGCGGCGCGCCATCCCGGGTCCGTCGCCCCGATGGTGATGTCGGTGTGGACGTTGTTCGCCTGCGTCGCCGCCGCCACGTGCACCCGCCTCGGGGCGCTCGGTTCGGCGATCTCGCTGCTCGTGACCCTGCTGCGGTTGCGGCGCATGTTCACCGAACTGGACCAGCCCACCCGCATCGCCGCGGTGCTCACCGCGCAGGGTTTCGCCGGGGGCATGTGGCAGCTCGCCTCAGCTCTCTGCCGGCACTACTGGCCGGTCACCCTCGTCGCTTCGCTGTTCTCCTCCCGGATACGGCGGACGGTCGCGGCTTTTGCTGTCGCGGAAGGACTCTGGGACTGGTTCGGGCATCGCGAGGAAGGCGGTCTCGACCCCGTGCGCTACGTGCTCTACAAACGGCTCGACGATCTCGCATACGGTGCCGGACTGTGGAAGGGTGCGCTCGATGCCCGCGACCCGGCCGCACTGATCCCCGACATCCGGAACTGACGTGCTGCCGGCGCACGCCGACGTCGTCGTGGTCGGTGGAGGAAGCTGCGGGTCCGTGGTCGCGGCACGGCTCAGCGACGATCCGGATCGATCCGTGCTGCTTGTCGAGGCCGGACCCGGGTACCGGACCGTGCACGAGACTCCGGACGAAATCCGCACTGCTACAATCGTTCCCGTCGGTCCGGGCAGTGTCTGGGCGACTCGTTACACGGCGCGGCTCACCGCCGAGGTCGCCACCACGGTGGCGCGGGGACGGGTCCTCGGCGGTTCCGGTGCCGTCAACGGAGCGTACTTCGTGCGGGCCCGGCCCGGTGATCTCGCCCGCTGGCCGGCGTCGTGGGCGTACGACGAGGTGCTCGCCGACTTCCGAGCCCTCGAAACCGACTCCGACTTTCCCGGCGACCTGCACGGCAGCGACGGTCCCGTGCCGGTCGGGCGGGTCCCGTGGGATCGGCTGCACCCGGTGTCCGCCGCGTTCCACGAGACTGCGGTCGCGGCGGGATTCGCGGCCGTCGACGACCTCAATGTTCCCGGCCCCGACGGCGTCGGCCGCGTCCCGCTCAACATCCGCGACGGGATGCGCGTCGGTCCCGCGCTCGCGTACCTGCTGCCGGTCCTGCGCCGGACGAACCTGACGGTGGCCACCGGCACGGAGGTGCTGCGGATCGTCCTGGCGAACGGTCGCGCGGTGGGGGTCGAGGTCGCCGACGGAGCGGGCACCCGACAGATCACGGCCGGTCACGTCGTGGTGTGTGCGGGTGCCGTGCACTCGCCGCAACTGCTGATGCTCTCCGGCATCGGCCCCGCCGACGAACTGCGGCGACTCGGAATCGCGGTGCTGCACGACCTTCCGGGGGTCGGCCGGGACTTCACCGACCATCCCGAGGTGGCGATCGGATACCGCTACCGGCGTGAACTGCCGACGGGGGCGCCGCTGCTCGAGACGGTTCTGCACACCCGGTCCCTCGAATTGCGCCCGTACACCGTGCCGTTCGGCACGGCGATCCCGGGAAGCGGCGTCGCCGACCCGGTGCTCGGCGTCGTGCTCACCCGGCCCCGCAGCCGCGGACGGATTCTGCTCGATCCCGCCGATCCCCGGTCCGCGCCCGTCCTGGACTACCGCTATCTCGAGCACCCGCAGGATCGTGCCGACCTCCGGGAGGGTGTCCACCTCGCCACGGACATGCTCGGCGCGATGACCGACCTCGTCGACACGGGCAGTCGCACCACGCACCTCGGGACGTCCTTGCACCTGTCCGGCACGTGCCGGATGGGCACGGACGACGGGTCGGTCGTCGACGAACGGTGCCGCGTCCACGGCATCGACGGTCTGAGCGTCGTCGACACCTCCGTGTTCCCCGAGGTGCCGAGCCGCGGCCCCCACGCCACCGCCGTGATGCTCGCCCACCGCGTCGGTGTGTCTTTGTGGCGGTCGGGGGCGCCACAAAGACACACCGGGCGCTTGGCGCCACCTGTGTGACCTGGACTACAGTGTCGGCAAGGAGGACGCCGGTAGATGACCCAGACAACGAAGCCGTCGGTGAACCCGTGGGTGGCGCTGCGGCCCGGGGACGACGCCGCCGCACACGCGCTGCGCATGTCGTCGGCCCACCGGACATTCCTGGATGCGCGCGAGGGCACGTCGGCGGTCCGCTCGGTCGTGCGCGACTCGTGGTTGCGCAGCGTCGAACGTGGCATCGACCCGGATTCGGTGGACCAGCCGAGCCTGCTCACCGGCGTCGACCTGGAGGAATACCGCTCGGGGCATCCGATGGCGCTGATCCGTCCGGTCGTGCGCAAACTCCTCGTCGAGGACGCCGCCGACGACGGTCTGCTCGTCGCGATCAGCGACGAGCGCGGCCGGTTGCTGTGGGTCGAGGGTGATCACTCCGCCCGCGACCGGGCGCTGTCGATGAGTTTCGTCGAGGGCGCCGACTGGAGCGAAGACCACGTCGGCACCAATGCTCCCGGAACCGCTCTGGCGCTGGATCATTCGGTGCAGATCTTCGCGGCCGAGCATTTCAACCGGACCGTGCACGACTGGAGTTGTTCGGCGGCGCCGGTGCACGATCCGATCAGCGGCCGCATCCTGGGTGCCATCGACATCACCGGCGGTCCGCGTGTCGCCGTGCCGGAAGTGCTGCAACTCGTCCGTGCGACCGTCGCTGCCGCCGAGGCGGAGCTGCGGTTGCACCTCATGAGCGCCCCGCATCTGCTGACCGGATCGGCGTCCCGCCTCGAGACGTTCGGGTCGGGCCGGCCGATGCTGCACCGCAACGGGCAGCGGATCCCGTTGTCGCAGCGGCACGCCGAGATCCTGTTGCTGCTCGCCGATCATCCGGAGGGGCTCGGTGCGGACCGTCTCGCGGTCCTGCTCGACGAGGCCGAACTCGACTCGGTGACGATTCGCGCCGAGATGTCGCGGCTGCGCAAGACCTTCGGATCGGATCGGGTGGGATCGCGGCCGTATCGGCTGCTCGGCGACCTCGTCACCGATGTCGCCGACGTCCGTGCCGCTCTCGACCGCGGCGACACCGCGACCGCGGTGCGCTTGTACACCGGGCCGGTGCTGCCCGGATCGGCCGCGCCGGGGATCGAGGAGATCCGCGACGAACTGCGCACCCGCGTGCAGGCGGCGCTGCTGCGCGCCGGCGATGCGCACCTGCTGGCGCAGTGGACGTCGTCGGTGCACGGCCGCGACGACCTCACCGCCTGGTCCGCGTACCTCACCGCCCTCGATCCCGGTTCGGCGATGTATGCGCAGGTCAAGGCCAGGATCGATCTGTTGGATCGGCAGCTCGCAACGTAGTTGCAACCCCGTTGCTCCTAGTGTTCCGGATCACACCCCGCGAGGGGACGATCCGACCGTCCCGCACCCAGTGCGGCCCGACGACACGCAGGAGAGACACCGATGACCGTGTACGCCCGCCCCGGTTCACCCGACGCCCTGATGTCCTTCCAGGCCCGCTACGACAACTGGATCGGCGGCCAGTGGGTCGCGCCGGTCAAGGGGCAGTACTTCGAGAACGTCACCCCGGTCACCGGGCAGCCCTTCACCGAGGTAGCCCGGTCCACCGAGGAGGACATCGAACTCGCGCTCGACGCCGCGCACGCCGCCGCCCCGGCGTGGGGCAAGACCTCGCCCGCCGAGCGCGCGATCATCCTCAACAAGATCGCCGACCGCATCGAGGAGAACCTCGAGTCGATCGCGCTCGCCGAGTCGTGGGACAACGGCAAGCCGATCCGCGAAACCCTCAACGCGGACATCCCGCTCGCGATCGACCACTTCCGCTACTTCGCGGGAGCCATTCGCGCGCAGGAAGGTTCGATCTCCGAGATCGATTCCGAGACGGTCGCGTACCACTTCCACGAGCCGCTCGGTGTCGTCGGCCAGATCATCCCGTGGAACTTCCCGATCCTCATGGCCGTGTGGAAGCTCGCTCCCGCGCTGGCTGCGGGCAACGCGGTCGTCCTCAAGCCGGCAGAGCAGACCCCGGCGTCGATCCTGTACCTGATCTCCGTCATCGGCGATCTGTTGCCGCCCGGTGTGGTGAACATCGTCAACGGTTTCGGTGTGGAAGCCGGCAAGCCGCTCGCGTCGAGCCCGCGCATCCGCAAGATCGCGTTCACCGGCGAAACCACCACCGGCCGCCTGATCATGCAGTACGCGTCGCAGAACCTGATCCCGGTCACCCTCGAACTCGGCGGCAAGAGCCCGAACATCTTCTTCTCCGACGTCCTGTCCGCGAACGACGACTACCAGGACAAGGCGCTCGAGGGCTTCACCATGTTCGCGCTCAACCAGGGCGAGGTGTGCACGTGCCCGTCCCGCGCGCTGATCCAGCAGGACATCTTCGACGAGTTCCTGTCGCTCGCCGCGGTCCGCACGAAGGCGGTCCGTCAGGGCAACCCGCTCGACACCGACACCATGATCGGCGCGCAGGCATCCAACGACCAGCTCGAGAAGATCCTGTCCTACATCGAGATCGGCAAGAACGAGGGCGCCACCGTCATCACCGGTGGTGAGCGCGCCGACCTCGGCGGCGACCTGTCCGGGGGCTACTACGTCCAGCCGACGGTGTTCAGCGGCCACAACAAGATGCGGATCTTCCAGGAGGAGATCTTCGGTCCCGTCGTGTCGGTCACCTCGTTCGAGGACTTCGACGACGCGATCTCCATCGCCAACGACACCCTGTACGGTCTCGGCGCCGGCGTGTGGTCCCGCGACGGCGGCGTCGCCTACCGGGCCGGTCGCGCCATCCAGGCCGGGCGGGTGTGGACGAACACCTACCACCAGTACCCGGCGCACGCGGCATTCGGTGGCTACAAGCAGTCCGGCATCGGTCGCGAGAACCACCACATGATGCTCGACCACTACCAGCAGACGAAGAACCTCCTGGTGTCCTACGCCCCCAAGGCCCAGGGCTTCTTCTGATCGACCGCCCGCTCACCCGCCAGTACTCCCGAGCGAATGTATCGTTCAGTCGATTGAAGGAGACGAACGATACATTCGCTCGGGTGCGGGTGGTGGGCAGCAGAACGTCGGGACGCCAGAAAGGACCGCACGCATGCCTGTTCCGCCGCGCGTCGTCGCCACTGCAGACGCCGTCGAACTCCTGCGCCGCCTCGTCGACCGGCACGGGCCGCTGATGATGCACCAGTCCGGCGGGTGCTGCGACGGGTCGGCGCCGATGTGTTACCCGGACGGCGAGTTCGTCGTCGGCGACCGCGACGTGCTGCTCGGTCTGCTCGACCTGCGGCTTGCGGTGGGGGAGACCGCCCCCACGCTTCCCGGCGACCGGGACGCGGTGCCGGTGTGGATCTCCGGTTCCCAGTTCGACGCGTGGAAGCACACCCGGCTCGTGCTCGACGTCGTACCCGGTCGCGGCTCGGGGTTCAGTCTGGAGGCGCCCGAGGGGTTGCGGTTCCTCAGCCGCGGCGTCGTGTTCACCGACGACGAGAACGCGGCACTCGCCTCCGCCACACTCATTTCCGGGGCGCCCCTGCTCGGCAGGGACTGGGCGGCCGGTGCCCGCCCGGAACCGGCGACCGAGCCGACCGTGGTCGCCGAGGCCGCCGACGCGTGCCCCGTCCCACCCACGCGCGGCGCCACCTCGTAACTCTTCCGTGACCTTGCGCTGACGCAGCATGTACACATCGCCCGTACCGTGAGATCGCGCGGTGTTCTCGGCGTGCCCGGTCGACCCGGCGGGCTCCCGTCGACGAGAAGAGGAACCATGGCTCCACCCGATCCGATCGCAGCCGGTGCCGAGGCAGCCCTCCACCACGACGGCGTCGACGCCCACCTCGAAAGCAGCGAGTACCTCGAGAAGCGCAGCCTCCGAAAGGGTTCCGCGGGCTGGGTGCTGCTCGCCGGTCTCGGCGTGAGCTACGTGATCTCCGGCGACTACGCCGGCTGGAACAACGGCCTGGCCGAAGGCGGGTTCGGCGGCCTGCTCGTCGCCTCGATCGTCATCGCCGGCATGTACTCCGCCATGGTGCTCGGCATGGCCGAACTGTCCTCGGCGCTGCCCGCCGCCGGCGGAGGCTACACCTTCGCCCGGCGTGCGCTCGGTCCGTGGGGCGGGTTCGCCACCGGCACAGCGATTCTCATCGAATACGCGATCGCTCCTGCCGCCATCGCCACGTTCATCGGCGCCTACGTCGAATCACTGGACCTGTTCGGCATCACCGACGGCTGGTGGGTGTACCTCGCGGTCTACGCGATATTCATCGGCATCCACCTCACCGGCGCCGGTGAGGCGCTCAAGGCGATGTTCGTGATCACCGCCATCGCCCTCGTCGGGCTCGTGGTGTTCGCCGTGTCCGCGGCCGGGCTCTTCGACAGCGCCAACCTGACCGATATCCCCGTCGACGAGAGCGCGGCCGGGGCATCGGCGTTCCTGCCGTTCGGACTGATCGGCGTGTGGGCGGCCGTGCCGTTCGCGATCTGGTTCTTCCTCGCGGTCGAAGGGGTCCCGCTCGCGGCCGAGGAGGCCACGGAACCGGAGAAGAACGTCCCCAAGGGGATCATCGTGTCGATGGTAGTCCTGTTGGTCACCGGTGCGACGGTGCTGTTCCTCGCGACCGGCGCCCTCGGCTCCGAGGAGCTGTCCACGTCCGGGAATCCGCTCGTCGAGGCGCTCGGCGACACCGGCGCGGCCAAGGTCGTCAACTACATCGGTCTCGCCGGGCTGATCGCGAGCTTCTTCTCGATCATGTACGCGTATTCGCGTCAGACGTTCGCGCTCTCGCGGGCGGGCTACCTCCCGACGAGCCTGTCGGTGACCAACAGGCGCAAGGCGCCGATGCTCGCGCTGATCGTCCCCGGCGTCATCGGCTTCGCGCTGTCGTTGACCGGCGAAGGTGCGATGCTGTTGAACATGGCAGTGTTCGGGGCCGCTCTGAGCTATGTGCTGATGATGGTGAGCCACATCGTGCTGCGCGTCCGCGAACCCGGCATGCCGCGTCCGTACCGCACGCCCGGCGGCGTGGTCACGACATCCTTCGCCCTGGTCGTCGCCGCGATCGCGGTCGTCGCGACCTTCCTGGTCGACCCGATCGCCGCACTGTGGACCCTCGGCGCCTTCGCCGCGTTCATGGCGTACTTCGGGCTCTACAGCCGGCACCGGCTCGTCGCGAACTCCCCGGACGAGGAATTCGCCGCCCTCGCTGCCGCGGAGGCCGAACTGAAGTGACGATCTACACCCGGCAGCTCGCCGGCACGACCTACCGTTTCGACGGCCTCGTCGACCTGCTCGCCAAGGCCACCCCGCTGCGGTCCGGCGACGAATTGGCCGGGTGCGCAGCCGAATCCGACGCAGAACGCGCCGCGGCACAGTGGGCGCTCGCCGAGGTCCCGCTCGACCGGTTCCTCACCGAGACGGTGGTGCCGTACGAGTCGGACGAGGTCACCCGGCTGATCCTCGACCGGCACGACCGTGACGCGTTCCGGCCGATCGCGCACCTGACCGTCGGAGGCCTGCGCGACCGGTTGCTCACCGACGCCACGGCCCCCGACGCGGCCGACACGTTCGCCGCCCTGGCGCCGGGCTTGACACCCGAAATGGTCTCTGCCGTCAGCAAACTCATGAGCAATCAGGATCTCGTCGCGGTGGCCCGCGCGGTCACCGTCACGACCGGGTTCCGCACGACCGTCGGCCCGCCGGGCCGCCTCGCGACCCGCCTGCAGCCCAACCATCCGACCGACGACCCGCGCGGCATCGCCGCCGCGACCCTGGACGGGCTGCTCATGGGTTGCGGCGACGCCGTCGTCGGTGTCAATCCGGCGTCCGATTCCCCGCAGGCCACCGCGGATCTGCTGCATCTGCTCGACGAGATGCGGCAGCGTTTCGCGATTCCGATGCAGTCGTGTGTGCTCTCGCACGTCACCACCACCGTCGGGTTGATCGAGGCCGGTGCCCCGGTCGATCTGGTGTTCCAGTCGATCGCCGGCACCGAGGGAGCGAACACCGGTTTCGGGGTGAACCTGTCGATGCTGCGGGAGGCGCACGACGCGGCACGTTCGCTCGGGCGCGGCACCGTCGGCGACAACGCCATGTACTTCGAGACCGGTCAGGGCTCGGCGTTGTCCGCCGGTGCGCACCTCGGTACCGGCGGCCGCCCGGTCGATCAGCAGACCCTCGAGGCCCGCGCCTACGCGGTCGCGCGAGAGTTCGATCCGCTGCTGGTCAACACGGTCGTCGGGTTCATCGGGCCGGAATATCTCTACAACGGGAAACAGATCGTGCGGGCCGGCCTCGAGGACCACTTCTGCGGCAAGCTGCTGGGCCTGCCGATGGGCGTCGACGTCTGCTACACGAACCACGCCGAGGCCGACCAGGACGACATGGACACGCTGCTCACGCTGCTCGGCGTCGCCGGCGTCTCGTTCGTGATCACGGTGCCCGGCGCCGACGACGTGATGCTCGGCTACCAGTCCCTGTCCTTCCACGACGCCCTGTACGTGCGGCGGGCCCTCGGGTTGCGGCCTGCCCCGGAATTCGAGCACTGGCTGCGCGGACTGGGCATGGCCGACGACGACGGGAGGATCCTGCCGGTCGACCCGGCCGCCTCCCCGCTGCGTGCACTCACCGGTGGTGCCGCATGACGGCGGACTTCTGGGGACCGCTGCGCGCGGTCACGCAGGCGCGCATCGGACTCGGGCGGGCGGGCGACGGTGTCCCGACCGCGCGGATGCTCGAGTTCCGGGCCGCGCACGCCGCTGCCCGCGATGCCGTGCACCAGCCGCTCGACGTGGAAACCCTTGCCGCGCAGATCGACCGGGTGGGGATCGGCACTCCGGTGGTGGTGCGCAGCCGGGTCCGTGACCGTGGCGAATACCTGCGGCGGCCCGATCTGGGCCGGATCCCCGACGACCTCGGCGACGTTCCCGCGACCGGCGCGGACATCGGCATCGTGCTCGCCGACGGACTGTCGCCGCGTGCGCTGGCCGAGCACGGTGCGGCGCTCGTCGCCGCGATCGTCGCCGCCCTGCCGCGGCACCTGACGGTGGCGCCCCCGGTGATCGCGACCTCGGCGCGGGTCGCGCTCGGCGACCACATCGGTGCGGCCCTCGGTGTCCGCACCGTGCTGGTGGTGATCGGGGAGCGGCCGGGGCTGTCCGTGGCCGACAGTCTCGGGGTGTATCTCACCCACGATCCGAAGCCCGGCCGGACGGACGCCGAACGCAACTGCGTGTCCAACATCCATCCGCCCGGCGGGCTCGGCTACGACAGTGCCGCCCGGGTCGTCGCCGGTCTGGTCGACGGCGCGCGACGGCTGGGCCGGTCCGGTGTCGAGCTCAAGGACACCTCGCGTGCCGTCGGACCGGGGGAGACCGTCGCCGGATCAGTTGCCGGTGAGTAGCCGCTCGAGGTCGTCGAGAACCCGCATGGCACCGGTGGGTCCGAGGCCCAGGAACCACGTCTCGTCGCTGACGGCCACGGCCTTGCCGTTCTTCACGGCTTCCAGGTTCGCCCACAGCGGGCCGCCGACGACCTCGGCCTGTGCGTCCTGCGCGCCGTAGTTGGAGTAGAAGACCCAGTCGCCGTCGGCTTCGGTGATCGTCTCCGGACTGATCTCCGCGGCGAGTTCGTCGATGTTCTGGATCTCGGGGCGGCGCAGGCCCACGTCCTGCAGGATCACGCCGATGAACGACTTGTTCGCGTAGAGCCGGATCTTGCCGGACATGAAACGCACCAGCGAGATGCTCGGATCACCGGAGATCGCGGCGCGCACCTCGTCGGCACGGGTCTGGTACGCGTTGAGCTGCGCTTCCGCGGTGTCCTCCTCGCCGAGCGCGTCCGCGACGAGCAGGAAGTCCTCCTTCCACGGGAAGCCGGGGCGGATCGCCAGCACGGTCGGGGCGATCGTCGACAGCTGCGGGTACAGCTTGTCCACGCGCAACTTGCTGCCGAGGATCAGGTCCGGCTTCAGCGCGGTGATGGCCTCGAGGTCGAGGTTGTTGATCGTGCCGACGTCGGCGACGCCGTCGAGCTTGTCGGCGAGGTAGGAGGGCTGCCCGGCGGCGCCTTCGGGGCTGGCAAGGCCGACGGGCGTAACGCCCAGCGACAGCACGGCGTCGAGTTCGCCGCTGTCGAGGACAACGACGCGCTCCGGCTTCGCGGGGATCTCGACTTCGCCGAGGGCGTGGGTGACGGTGCGGGGGAACCGGCCCGGGGCGGCGTCGCTGCCGAGCTTCGCGGTCTCCTCGTCGGCTGTGGAGAACAGTTGGCCGCCGGTGGCCACGTCGGTGTTGCCGGCGGCCGAGCCGCTGCTGCCGGGGTCGGTGCCGCCGCACGCGGTGAGGGCGAAGGTGAGCAGGAGGGAGGCGGCGACGAACCGGCCGCGGGTGGAGCGAATACGCATGGATGCGGAGCCTATCCTAACTCCATCGTCCCGGGGCGGGCCGTGAACGCCGAGGTCGGGTTCTGTGCACCCGCACCCCGTGGGCGAGAATCGAGGCACCGTCCGACCGGGCGGGACGGACCCGCCCGCGGGCCGGGCGATGAGGAGTGGGATATGGCGTTCGCAGGAAATGTCGACGAGCTGGCGCTGCTGCAGACGGTGTCGTTGAAGAAGGCTGTCACCGCGGAGGTGATCGCCGCTCACCTGGGGGTGGGGGTGAGCGCGGGGCAGGCCGCCTACGACGCGCTGATCGAGCAGGGCAAGGCCACCGAGGAGGGCGGGGCGATCTCGCTGACCGACAAGGGTCGCTCGGAGCTGTCCGATCAGCTCGACGCCGAGCGTGTGTCCATCGACGAGGACTCGATCGCCGAGCTGTTCGAGCAGTTCGAGGCGCTCGACGAGGAGCTCGCCGGCATCCTGGCGGATGTGGAGGCGGACGGCTTCGTCGACGCCCTCGTTGCGCTGGATCGCAAGGCGCAGAACGTTTTCGACGACGTGTCGGCGTTCGTGCCGCGCCTGTCCCGGTACCAGGATCTGTTCGCCGAGGCGCTCGGCAAGGTCAAGGGCGGCGCCCTGACGTGGGCGACCGCCGGCAACATCGATTCCTATGCCACGGTGTGGAACGAGATGCGGGCGGAGCTGGCGGGCGCGGCGGGCCGCTGACGCCTGCCGTCGCCACACGCGTTATCTTTCGTTAAGCGAACTATGTGACCCGTCTCACACCCACCCCCCTTTCGGGGGTAGTGGGGTAGTGAGGCGGGTCACTACTTTTTCCTCCAGTCGCAGCGGACGCCGCCGCGGCCCGGACGGAAAACCAACGGAGGACAACCGTGACCACTGTGTCGACACCGGGGAACGAACCCTCGGTCGCGCCCGGGGGCCGGCGCCCAGTCGCCCCGCCCGCATCCAGCAAGCGCGGCCCCGGCATCCGGCGAGTCGCGATCGCCAGTTGCATCGGCACCACCATCGAGTTCTACGACTTCTTCATCTACGGCACCGCCGCCGCCCTCGTGTTCCCGACGGTGTTCTTCCCCGCCCTCGGAGCCACGGCCGGCACCGTCGCCGCCTTCGCGACGTTCGCCGTCGCGTTCATCGCCCGGCCCGTCGGCGCGATGCTGTTCGGACACTTCGGCGACCGCATCGGCCGCAAGAAGACCCTCGTGTCCACCCTGCTGCTGATGGGTCTCTCGACCCTGCTCATCGGTCTGCTGCCCGGCGCCGAGACCATCGGCGTGGCCGCCCCGATCATCCTGGTGCTCCTGCGATTCGCCCAGGGCTTCGCCGTCGGCGGCGAATGGGCGGGCGCGACCCTGCTCACCGCCGAATACGCCCCGCCCGGCAAACGCGGCCTGTATGCGATGTTCCCCCAGCTCGGGCCCGCGATCGCCTTCGCCCTGTCGAGCGGCACGTTCCTGTTCACCGGCCTCGCGCTCGGCGACACCAACGACGCCTTCCTCACCTACGGCTGGCGAATTCCGTTCCTGTTCAGCATCGTTCTCGTCGCCATCGGCCTCTACATGCGGCTCGCCATCGAGGAGACTCCGGTCTTCCGTGCCGAGGCGGCAGCCCGCGCAGCTGCGGATGACGGAACTGCGGCCACCGGGAAGCGCACCCTGCCGTTCCTCGACGCGCTGCGCTACCAGACCAAGGAGATCCTGCTCTCGGCCGGCGCGCTGGCGATCATGTTCGCCTTCTTCTACATGGGCACCGCCTACCTGACCAGCTACGCGACGAAGACCCTCGGATTCTCGCGACCGTTCGTGCTCGTCGTCGGCATCGCCGCCTCGCTCGTGTTCGGCCTCTCGATCGTGCTCTCCGCGCTGTACTCCGACCGGGTCGGACGCCGCCGCGTCATCATGATCTCCTGCGGCTTCTCCGTCGTGTGGGCGCTGGCGCTGTTCCCGCTGCTCGACACCGGTTCGCCCGCCGCGTTCATCGTCGGCATGGTCGTCACCCTGGCGATCTTCGGCATCGCCTACGGCCCCTGCGGCGCGCTCCTGCCGGAGATGTTCCACACCCGGTACCGCTACACCGGTGCGGGCCTCGGCTACAACCTCGCCGGTGTCCTCGGCGGCGCCATCCCGCCGATGCTCGCCGCACCGCTGGCCGCGTCCTACGGCGGCATCGCGATCGGCGTGATGCTCGCTGTCCTCGGCGTCCTGAGCCTGGTTTGCACCAGGGCGCTCGTCGAGACCCGCGATCGCGCTCTGTAGATCGCGCAGGCGCCCTCCCCATCACCCCCGGGGAGGGCGCCGTTCTCGGCTGTCGTGACGGCAGCAGCTGTCCAGAATTCGAAACATCGGTGGCCCGGAAAGAGTAAGGATGGTGGACGAGTACCACCTACCCGGGCTGCGCACACCCCAGGAGAAATCGATGACCGGCATCGCCACACCCGAACTCCCCAGCTACGCCTCGGGCGCGTGGGAGGTACCGCTGCTCGGTGACACGATCGGCGACAACTTCGACCGAACCGTCGGCCGGCACGGAGACCGGGACGCCCTCGTCGACCGTCCCACCGGCCGGCGCTGGACGTACACCGAGCTCGCCGCCGAAGTCGACGCGCTCGCGCTGGGCCTGCTGCACGCGGGCATCGGCAAGGGCGATCGGGTCGGCATCTGGGCGCCGAACTGTGCCGAATGGGTGCTCGTGCAGTACGCCACCGCCAAGATCGGGGCGATCCTCGTCAACATCAACCCCGCCTACCGGTCGCACGAACTGCAGTACGTGCTTACCCAGGCCGGGATCCGGATGCTGGTCGCCGCGCCGAGTTTCAAGACCTCCGACTACGCCGCGATGATCGCCGAGGTGCGCGGCGACTGCCCGGATCTCGAGCAGGTCGTGCTGCTCGGACTCCCCGAATGGAACGACCTCGTCGAGACCGGCCGGAACGCACTGTCCACGGACCGCACCCGGCTCGCCGCCGCGCAGGCGGACCTGTCCCCGGACGACCCGATCAACATCCAATACACCTCGGGAACAACGGGTTTCCCCAAGGGAGCCACCCTCAGCCACCACAACATCCTCAACAACGGCTTCTTCGTCGGGGAACTGTGCCACTACACCGAGCAGGACAAGGTGTGCATCCCGGTGCCGTTCTATCACTGCTTCGGGATGGTCATGGGCAACCTGGCCTGCACGAGCCACGGTGCCACCATGGTGATTCCGGGTCCGTCGTTCGAACCGGCGCAGACGCTCGCGGCCGTCGCCGAGGAACGCTGCACCTCGCTCTACGGCGTCCCCACGATGTTCATCGCCGAACTCGCCGACCCCGGCTTCGAGGGCTACGACCTGTCGAGCCTGCGTACCGGCATCATGGCGGGCTCGCCGTGCCCCGTCGAGGTGATGAAGCAGGTCATCGATCGCATGGGCATGACCGAGGTGTCCATCTGCTACGGCATGACCGAGACGTCGCCGGTGTCGTTGCAGACCCGCAGCGACGACAGCATCGTCCAGCGGACCGCGACGGTCGGCCGCGTCGGACCGCACCTCGAGGTCAAGATCGTCGATCCGTCGACCGGTCTGACCGTGCCGCGCGGCGAACCCGGGGAACTGTGCACGCGCGGATACTCCGTGATGCTCGGCTACTGGAACCAGCCGGACAAGACCGCCGAAGCCATCGATGCCGCGCGGTGGATGCACACCGGCGACATCGGTGTCATGGACGCCGACGGCTACGTCTCGGTCACCGGCCGCATCAAGGACATGGTGATCCGCGGCGGCGAGAACATCTACCCGCGCGAGATCGAGGAGTTCCTCTACACCCACCCGGACATCCTCGACGCCCAGGTCGTCGGCGTCCCCGACGAGAAGTACGGCGAGGAACTGATGGTGTGGATCAAGATGCGTGAGGGCGCCGAACCGCTCGACGCCGACTCGCTCCGCGAGTACTGCATCGGCAAGCTCGCGCACTACAAGATCCCCCGCTACGTCCACGTCGTCGACGAGTTCCCGATGACGGTCACCGGGAAGATCCGCAAGGTCGAGATGCGGGAACTGTCGGTGGACCTCATCGGCCGATAGTGCGGCTCCGCCGCCGGGTGCCGTTGTGGCGGCTCCGCCGCCGTGTGCCGGTGGTGGGGCTACCACCGCCCCAACACCCACCACCACACCCCGCGAAACGAAGCCGCCACCTGGGGGATATAAAGCGA
>NZ_JBSFRH010000017.1:0-114505 GCF_053589135.1 Rhodococcus sp. NPDC003382
GGCACCGTCCGTCCGGCAGGTCACCGGATGGCTGACCTGCCGACCCGACCGCCTCACCGACGCCGACAGCGGCCGCCTCACCGACATCCTCGAACACAGTCCGGCGTTGACCGCCCTGCGCGAGCACGTGCGCGGCTTCGCGCAGCTCATGACAGAGCGGCGCGGACGCGAACTCGCCGACTGGATGAACGGCATCGACGCCACCGGATCACCGGCCCTGCGGTCCTTCGCCGCGGGTCTGCGCCGTGACCTCGATGCCGTCACCGCCGGACTGACCCTCGAACACAACTCCGGGCCGGTCGAAGGCCATGTGAACCGGATCATTATGTGGAATCTGGGTGTGTCAAGTTCATTTGCGTGTGGGCTGGTTGACCGAGGTGATCGGTAGCAGTGTGGCGGTCGCTGGAACACCGATGTCTCGTGGCGTCGTACCGGTCGGCGTCGGAACGTCGACCAGCCGCTCCAGGAGGTTGTCGAGGGCGCGCTGGCCGTCGTCGACGGCGGCGCGTTCGTCGTCGCTGAGTGGGATCGCGACGAGCATGCGCTGCAGGTTGTCCTTGGCTTCGAGCAGCTGAGCTTTGCCGGATGCCTTGGGTGCGTAGAAGTCGCAGCGGGCGCAGGCCATCCTGTGCGGGCATTGCTCGAAGAAAGTGTAGGTGCAGTATCCGTGCCCGAGATCGTAGTACTGCCATGGTGTTTCATCTCCGACTGTGTTGGAGGTGACGGCGTCGCGGTCGATGAGGACCTCGATGGTGCGGACGTTGCGGGAGAAGTAGCCAGCGTCGGTGTAGGCCCGTGTCAGCGCGGTCGGGGTGATCTTCGCGTAGTACTGCGTCGATTGTGGAGAGCGGTGGCCGAGCCAGGCCTGCAGCTCGAACAGGGTCATGGGCTCTTTGGCGTTGTAGAGCTGGCTGGCGATCGTGGATCGGGCCCGGTGGCTGGTGATATTCCCGCGGACGTCGGCGGTCGGGACACCCGCCTTATGGCAGAGCAGCGGGATGACCGTGTTGTTGATGTAAGACGAAGAGATTCGGCGGGCGCGGAAGGCGAACAGTACGTCGACTCGCTCGCCGCTGCGGCGGTCGTGAAACTGCGGTTGGGAGGGGCGCATCGCCTGCCACGTGTCGAGGGCCTGGCCGAGGATCGGGTCGACAGGCTTGGTGAACGCGGTGCCGGTCTTGTGCGCCGGAACATCGAGCAGGCAGACCGCATCGCGGGCAAGAATCTGATCGGAGTCGCCGTCGATGGGGGTGTCGTCATGTTGCCAACGGATGCAGCCGACCCGCAGGCGGGCGATCTCGTCGCTGCGTAGTCCGGAGAACAGCCAGGTCAGGGTGATCGCGTGGACCAGTTCGAACGGGTAGAAGTGACCGGATCTCGTCTCGGGGAGATCGGCCTGCGACAAGTTCAGTCCCGCCCACAGCAGCTTGGCCCAGATGTCGTCGGCGATCACCCTCGGGTTCGGGCCGAGGAGGGCGGTGATGCTGCGCGGAGTGGCCAGCGCCCGCCCCGGATCGAAACGACGCGGCAGCCACTCCCATTCCTGACAGTCGGAAAAGAACCTTCGGATCGACGACAGGTGACCATCTTTGGTCGAGGCCTGCAGCGGCTTACCAACGCGTTCGTCGAGTCCGGTGGTGCGGTGCACGTAGTCGCCGACATTCATCCGGTCCACTGCGGCGACCCAGGCCGCACACGTCTGCCTCGTCCACGCCGCCGGATCTGCGGCGTCGGGATGCTCGGCTGCGATCCAGCGGCCGACCTTGACCAGGCGGGACCGGACGTTGCCGCGTGCCCGCGGCGTCAATGTCGAGGTCGCGTACCAGCGGTCGACCCACTGCTGCCAGACCTGCGGACCGCCGACCGCTCGAGCCGAGCGACGATCGTGGCTGCGTGGTGGAGGGTCACAGAATCCCAGGGCATTCACGGCCCGCTGCACGGCATGGACCGTGTTGAGCCGGGCACCGCCGAGCAGACGGTCACGGCGGATCCGATCGAACAGGTCGGTGCCGAGGTCCTCGA
Source organism: Rhodococcus sp. NPDC003382 (assembly GCF_053589135.1). NCBI lineage: Bacteria > Bacillati > Actinomycetota > Actinomycetes > Mycobacteriales > Nocardiaceae > Rhodococcus > Rhodococcus sp. NPDC003382. The sequence continues at coordinate 2,023 of NZ_JBSFRH010000017.1, forward strand.
TGTGTGGGCTGCGGTTGAGCAGGAACAGCTGGCTGAGCACCATCGGTAGCAGCGTGTCGCCTTCGCGGCCAAGGCGGTAGCCCCACACGGCGAGAACTGCACGGAGCCGGCCGATTTCGCCGTTGACTCGGTCGCGCCCGAAGATCCGCCAGGACAAGGTCAAGCGCTGGAAGCTGCCGAGCCGATGGAACTCGGTGAACGAGCCCAGCAGGTAGGCGTGCGCGGCGAGGTAGGGGCGGACCTCGTCGCCGGCCCAGGCGGGTGCGTTCCGGCGGAACTCGGCCTGATCGCGGCCGAGCAGTTCGACCCATTCCTGCGTGCTCCAGCCCCAGAAGGTCTGCTCCATCTCGGCGCATCGCACCAGCAGCACCGCGACCGCATCGGCCATGGTTCGCCGTCGATGCGCGGTGGCAGGTGAATCCAGTCCTGCGTTGACTGCCTCCAGCGGTCGCAGCAGTCGTTCGATCAGGAGCCATCCCGGCGCGTGCGGATCGTGATCGTGCAGTCGCCGCAGGTTGCGCACGCCGAGTTCGTCGATGGCCCGCACCTCATCGTCTCGGACCTCGAGTGTGGTGTCGAATCCATACGCGACGAGCGGTGAGCACCAACGTGATTCGGATCCAGGTTCGGGTGTCCCCGGCAGGGGCGCGGTCACCGCGGCGCTCCCGCCGTCGCGGCATCCATGCCGGTGAGCATCGAAATCCGCCAGGCATGAATGTGGTCCATGCCGCGGCCGAGCTTGTCGGCCAGGTCCCGCCCCGACAGGTGGATGTATCGCAGCGTCGAGTCCGTGTGGCGATGACCGGCGAAGGCCGCAATCGTGTGCAGCTCCCTGCCCATCCGGGCCAGATCGGTCAGACACAGGTGCCGGGTGGTGTGCGTGGACAACCGCGGAACATCGGCGGCCAGGGCGATGCGTCGCACCACCTTCGACCACGTCCACAGGGTCAGCGGTTGGGCGTGATTGCGGTGGGACTCCGACAGGAACAGCGGTCCGCGGGCTCTGCTCAGGCTCGCCCGGTGCGTCAGATAGTCCGACAGCAACACACCGGTCGCGGCCGAATACGGCACGACCCGCTCGAGCCGGTTCTTCGTCGTCTCCGCTCGGATCCGCAGGGTGCGGTGGGCGGGGTCGACATCGTCGGTGCGGAGCGAGCACAGCTCCTCACGGCGCAGCGCGGCATCGTAGGCCAGGGCAAGCATCACCCGGTTGCGGACCGGTTCCGCGGCGGCGACGGCCAAGATGTCCACCCACTGCTCCTCGGTGGGAATCCAGGGCAGCTTCGTCAATCGGGGCACCAACCCGCGCTGGTGCCCGCCACCGCGTTGACCTGGCGTGAAACGGCCCCGGCCAACGGGATTGGACTCGCGCAGGCCCTCCTCCATGAGGTGGTCGTAGAACAACCGCACCGACACGAGACGTTGTTGAATGGTGGCATTCGCCAGGCCGGAGCCGGAGTCGATCGAGACCACGTTCGCGCCGCGACGACTTGGCCGTTCGGTCAACTCCCGCACATAGATCCCGACATGCGCCTTACTCGCCGTGAGCGGGTCGACGCCCTCCCGTTCGCACAATTCCAGGTACTCGGCGAGCCCCCGGGCGTAGGCGTCGATCGTCCGCGGCGCCCTCCCGAGATCGGTCCATACCCGCAGCCACCCGGCCGCCTGCGCATGCCGGCCCAGCACCGGCCACTTCTCCTCCAACACCACCGTGCCGTTCAAGCCGTCTCCTCAGTTCCGTGGTCGACACCGAGGAGACATGATCATCTCCGCGGGCCAGATTCCACGTAACTTCTAAGATGCTCAAACGGCAGATGTACGGGCGAGCCAACCTCGACCTGCTCCGCAAACGCGTCATCCACCTCGAATAGCGAAGCGTGGCAGCGACTTCACGGAAAGTGCGACAGATCCAATTACGTGACGGACCAACCCCTCAACCTGGGGAATTACATGACCGCTGACAGATGTGGTATCGGTCATGGATCGATCGCTCATTGCTCTGTTCTCGTCAATCTGAACTCGGTCGAAACAAGGCATACCCATGAACGCCACGACACGGGGGTGGGCTCCCGTGGAACCCACCCCCCTGTGCAATATCAGGTCGCGGTGCGCGTTCGGTCTTCGTTGCGGTCAGGCCACGATGTTCTTGCTCCGTAGTTCCGCGATCCGCTCGGTGGACAGTCCGATCTCGGCCAGGACGGAATCTGTGTGTTCTCCGATCGTGCAACCGGCATCCGCCTTCACCGCCGAGCGTGAGAACCGCGTGAGCGGTGCGAGCCGGCGATGCTCGTCGAAGATCGGACTGTCCGCGATCACCGTGTATCCGGCATCGAAGTACTTATCCTCCTGAAGGTGTGCCTCCGGGGTCTTCTCTGTCACGGCAACGCATCCGACATCGGCTGAGGTAAGTTCTTTCTCCCACTCCGACTTCGATCGGGTGCGGAGAACCTCGGCGAGCGCTTCGGTCAGGCCCGCGTCGTTGGCCCGGCGGAGTTCCGCCGTCGCATACTCGTGCTGGTCCAGATCCACATACGACTTCATCGCATCGACGAGAACTGCCCATTCGGACTCCTGCGGAGCGGCAAGGAAGATCCAGCCGTCGTTCGTCTCGTAAAGACGGTAGAGGGCGTCGAGTCCGTACAGGTCAGGACCGGCAGCCGGTGTTGTGGGTTTGCCGGCGTAGTCGATGTTGCGATCCATCAACACGTGGGTTGCGCTCGCCAGCATCGTTGTGGTCATCTCGCCGACTGGACGTCCCCGCTTGCGGGCCAGCAACCCGAGAAGAAGCGCTGAAGCGACGCCGAGGGCAGCGACGCCGTCGGCCTGAACCGAGGGACTCGCGCCTGCGGCTTGGAAGAGTGGGACAAAGCGCTTGATTTCGTCGAGGTTGGAGCCGATGAGATCGTTCCGTCCGAGATCGCTGATGGCCAACCCGCTCGCGGCACCGATGGACGGTGCATAGGCGGGGCTCTTCCCGAACGGTCCGTCGGTACCGTATCCCGGGGCGTTGAGGTAGATCAGATCAGGATTGAGCGCGCGCAGGGTTGCTGCGTCTACTCCGATCCGTTCGGCCGCCCCCGCACGATAGCTCTGCAGGACCAGGTCGCACTTCTTCGCGAGGTCATGAACGATCGAGAGGCCCTCGGGTGTGTTGATGTCGAGAGCGACAGATTCCTTGCCTTGGAGAACCTTGGCGCCGCCGGCTTCGGGGAACGCCATGAGTGACCGTATCGTGTCACCCGCGAGAGGCTCGATTTTGATGACGCGGGCGCCGAGGTCTGTCAACAGGGTCGCTCCGTAGGGAGCTGCAAACATCGAACCGAGTTCGAGGACGGTGACGTCGGCGAGTGGAAGTGCCGAACCAGCAGCGTTGCTTTCGCGAACTGACGGGACGGACACCATGGCGTCGAGTGACGGTTCTGTGTCACCGAGGCGGGGCGCGGGTCGAAGTTCTGTCAGCGGTGCTCCGTCGACGTGGACGAGAGTTGACGGTTGCCGAACTGCTCCAAGCTCGGGGTCGTCGACAACCACCACACGACCGTCGTGAACGAGTTGCGGATGATCGAGTGCCGATTCTGGAGTATTGAGGATCTCTGCTGTGACGTTCGGGTTCTTGTCGAACACGTCCTGCCACTCGGCGAGGGTGCGCTCCCGTACCTTTTCGAGCATCAGCTCCCACAGTTCGACCCGACGCTCGACGTCTTCGAACAATGGAATTCCCTGCCAGTAGGGATCGGTGAAGACATGGGCGAGTCCGAATTCGGTCATCATCGCGTGGAAGAGCCGTGGTTCCGTCTGTGCGAATTGGAGCCAATGATCATCCTTCGTCTGTGCAACGAGCAGCGGATAGATCAGTGGAGCACTGGGTCGGCCTTCGTCGTCGAATGCGTACCGGGGCTGGTACGCCTCGGGCCAGCGCCTGCAGACGAGTTCGAAGAACCAGTTGTATGGATCCATCGAAGCGGTGCCCCGAAGCAGATCCGCCTCGACGTGCTGGCCGATACCGCTGCTCTCGCGTTCGTACAACGCTGTGAGGATGCCGTGTACTGCGGTGTGTGCGGCACCCCACGAGGGCCACGGGGTGGCCAGGAATGCAGGACCTGGACGCGGTGTCATCCGGGCCTTTCCGTGGAAGACACCCATCCGGGCGAGGACAAGTGCTTCGTATCCCTTGTCGTTCGCCCACGGTCCGGTGCTGCCCCAGCCGGTGATCGAGGCGCTGACCAGTCGCGGGTTCAAGTCGCCGAGACGTGCGGGCCCGAGCCCCAGGCGTTCGAGCGCCGCGGGCCGAGACGTCGTGACGAGGACATCTGCGCTGCGGAGCAGGTCTTCCAATCGAGCACGGCCGTCATCGGTATGCAGGTCTAATACGACGCTCTTCTTGCCACGGGCGAGAGCAGGCCAACCGGCAACTTCGCGCAAGGGGCTGCCTGTCGGCGGCTCGACCATGAGGACGTCGGCACCCGCGTCGGCGAGAAACACGCTCGCGTATGCGCCGGGAGTGGTGGTCGACAGATCGATCACGCTCAGACCATTGAGGGGTGAGGAGGATCGGGGATCGGTGGCGTTCACAGGGGACCTTTCGAGGAGGGGTCGGCGAACGAGGTAGGTGAGAACCTTATAACTAACTAAGTGAACTATGTGTAGTGTCACAGTGCCGCTCGCCGGATCGCCCGCACGCGTACGTGAGATTGAGGGAAAGGCTGTTCGCGTCGAGTTCGTCTGCGCTCTCGGTCGCAGTGGCCACCGCTTCGCACTCCCTCTGGGGTCACGTATACCGCGGTCTACCAGGTATTCTACAGGCCACTTATGTTACTTGGTTCTCTTCGGTATGTGCCGCCCCTTCTGTGGCACGTCGGCGACACCCGGTGCTTGCCGAGTTCGGGACCGCGCGGCTGCCACGCCGGCGCGAAGGCGCGAAAGAGCTCGGCCGGAGCCGGTCCGATCATCAGACGGTCCGGCAGGACACGCATCGCCAGGGTCTGCGACGTGTATTGGCCGATCCGCGGGAGTGCTGGCGCTGCTGAGTCCTGCGAGTCAGCGTCGCCGGCTCGGAGGGCTCCACGCGCCGGTCAGGTCGATGGCGCCGAGCAGTCCGCTCTTGAGAACCTTGTTGGTCGGGGTGCGTGGCAACGCGTCGGTCAGGGTGAGGTACTTCGGCAGGCTGTGCTTGGGTAGGCGACTTGTCAGCCACTCGTAGAGCGCAGGCTCGTCCAGTGTGGAGTTCGCGACGACCTCCGCGGCGATCAAAACCTCTTGTCCTGCAATGGAATCGGGAACTCCAAGTACCGCGCATCCGGAAAGCTGCGGGTGCTCGTCGATCACTGCCTCGACGGCGGTGGTCGAAATGTTCTCGCCCATCCGTCGAATCGTGTCCCCGGCCCGATGCAGAAACTCGAAGTTGCCGTCGGGATGGCGAATGACGACATCGCCCGTGTGATACCAGCCGCCGTCCAGGGCACGTGCGGTCGCCTCCGGTTGGTTGAGGTAACCGACCATGATTATGAGTCGGTCGTCGGGCCGGATCCAGAGCTCGCCCGGTTCGCCGTCGGCGACGGGGTGCCCCTCCTCGTCCACCACCTGTGCCCGATAGCCGTCGCGGACGCGTCCGCACCACGTGTGCTCGAGATCGGGCGGGTCGCTCAGGACGAGCGGGAAGCCGACTTCGGTGGAACCGTAGAGGTCGTAACACCTCACGGCGAATCGCTTCGCGAATTCCGCAGCGAGAGCGACATTGTGTCCGGCGAACACGGCCTCCAGTGGGTTGTCGGCGTCGTCGGCCCGCGGCGGCAAGGCCAGCAGGAGAGAACTGAGGAAGGTGCCCGTGGTGCATCCGAACCTACGCACGTCATCCATCGTGGCCTTGGCCGAGAACTTCTCGCGGAAAACGACTCTGCCACCTGTGTTGCACATGGTGACCAAGGGGCTTCTTCCGGTCACATGAAACATCGGGTGGCAATCGTAGGTCACATCGTCCGGGCCGAGGGGAATCCGGTCGATGGTGGTGGCGAACTGCGCCCAATCCAGCACCACTCCCTTGGCCGGACCTGTGCTGCCGGAGGTGTAGATCACGCACGCGATGTCGCTCGGTCTCGGCAGTACCTGGATTTCGGTGGTGGCCGCAGCCAGTGTTTCCCACGCGCCACGCTCGACAGCCCGAACCGGTAAGGCGGGTCGGGTGTCTCGAATGCGGTCGACGAATTCTGGTCGCGCCAGGCACAGCATCGGCGCGGCATCGTCGAGGACATGCTCGAGGAATGCGCCGTTCAGATCGGGGTTGACCGGTATCTCCACCGCACCCAGGCAACCGAGGGCGATCCACACCATCGCGGCATCGATCGAAGGTGGCAGCCAGGTCGCGACGTGGGAGCCGGGCCCGACACCGAGGCTTCTCAGCTGCTCGGCCCACTTGCATACGCCGTCCCATGTCGCGCCGTAGGTGGCGCTACCGCCCGTCACTTCCAGCAGAAACGGTCGATCGGGTTCCGATCGGGCGCGCGAGCGTAGCTGGACCGGCAGTACCGAGGCGGGGTCGGTGGCCATGGCGACGAGGGGTGATGCGGACACTTGCTGTTCCTTTCCTCAACGTCGTTGCCGGGCAACCTGGGTTCGCGTCGCAGGTTCGGGCAACCTAAGCACTCGACAGTATTGCTCTCTTCTCTCCGCTGCGTGCATAGCCGGGAAGGAATGGTCGGTGCGGCATCCTCGACCGCTCATCGCGATTCGACGTGACCGCTGCTTCGGGGACATGATGGCACGTAGGAGAGCGGTAGATTACTAGGTGATACAAGATATCAACGGACTGCGATGACAGGAGCGACATGACGGGGCGGGTGGTGGTAACGGGTGGCAGTGGGAAGTTGGGCCGTGCGGTGGTGGCAGATTTGCAGCGTCACGGCTGGAAGGTGACGAGCATCGATCGCATCCGGCCCACAGATTCCTCTGCTCCGACCGTGATCGCCGACTTGCGTGATCTCGGTCAGGCCACCGACGCGATGTCGTCCGTGGACAGCAGATATCGCCGAGTGGACGCGGTCGTCCACCTGGCTGCTATTCCCGGGCCCGGGTTGGCTACCGACTCGGAGACTTTCGAGAATAACCTGATGACCACCTACAATGTCTTCACGGCCGCGATCCGCGCCGGGGTGAAGAAGGTGGTGTGGGCGTCGAGCGAGACGTTGCTCGGCATCCCGTTCACTACACCACCGCCGTACCTTCCGGTGGACGAGAATTATCCAGCGCGCCCGGAATCGTCGTATTCACTCGCGAAGCATCTCGAGGAGACTATGGCAACCGAGTTGGCTCGGTGGAATCCGGACTTGTCGCTGACCGCTCTACGGTTCTCGAACGTTCTGGATGAGGGCGACTACGAGCGGTTCCCGGAATACGACACCGATCCAACGCTGAGGCGTTGGAACTTGTGGGCGTACATCGATAGTCGCGACGGCGCGCAGGCGGTGCGCAAAGCGCTCGAGCGGGATAACACGGGCCTCGACACCTTCGTGATCGCAAACGCCGACACGGTGATGTCCAGGTCGACCACCGACCTTGTCGCCGAGCAGTTTCCGGGTGTGCCGACCCGCCGCGTCTTCCATGAGAACGAGACGCTTCTATGCATCGACAAGGCTCGCCGGGTGTTGGGATACGAACCGCAATTCGGTTGGCAACGGAATAGGCGATGACCCCGTGGACCCGGTCCGGACGGCCGCCGGCCGGCGGTGAACCGCTCACGGCGCTGCCTACCAGGCAACATTATTGATTTCCGATCACGGCGAGATGAAAGAAGGCAAGACCATGAGCAGTAGCGTCGAATCCGTTGATGCGCTGGTGGAAACCACCGGTCGGCCGCATCCGGCCCGTTCGCGCCCCGACCTGTATCCCCTTGTCGGGAAGGTGCAGGCTCGCTACGCCGACATGGATGCAAATGCACACCTGAACAATCTCGCCCTGGAATCGATGCACGAGGATGCTCGTGCGGTTTTGAATGCGCAGGTCTTCCCAGGTGTGTACGACTCGGGAATGCGTCCACTGCGGTTGGTCACGTCCCAGAACGCCGTCCATTTCCTTGCCGAAGCGCATTGGCCCGCCGTCATCGACACCGGCGTCGGCGTCGGCCGGATCGGCCGAACCTCGTTCGTGGCGTCCTCGGCACTCTTTCGTGACGGAGTGTGCATCAGTGTTTGCGACACCGTACTTGTCGCGGTCGGTGACGGCGGCCCTGTTCCGATACCGGACTTCGCTCGAAAAATGCTGCGCAACCTACAGATCGGGCACAGTTCACCATCCCACTGAGGTTCCCTACCGGCGTGCGTGCCCTGTCCGGCCCGTATCGCGCAGGGCACGCATGAGCTCGGCCAAGTGGTCGGGCTTCCACCCGTCCTGATCTTCACCCCAGCCGATCTTCCCGTCGAAATCCCAGCGCATCAGCGCGTTGGCGCCGGTGCCGTGTTCGCACATGTGGCTCACGGCGAAACCCTCGGCATCCATGGTGCGACCCGTGACGTCGACGAGCTGCACCTCCATGTGAGCGCTCCACGGTACGGGGGTCGCGATAGTTCCGCATGCGGCTACGTGTCTTGTCGAGACGCTCGAACCGTCCATCCTTCAACAGCCAGCCGACATTGAGCGGCGAGAATCCTGCGGCGTCGCCGTCCTGGGGACGAACAAAGCTCAGGAAACCGGTCTCGGCGCCGGCGTGGCCGAAGATGTACTGGATGCGGCCGCGGCCGCGTTGCCGCTCGACCTGCCGCCACGACGGTCCACCGGGTTCGCGAACCGTGTATTGGCCACGCAGATGTTCGGGCTTGCGACTCTGCAGGTGCGCGCCGCCGCGCGGACCCCACGTACGGTCCCGGACGGAGTGACAGTCGATCTCGATGCGCTCGCCGTCGAGTACGAGTTCGCCGGTGAGGTGACCGAGTTGATCGAAGTGGGGATTGAACATCGCGGGCGCCTCACCGGGTGTGAACCGCTGCGCCGGGTGCGCGCTGCGGTGTTCGAACTCGATGGCGAACTTTGCTGCCGGATCGGAGTAGGCGATGTGGTAGTCCATGGTCGGCTTCAGGGCTTTGACGCTGAAACCGCCCGCAGGGAAAGTGATGTCGCGGAGGTCGGGATTGTCGATCATCGGAGCCGGCCCCGAGTTGCGGAAGTACGCGAGGCGTCCGGGGTCGGCTCCGCGCGGGTTCCACGCGAACACACGCCACCTGACGGTGCCCTGGTTGGGCAGATGCGCGGCGTGGAGCCACCCGCCGATCCGGCGTTCGGGCACGTTGAACGACCACCACGTCGTTTCGGTTTCGTAGGGGTCGTCGCTGAGTCGGTGGTAGGTGTCGTCTTCGGGGAGGAATGGTGCGTCGGCGACGGTGTTCGAGGTCATGGGCACGCTCCGGGATCGATGTGATCTTGCGGAAAGAGAACTAAGTGATATAAGTGATCTGTACCATAGTTGGGGGGTGCGGTATACGTGACCGCCCGAGGTCAGGACGAAGTGATGGCGACTGCGACACAGAGCACGACCGATCTTGAAGCGAGCAACCTTTCCCGCGATCTCGTGAAATGGATCGGCGAGACGGCGAACGGCACCGTGGTTTCGGCCGACCGGCGCCCGGGTGGCGGCCGGAGGGAAGCGTGGGTGGTGGAGGTGCGGGGTGAGGACGGCGTGGTCCGCCCTCTGTTCCTGCGCTACGACCGTCTCGACCCCGTGGAGAAGGGTGACAATTTCACCTTGCACCGCGAGGCGGCATTCTTCCGGGCGCTGAGCGGCACCGCGGTCCCGGTCCCGGAGGTGGTCGGAGTGCATCCGACCGAACAGGCGATCCTGTCGGGACTCGTCCCTGGGCAGCCGTGGTTCTCCCGACTGCACGACGAGGGCCAACGAGTCTCCGTCGCATCGGATTTCATGCGCATCCTCGCCGAGATGCACCGGGTGGATCCGCACCGGCTCGGGCTGCCCGACCAGGACCCCGGCGCGGATCTGCGGGTGCTCGTCCACCGCGAGATCGACACGTGGGAAGAGATCTACCGCGACTCCGGGACCAGCGATCCACTGATCGACCTCGGGCTCGACTGGGTGCGCAGCCACGTGCCGGACGTCGACGGACCCGTAGCGATCGTGCAGGGGGACACCGGTCCGGGAAACTTCCTCTACGAGAACGGCAAGGTCACCGCCGTCCTCGACCTCGAGCTGGGACACCTCGGCGACCCGCACGACGATCTCGCCTGGGTCTCGGTCCGTGCGGTACAGGAACCGTTCACCGACCTGATGGAGCGGTTCGACGACTACGCACGTGCAGCCGGAACCACCGTCGATCTCGACCGGATACGTTACTACCGGGTGCTCGCCGAACTGCGCATCGTGATCCTCGGGCACCGCACGCGCGCGGAGCCCGACCTGCTGGGCGAGGTGGGTAACGGTCTCGTGTACGGACTGCTGCACCGGAGGCTGTTCCTCGAGGCCCTGGCCGACGTCGTGGGTGTGGAGATCGTCGACGTCGATCCGGTGCCGTCGACTCCGGGAGAGCGGGACTGGCTCTACGACGCCGCGCTCGAGCAGATCCGGCAGATCATCGTTCCGCGGAGCGAGGATCCGTTCGTGATCCAGCGCAGCAAGGGCCTGGCGAGGATTCTGAAGTACCTGCGTGAGGCATCCTCTGTGTCGGCGGCTGTCGAGCAGCGAGACTTGGACGATCTCGAAGCGGTGCTCGAGTACAGGCCGTCGTCCGTGGCGGCGGGTACTGCCAAGCTGGTGAAACGGTGCCTCGAAGGCTCGGTGCCGCTCGGGGTCGCGGTGGGTGTTCTCCTGCGCCAGGTTGCCGGCGAGACGCAGGCGCTGCGCCCTGCGATGGGTGTACTCGCCGACCGGCACTTCGATCCCCTGGAGCGATGACGGAGGCGCGGGGGGTCGAGGGCAGAATCGCCGTCGTCACGGGTGGCGCCAGGGGTATCGGGCGCGCCGTCTGTGAGAACCTCGCAGCTGCTGGAGCTCGGGTCGCGGTGGGATATCGTTCCCGGGCCGGCGAGGCGGACGCTACGGTCGTCGGCATCCGCGACCGCGGCGGAGAGGCCGTCGCCGTGCAGGTCGATGTGGCGGATCAGGAATCCGTGACGGAGTTCATGGCCACCGCGCGCCGTGAACTCGGCGGACCTGTCGGGTTTCTCGTGAACAATGCTGCCTACTCGCGATTGCTGGAGGTCGACGAACTCACCCCCGGGCGGTGGGATCTGCTGTTCCGCACGAACGCCGGCGGGCCGTATCTCACGACGTGGGCGGTCAAGGACGAGATGATCGCGGCGGGAGGCGGTGCAATCGTCAACATTTCGTCGATCAGCGGTGTCTCGGCAAACGCGTCGACGATCGCGTACGGGGCGACGAAGGCAGCGTTGAACAACTTCACTCGCGGGTGCGCCCTCGCGTTCGCGAAGCACGGCATCCGGGTCAATGCCGTCGCTCCCGGTCTTGTCCTGACCGAGCAATCGCAGACGGTGACGGCAGAGCAGCGCGCCGCGATGGTCGGGACGGTCCCGCTGGGTCGTGGTGCGGCGCCGGCGGAGATCGCGTCCGTCGTGCGATTCCTGTTGTCCGACGAATCGTCCTACATCACCGGCGAGACTCTCGTGGTCGCCGGCGGGCGTCACTGACTGTCGGCACTGTCCGCGCGTCGCACCCGATCCTTGTGGACCGGGTGCGACGGCCGTCAGATCACACTCGTCGGAACGTCGATCTCGGCGACTACATCGAGCCGTTCGGGATGGGGCTGCCAGCCAAGTTCGCGCCGGGTGCGGGGTGCGCGCGTGCGACTGCAGGTCGAGAAGACGATCAGTGCGGCGAAGGTGCCCCAGATGTCCACTCCCTCGGCGAGGTCGATGCTCCGGGCCGTAACACCGTGCCGCCGGGCGAGGGCCTCGGCGAGGGTGCGGAAATTCGTCTCGCCCGAGACTGCATGGTAGAGCGCGCCGGTGACGCCCTTTTCCGCCACGAGGTGGTAGATCTCGGCGACGTCGTCGACGTGCACGTTCGAGTACAGATTCAGTCCGCGACCGATGTAGCAGACCGAACCGGTCTTCTCGATCGCGGTGCGGAAGCCGTCGAGCATGGGGGAGCGGCCGTGGCCCCAGATCATCGAGGGTCGCACGACGATGCCCCGGATGCCCCGTGCGCCGGCGGCGCGCACGAGATTCTCGGTGTCGACGCGGGCACCGATGTACTTGGATCGGACGAACTCGTCGTCCTCGGCGAACGTGTCTTCGCTCCACTCGCCGTCGGTGCGCTGTGAGAGCACTCCTGTGCCAGAGGTGAAGATCAGCGTCTTTCCCGATTCCGCGAGGTGATCGATCAGGGCCTCGATGGTGTGCCGCTCGGGTTCCAGGAGAAGTTGCGCGGCGTACACGACGACATCTGCGTCGATCGCGAGTGCGACGGTGCCCGCGGGATCGGAGAGCAGGTCGCCGAGCACGGGCTCGGCGCCCTCCTTACGGAGTGCGGCAGCCGCGTCTTTGGTGCGGACCAGGCCTCGTACGGTGTGTCCTCCTGCAAGGAACCGCCGGACGAGCGCGGAGCCGAGGAAGCCTCCCGCACCGTAGATCAGAACCTTCATGGTGTCCTCCGTTGACTGTCGCCAACCCGCCCAGTGTATTATAACCCAGATTACATAGTTTACTAAGTAGATGCATGAAGGAGCCGTATGGATCTCGGCCTGCAGGGCAAGGCTTTCCTCGTCACCGGCGGATCCGACGGCCTCGGATACGCGACAGCCGCGGCTCTCGTTGTGGAGGGCGCCGACGTGACGATCTGCGGTCGCAATGCCGAGCGTCTCGACGACGCCGTACGGACCCTGTGTGCCCTCGGCGGCGGCTCCGCGGTGGGGGTGCGAGCCGACGTCACGGTCGCCGCCGACCTCGACGGACTCGTCGAGCAGACCCATGCGCGGTGGGGCCGGCTCGACGGGCTGGTCAACTCGGCCGGGGTGCACACCGGCGGGGGGTTCGAGGAGCTCACCGACGAGGCCTGGTATGACGATTTCGACCTGAAGTTCCTTGCGGCGGTGCGCGCGAGCCGCGCGGCAGTACCGTACCTGAAGGAATCGAAAGGCGTGATCCTCAATGTGCTCAGCACCGGTGCGCGTGCCCCGGGCGCCGGTGGTGGCATGCCGAGTTCCCCGCTGCGCGCGGCGGGTCTGAGCCTGACCAAGGCACTGGCCAACGAGTTCGGCCCCGACGGGGTTCGGGTGGTCGCGATACTCGTCGGCATCATCCGTAGTGGCCAGATTGTGCGTCCGGCCGTCGAGGCGGGCCGCGACGTCGAGGAGTACCTCGCCACGGTCGCCGACCGGATGAAGATCCCGCTCGGCCGGGTGGGCGAGCCCCGTGAGTTCGGTGATACCGCGGCGTTTCTGCTCTCTCCCCGGGCCGGTTACCTGACGGGCACGGCCGTGCACGTCGACGGCGGCTTCTGTCCCGCCATCTGACCGCACATCCCGATCCTGGAGGAGCTCCTTGTGAAGACCTATCAACTTGCCGCGCAGGCGCTTTCCGAGTGTGGAATCGGTACCGTGTTCGGGCTCATGGGGGACGCCAACCTCGCGTATCTCGGCGACTTCGTCGAAAACCACGGCGGCGAGTTCATCGCGGCCGCGGTCGAAGGCGGTGCGGTGTCGATGGCGGACGGCTACGCCCGCATGACCGGCCGGGTGGGTGTCGCGTCGGTGACGCACGGTCCGGCGGTGACGAACTGCACGACCGCGCTGGTGGAGGCGGTGCGCTCGCGCAGCGCCGTGCTGTTGCTGACCGGCAGCACCCCGGACGTGCGCGATCATTTCCAGGACTTCGACCTGGAGGGGTTCGCCAGACTCGCCGGTGCCGAGTACCGCCGGGTTCGCAACGCCGACGCCGTCGCGTGCGACATCGCGGGTGCGCTGGCGCGGGTGACCGCCACCCGGGTTCCGCTGGTGCTCGATCTGCCCTACGACCTGCTCGAGGTCACCGTGACAGGCGAGTCGCCGCGTGCGGTGCCCGCACCGCCGGTACCCGGTGCGCCGGACCCGGAGATGGTCGACGAAGCGCTCGGCGCGTTGCTGGGCAGCGCGCGACCGCTGATCCTCGCCGGCCGCGGCGCGGTGCTGTCCGGGGCCCGCGAGAACATTCTGGCTCTGGCGCGGGCACTCGACGCGCCGGTGATGACGACGCTGCTCGCGAAGGACCTGTTCGCCGGGGAGCCGGAGGACCTCGGTGTGCACGGCTCGCTGTCGCATGCGGTGGCGATCGAGGAGCTCGGCCGGGTGGACTGCGTGCTCGCCGTCGGTGCCTCCCTGTCGTCGTTCACGACCGACAACACGGCGCTGCTCGCCGGGAAGTTCGTCATCCAGGTCGACGATCGGTCGAATGCGTTCGGGCGGTTCGCGCCGGTCGATCTGCCGATTTCCGGCGACGCCGCGGGTGTGGTGCGCGCGTTGTACGAGCGGCTGACGGAGGCGGGTGACTCTGCCCGGTCCGGTCGTCGGGTCGCGCAGCTCGCCGCGGCGGTGCGCGCGGTGGGGGAGACGGGCTACCGCAGTATTTCCGGTGGCGGCACCGTCGATATGCGCGATGCGATGGTCCAGCTCGGCGGGATACTCCCCTCGGGAGTGCAGGTGGTCACCGACATCGGGCGATTCTCGTTCGCGGCGTGGAAATATCTGCGGGTCGATCCGGGTCGCTTCGCGGTGCCCGGCGCGTTCGGTTCGATCGGGCTGGGTATCGCAACGGCGGTGGGTGTCGCGGCAGGCCGGCGCGAGGTGCCGACGGTGTGTGTGGCCGGGGACGGCGGCGCGATGATGGGGTTGGTGGAGTTGAGCACGGCGGTGCGGCATCGGCTGCCGCTGGTGCTGGTGGTGCTCGACGATCACTGCTATGGCGCCGAATATCTCAAGCTGGAAGGCCTGGGTCTGTCGCCGGTGCACTCGGAGGTCGACTGGCCCGGGTTCGCCGAGACGGCGCGGGCGCTCGGTGCGCGCGCGGTGACGGTGCGGGATGTCGGGGAGTTCACGCAGGTTGCGGCGCTGGTAGAGGACGGGTCCTACCCTCTGGTCGTGGAGGTGAAGGCCGATCCCGCCCGGCGACGACCGGCGATGGCCGCTGCTGCTACCCACGCGCGTTGACGTGTACCGACCGGGAGACTGGACGCGAACATGGATGACTTAGTAATATTTGTGAGGGCGCACGCCCGTATTTTCCAGGAGGAACTGTGGATCTGAGCGGCTTGACCACGGTGATCGCAGAGCTGAAAGACCATGTTCTGACGATCACGCTCGACCGGCCCGACAAACTGAACTCGTTCACCGACACGATGCGGGCAGAGTTCGCGGCGCTGTGGGCCTACGCACGCGAGGAAGACGACGTTCACGTCATGGTGCTGCGGGCCAACGGAGACCGCGCCTTCTCGACCGGCGTCGACGTCAAGGAGGGCACATTCCTTTCGGACAATGTCTTCATGCGCCGCGATCCGGGCATCGATCTCTCCCCCAAGCACAACGGGTGCTGGAAGCCGCTGATCTGCGCGGTGCACGGAATGGCAGCGGGCGGTGCACTCTACTGGCTCAACGAGGCCGACATCATCATTGCCAGCGAGGACGCCCAGTTCTTCGATCCGCACGTGTCGTACGGCATGGTCGCTGCACTCGAGCCGATCGGCCTGGCGCATCGCATCCCGATCGGCGAGGTGCTCCGCATGGTCCTGCTCGGCCTCGACGAGCGCATGTCTGCCAAGCGGGCGCTGGAGATCGGGTTCATCAGCGAGATCGTGACCCGGGACACCTTGTGGGACCGGGCGCAGGAACTCGCGGAGCGGATCGCCGCGAAGCCTCCGGCTGCGATCCAAGGAAGCCTCCGGGCGATCTGGGAGTCCAAGAACACAGGCCGCACCGCGGCGCTCGCCACCGGCATGTACTACACCGATCTCGGAAACCCGATCGGCAAGGCGCAGGTCGTCCGTTCCGAGGTGCCGACCCGCAACTACGAGGTGCGCTGACATGGACTACGGAATGACTCCGGAGCTCGAGGAATTCCGGGCAGAGGTGCGCGAATTCGTCGCCGCGAACAAGCCGCCGGTCGCCGTCAAGGCGGGTGTGCGCAGCGCGGAGGACGCAGAAGAACTGGCGTTGCTCAAGCAGTGGACCGGCAAGCTGTTCGCGGCCGGCTACGTCGGGGCGGACTGGCCCGAGCAGTACGGAGGCAAGGGCTCCGGGCATTCGTCGGAGAAAGATGTCGTCGTCGGGGAGGAACTCGCGCGTGGGCGCGCCCCGGCGGCGATCCAGGGGGCCGCGCATCTCGTGTCGCACGCCCTGATCGATTTCGGCACCGAGGAGCAGCGGCAGAAGTACCTGCCGGGCATCCGTTCCGGCGAGCTCATCTTCTGCCAGCTGTTCAGTGAGCCGAGTTCGGGTAGCGACCTCGCGTCGCTGCGCACCAAGGCCGTGCCCACCGAGGGCGGTGGGTTCCGGGTTACGGGTCAGAAGGTATGGACGACCAACGGACACTGGGCCGACTACGGTTATCTTCTCGCCCGTACCGATCCGGACGCGCCGAAGCACAAGGGAATCAGCGCCTTCATCGTCGATATGCGACTGCCCGGTGTCGATGTGCGTCCGTTACGCGAGATGACCGGGACCTCGGACTTCAACGAGGTGTTCCTGGACAATGTCGAGCTCGGGCCCGACGCGTTGATCGGTGAGGTCAACCAGGGTTGGGGAATCGCGAATTCGAGTCTCGCGCACGAGCGCAGCGGTGTGGCGACGAGTGCTGTGCGGTTGCAGCAGAACGTCGAGGCGCTGAAAGATCTGGCGAAGAACGTGATCCGCAACGGACGTCCGGCAATCGAGGACGGCGCAGTTCAGGAGCGGATCGGCGAGTTGTCGGCGGCGGTCGCTGCACTATCGGCGATGGTGTACGCGAATATCAGCCGATGGTCACGCAAGACCGAACGGCCCTACGACGCACCGATGGCCAAGCTGATGTTCAGTGAGCTCGGTGTGGACATCGCACGTTTCGCGCTCGAGCTCGCCGGTGAGGCCGGGATTCTCGTCGAGAGTGATTCGGGGGCAGTCGATCACGGGCGGTGGCAGGACGAGTTCCTGTACGCGCGGGCATACACGATCGCCGGCGGCAGTTCGGAGATCATGCGCAACCTCATTGCCGAGCGCGGGCTGGGGATGCCGCGCTGAATCCGCTGGACCGAGCGGGGGAGGACCGGAAGGTCTTCCCCCGTTTTCGTGCTCGGATGCGACACCGTGTCGGAGACATCGAATGCAAACCAGATTGACGTAGTTAACTATGTGATCTATCTTTGGGTGAGACGTTTCGCTCGGTGTCGCCGGATGCGGTACGCGAAACGTCATGAACCGGTACCGATGCAGGAAGAACGCGGATTTTTCCCGTCGGCAGGAGTGGGAGGTATCGAATGACGGGTATCAGGGAAGCGTTGGGCTTGCTGTGGTCGGCATCCGACGACGCGAAGATGGTCCAGGAGGGCAAAGCGTGGCACACGTGGGGTGAAGTCCGTTCCCTCGCAGAAAGAATCGACTCCGAACTCACCCGCGTCGGCTGCGGGGAGGGGGCACGTATCGGCGTCGTGCTCAGCAATCGGACCGAGTCCATTTCGTCCCTGATCGCGATCCTCGGTAAGGGCCGCACGATCATCACCCTCAACCCCATGCAACCGACCGCGCGGGTCGCCGCGGACGCGGTGGCATCTCGTCCCCAGGTTGTCCTTGCCCCGGGAACATGGTGGGAAGAGGCCGAATTCGCAACCGCCATCGCCGAGGCCGGCATCGTCGGCTTCTCTGTCGACGGGATCGAAGTCGAGCAGCGCGCCGGGGGGCCGGAGGTCACCATCGAGGTCGCGACGGACGAGAAGGATCCGGTCGCGGTCGAGATGTTCACCTCGGGCACCACGGGGCCGCCGAAGCGCATCCCGCTGACCTGGCGTCAGCTGGAAGCCGCTCTCGACGCCGTGCACGGCCATACCGGCAAAGGGGGTGACGGCCGTGAACCCTTGACCGGCAGGGTCTCGCTCGTGTCGCTCGCGATCGTGCACATCGGTGGACTCTGGGGTGTCGTCCAGGCTCTTTCCGAGGCGCGCCCGATCGTGTTGCTGCCACGCTTCACCGTCGAGGGCTGGGTCGACGCTGTCTACGAGCATCAGCTGCGCGTAGCCGGTCTGCCGCCGGCCGCGATGCGCTCGGTACTCAATGCGGAGGTGCCCAAGGAGAAACTCGCGAGTCTGCGGGCGGTGACTGCGGGCACGACCTTCGTGAGCCCCGACCTCGCCGACGAATTCACCGAACGGTACGGCATTCCCGTGATGATCATGTACGGCGCCACGGAGTTCGGTGGTGCAGTCGCTGGGTGGACCAAGCCGCTCATCGGCGAGTGGTGGACGCGCAAGCGCGGCAGCGTCGGCCGTCCCTTCCCCGGTGTGAAGATGCGCACGGTCGACGAGAACGGAAAGGTGCTGCCTGTCGGCACGACCGGTCGCCTCGAAGTCAATTCGCGTCAGACCGGTACCGGGACGGACGAGTGGGTGCGCACGAGCGATCTCGCCCATCTCGACGAGGACAACTTCCTGTACATCGACGGTCGCGCCGACGACGCGATCATCCGTGGTGGGTTCAAGGTGCAGCCGGAGACCGTGTGCAACGCGTTGCGCGCGCACGGTTCGGTACTCGATGCCTCGGTGTACGGGAAGCCTGACGAGCGGCTCGGCCAGGTGCCCGTCGCCGTGATCGAACTCGCCGAGGGCGCGCAGCCGGTCGACGAGGCCGAGCTCAAAGAGTTCGTCCGCAACCAGCTGACCGGCTACGAAGTGCCGGTCGCCATTCACACTGTGGATGCTCTGCCGCGCAGTGTGTCCCTCAAGGTCGATCGGCGGCGCCTGCTCGAAATGGTCGCCGAACTCGAATCCACGCGGGTCTGACCCTGCAAACGCCGACTAGAAGGAGTACATCGTGACTGCAGTAATCGTGGAGGCCGTGCGCACGCCGGTCGGTAAGCGCAACGGCGGATTGTCCGGGATTCACCCGGCCGATCTCTCCGCGGTTGTGCTCAACGCGCTCGTCGAGCGTGCGGGTATCGACCCGGCAGTAGTGGACGACGTCATCTGGGGCTGTGTCCAGCAGGTGGGGGAACAGTCCCAGGACATCGCCCGCACCGCGCTGCTCGCGGCCGGATGGCCCGAGACGGTCCCGGGCGTCACCATCGACCGCCAGTGCGGTTCGTCGCAGCAGGCATTGAACTTCGCGGTCGCGAGCGTCGAAGCCGGCCACTACGACGTCGTCGTCGCCGGTGGAGTCGAGTCCATGTCGCGCGTCCCGATGGGCTCGTCCGTCCAGGTCGCCGGCAAGCCCTACAGTAAATCGTTCCTCGACCGCTACGACGGTGTCGCGCCGAATCAGGGGATCGGTGCCGAGATGATCGCCGAGAAGTGGGGTATGAGCCGCACGGAGGTCGACGAGTTTTCCGCTCGCTCGCACGAGCGTGCCGCGGCCGCACAGGACGCCGGGCTCTTCGACGCCCAGATCGTGCCCGTGACGGCTCCCGACGGCACAGTCGTCTCGAAGGACGAGGGCATCCGCCGGGGCACGTCGGTCGAGACGCTCGCCAAGCTCAAGCCGGTGTTCAAGGAAGACGGTGTCATCCATGCCGGCAACGCCTCGCAGATCTCCGACGGCGCGTCGGCGCTGCTCATCATGAGCGAGGAGGCGGCCGCAAAGTACGGTCTGACGCCGATCGCCAAGATCCACACCGCCACCGTCGTCGGCGCCGACCCGGTGATCATGCTCACCGCGCCGATCCCGGCCACGGCAAAGGCGCTCGAGAAGTCCGGCCTGAGCGTCGACGACATCGGTGTATTCGAGGTCAACGAGGCGTTCGCGCCCGTCCCCCTCGCCTGGCTGAAGGAGATCGGCGCCGACCCCGAGCGGCTCAACCCCAACGGCGGTGCGATCGCCCTCGGTCACCCGCTCGGCGGATCTGGTGGCCGCATCCTCACCGACATGGTGTATCACATGCGCCGCAACAAGATTCGCTACGGCCTCCAGACGATGTGCGAGGGTGGCGGCCAGGCCAACGCCACGATCCTCGAGCTGGTCGAGAACTGAGAAGGAGTCGACGATGACCGAGGTGACCCCGGCAGGCGCGCTCGTCGAGCGCGTGGGCAATGTCATGGTGATCACGATCAACCGTCCAGAGGCGCGCAACGCGGTGAACTCGTCGGTGAGCATCGGAGTGGGCGGTGCCCTCGAGGAGGCGGCGAACGATCCCGAGGTCCGGGCGATCGTCATCACCGGTGCCGGTGACAAGTCGTTCTGCGCCGGTGCGGACCTCAAGGCGATCTCGCGCGGCGAGGGCCTGCACGCTCCCGGACATGAGGACTGGGGCTTCGCGGGTTTCGTCAAGCACTACGTCGACAAGCCCACCATCGCCGCGGTCAACGGCACCGCGCTCGGTGGCGGGACCGAGTTGGCCCTGTCGGCGGATCTCATCGTGGCCGCGGAGAACGCCACGTTCGGCCTGCCCGAGGTCAAGCGCGGCCTGATCGCCGGCGCGGGAGGTGTGTTCCGGCTGCCGGCGCAGATCCCGCAGCGTCTCGCGATGGAGATGATCTTCACCGGCGAGCCGATCTCCGCGGCTCGCGCACTCGAGGTCGGCCTGATCAACCAGGTCGCCCCCGAAGGCAAGTCCGTCGAGGCGGCGATCGATCTCGCCCAGCGTATCGCCGTGAACGCGCCGTTGTCGGTTCAGGCCAGCAAGCGCGTGGCATACGGCGTCGTGGACGGTGTCCGTGCCGATGAGAACTCCCGATGGGCGCTCTCCGCTGCGGAATGGGACCGCCTCGCTCTCAGTGAGGACGCCAAGGAAGGGCCGCTCGCCTTCGCTGAAAAGCGCGAGCCGGTCTGGAAGGCGCGCTGACGCGCTGGAGATGCGTCGGTGACACAGCCCGGGCCGTTCCCGGAGGGGAAGCGGCCCGGGCTGCCTCGTATCCAGTCAAGGTTAACCAAGTAGGTCAGGTTGCCTTATGTGTATTAGTGTTGTGTCGGACGTCACAAGCACCATTGTGTGGCCGGCATGCGCACGGCAGTCAGGAAAGGTGGATACATCCATGTCCGATCGGATTCTCGACGGGATACGCATCGTCGAACTCGCTTCTGGACTGGCCGTCCCGGTTGCGTCTCGGATGCTGGCGGAAGCCGGAGCAGACGTCGTCAAGGTCGAACCTCCGAACGGCGACCCGGTCCGCAGGAGTGCGGCTTTCGCGTCGTGGAACCGGAGTAAGCGGAGTGTCGTTCTGGATGTCGCCGACGACGAAGGAGCGATCCGACTCGGTGAACTGCTGGACACTGCCGATGTGTTCGTCCACGACCTCTCCCCGTCGCGGGCCGCCGAACTCGGCCTCACCGACGCCGCCCTGCACTCGCGGTACCCGCACCTCATCGTGTCCTCGGTCACCGGATACCCCATCGACCACCCGGACCGTGACCGCCCGGCCCACGACCTGCTCGTCCAGGCCCGTTCCGGGCTCATGGGCGAACTCTGGGGCTACCGCGAGGGCCCGATCGCCATGCGCTTCCCGCTGCCCAGCTGGGCAGCCGCTTCGCTGGCTGCCGCGGGCATCGTTGCCCGACTCATTCAGCGTGACCGTACCGGCCGGATCGGGGCAGTGCACACCTCGCTCCTGCAGGGCATGCTCAACACGGCTTCACTCGCCTGGAACAACGCCGAGAACCCGATCCCGGAACTGATTCTCAACAAGTACGAGGCGCCCCCGCAGCTCGCGATGTACCAGTGCAGCGACGGTGTTTGGCTGCAGATGATGAACCCCGGTGAGCGCATCGACGTGAGCGCCATACCGCTCGTTCGAGAAGTTGCCGCGGAACTGGGCCTCGGCCTGACCGACCTGTCCAGAAACGCCAGTGACGACTTGCGTACCGTCATTGCGCAACGGCCGAGCGCCGAATGGCTGCCCGTCTTCCGGGCTGCAGATCTTGCGATCGAGCCGGCATTGGCCATGGGTGAGCTGTTGCGAGACCCGGAGGTCATGGCCAACGGTTACGTGGTCGAGGTCGACGATCCGACGTACGGAAAGACTATCCAGGCCGGCAACCCGTTCGCGATCGAGCCCGAATGCGCCGTCACACGCCCTGCGCCGCTTCTCGGCGAGCACACCGACGAGGTCTTCGCCGAACTCGAATCCTCGCGGACCGGCTCCGAGATCCCCGCGGATGAGCCTGCCGATCCACGCCCGCTCGCGGGCTTGAAGGTCCTGGACCTCGGAAGCTTCCTCGCCGGCCCGATGGCCCCGATGTTGATGGCGGACCTCGGCGCCGAAGTCATCAAGGTCGAGCCCGTCGTCGGCGACAGGCTTCGGTACAAGCCCAGCTATTGGGAAGCCTGCTCCCGCAACAAGCGCTCACTCGCGGTCGACCTCACTACCGAGCAGGGCCAGGAGGTGCTGCGCAGGCTGGTCGGATGGGCGGATGTCGTCCACCACAACCAGCGGCCCAAGGCGTCCGCCAAGCTCGGCATCGACGAATCCGGGTTGCGCGCGATCAAGCCCGATGTCGTCCTCGGTTACGTGACGAGCTACGGCGAGAAGGGCAATCGCGCCGACAGTCCCGGCTTCGACTCGATCTTCCAGGCCCTCGGGGGCTGGGAGGTCGAGAACGGTGGAGTCGGCAATCCTCCGCAGTTCTCCCGGTTCGGCGTTCTCGATGTCCAGACGGCCCTTGGCTCCCTCATCGGAACTCTTCTCGCGGTGTACTACAAGCAACGTACCGGCCGCGGAACCAAGGCGTCGGGCTCGCTGCTCGCGTCGGCGACCGTGACGCAGAGCGAAACGCTGATCCGGCTCGCCGACGGTGATATCGCCGAGTACCCACGATTCGACGCCACCCAGACCGGATACGGGCCGGGCCATCGAATCTACGAGGTTGCGGACGGGTGGGTTGCCATCGTCACCGAGGGCGAGGAGCAACTGGCCGCTCTGCGTGCATTGGCGGGTGCGACCGACGACGAGGGAATCGAGGCCGGTCTCGCCGCGTTCGAATCCGAGAAGCTACTGGTCGAACTGGCATCTGCCGGAATCGCGGGCGAGCCGGTCCGGGAAGAGTATGGATTCGAATTCTTCGACGACGAAGCAAACCGCACCGGACAGCTCATCGCTTCCTACGACCATGCGCACTTCGGCCGGATGGAACAGCCCGGTGCGTACTGGAACTTCGACGACCTCACCCTCACGTTCGATCGCGCCGCCCCGGTGATCGGTCAGCACACCCGGGAGATCCTCTCCGAGCTCGGCTACTCCGACGAGGCGATCGAGGCGATGTACGCAGATCGGGTCGCCGGCGGCCCCTCGGTTCCGAAGTTCTGGGAACACGACTGATGGCAATCGACATTCCGTTCGGATTGGCAGCGCGGGGCCCGTCGGGTCCCGCGCCCGAACGGCGTCCGAACTCGGTGCGCCGCACCTCCACGATCGACATGCGCTGGCCGGCCGGGCCCGGCACGCAATTACGGCTGACGGGCCGTGCGCGGGATCTTCTCACTCCTGGCGACGGTGGATCACCGGTCGTCCTGGCATGCGACTCGATGTCGGTCGGGGTGGACCCGGGAACTCGCACGATCGAGGAGATCACCGCGGATCCGCCGCGTCCCGCGGTGGTGGGAATGGTGGGAGCGCGCGGCGGAGGGAGTTCGCGGACGGTCCTCGCCGAGGTGATGGCGGAGGAGGCCGCTGCAGGGACGCCGCTCTATCTGCTGCTCGACGACATCGCGGGCGCGACACTGATCGCCGGTTTCGCCTACTCGCGGTGGGTGCCGGTGGAGGAGCTGATCGCTGCCGCCGGGGGAACGCCGCGTCGCAACATGGAGGGCATCTGTACGGGATTCCAGCCGGGTTCGGGAGCATTGATGCCGGACGGGTCGTCGAAGTGGAACCACCTCGTCCAGCCGGTGGGCCCACTGCCACGCGACGACGATCCGATCGGATGGCACGAACTCGATGAGATCACCGAGATCTCGATGCGGCGCGCTCGGCGAATCGACGTGACGATCGGCGACGTCATCGAGATCGACTCGATGTTCCAGGATTCGTCCACCGTTCCGGAAGGAGGACGCGTTGTCGTCCACGAATACCGGGTGACCGCGACGGCCGATCCTATGACGGGCGAAATCTTGACGATGTCCGCCGACCCCAGGGTTCTGCCCTACCGGGAATGTCCACTGGCCTCGCTGTCGGTCGATCGGATCGTGGGGACGCCGCTTCGTGCACTGAGAGCTGCTGTGCTGGAGACGTTTCCGGGAACGGCGGGTTGTACGCACCTCAACGATGCAATGCGCGCGATGGCGGAGGTGCCGGTGCTCGTCGAGTATCTGAACGGCAAACGCGATACGTGAAACTAAACGTAGTAATACAAGTGGTATACGTTTACTAAGAAAAATGTTAGCCTGAGCACATTCCGGTCCCGCGGTGTGTTCGCCAGGGGGCTGGAAGGTTCCATGTCCCCTGTAGGAAGGCTCCATCATGTTTCGACGGCACACCCTCCGTGCCGCCGCTGCGATCGCCGCAGTAGGGCTGCTGGCGGCATGCGGTACAAGCGACTCCGGTTCGACTGCATCGGGCTCGGGCGCCCCGGATGTCGAGGGCACCCTGAGCACCGGTTGGACCACCGGAATCACCAGCCTCGACCCCCATATGGCAACCAGCGAGATCGCCTCGTTCCGCTTTGGGCTCAACGAGATCTACGACCGGTTGTTCACCGTGAAGGCGGACGGCACGGTGGACGGAATGCTCGTTCAGGACTACTCCTACTCGCCGGACGGCCTGGGCCTGATCCTCAACCTGCGTGAGGACGTCACCTTCCGTGACGGGACGCCTCTCGACGCCGAGGTCGTCAAGGTCAATCTCGACCGGGCGCGCACCGTCGACAGCCCGTCCGTGAAGTCTC
Organism: Rhodococcus sp. NPDC003382; assembly: GCF_053589135.1. Taxonomy (NCBI): domain Bacteria; kingdom Bacillati; phylum Actinomycetota; class Actinomycetes; order Mycobacteriales; family Nocardiaceae; genus Rhodococcus; species Rhodococcus sp. NPDC003382. The sequence continues at coordinate 26,997 of NZ_JBSFRH010000017.1, forward strand.
GCATGGCGCCCGTGGTCGACGTTGCCGTAACCGGCCCCTATCAGGTGACGCTGACCTTGGCCGAGCCGACCGTGGTCGTGCCCTACGTGCTCGCCGAGATGGCCGGCTTCGTCATGCATCCCGACCTGATCGCCAATGGCAATCCGGCGACGGAGACCAATGGTTCAGGCGCGTACTCGGTCGAGAGCTTCGCTCCCGGTGAGGAGCTCACGATCGTGCGCGACCGCTCCGACTACTGGGACGCCGACGCGGCGAAGCTCGCGAAGATCGAGTACAAGGCCATCTCCGACACCCAGGCGTTCACCAATGCCATGGCCGCCGGTCAGATCGAACTCGGCCAGTTCCTGCCGGGTACCGTGAACGCCGTCGAGGGGCGCAAGGGCCTCACAACGGTCGACGTGCCCACCGGCACCGGCGTCGAGCTGTTTCTCAACCGCAACATCGCGCCCCTCGACGATGTGAAGGTCCGCCAGGCGATCAACTACGCGTACAACCGTGACGAGATCATCGAGGCCCTGTACCTGGGATCGGAAGTGCGCCACCAGTACTCGCGCCCCGGATTGCCTGGATACGACGCGGAGCTCGACGAAACCTACACCTACGACCCGGCCAAGGCGAAGCAGTTGCTCGCCGAGGCCGGGCATCCGAACGGCATCGATCTGGGTGAGGTCATCATCACCAACGTCATCACCCCGGGTGTGGGGGATGCGATGCAGGAGCAATTCGCTCAGGCAGGTATCAAGATCACGCCGATCGTGAAGGACGGCCTCGAGGGTCCGACATCGTTCGGGCGCGGTGAGGCGTCAGCTCTGCTGCACTACTCGCCACTGGGTACCAGTTTCACGTCCGGTTCGTCGTATCGGTGGGGTCCCCGGCTGAACCCCGCAGGTGTGACCCCCGAGTACACCCAGATGCTCGCCGCGGCAAACGATTCACGTCGATCGGAAGGCGAGCGTGAGGCGTCCGCTGCCGAGCTCAACCGCTACCTCGTCGAGCAGGCGTGGGGCGCACCGTTGGTGTGGATCACGTACCCGTGGGTCATGAGCGACAAGGTAGGCAACTTCAGCACCGACATGGACTACTCCACGACTCTCGGTCCCTTCGACTTCCGGTACCTGACCGTCTCGGAGTGAGTTCCGCTCAGTTCCACCAAGTGCGGGTCCGGAGCCTGAAAACGGCTCCGGACCCGCACTCTTGGTTCCGGATTCCTTCGGAAATCCCAACTCGGGATCGAACTCGGAATCACACGAAGCCACGCGTGTCTTCCGTCTGCGGCGAATCGATCGGTATCGGTGTACTTGCGAGCAAACAGCAACTCGGGAACGACAAGAACATCGTCCGGATCCGATCTGCGAGGTACATAACCCACAGCCTTGGCGGTCCCCCGAATCTCGACGCCACGCAGCTCCGCGAATCCCTCGCCGGCGTCGACCACGATTGCGATAGATTGTCGCTACACGGCAGGTCTTTTCCTGCTCCAGGAAGGCGTCGACCTCCTGTGGTGTCATCGCGATCGCGCGTCCACGCCTCTGCTATCTCGTGGTGCTGTTCGCCGTCATCGTCCTCTCCATTCCGGGATGCGGCGTTCGAGAAATGCTTGTACCCCTTCCTTCAAGTCGTCCGAACCCATCACTGTGTCGATTGCGCGACCGGTTGCAGCCCACCCCTTTTCGTCTGCCACCTCGAACTGTTCCGCAAGAGCGACGAGGGTTTCCCGGACTGCGACAGGGGACGACAGACAGATGTCCTCGGCCATTGCCAACGCTTCACTCATCGCGTTGCCCGGTTCGGTGATCGCATTCACGAGACCGAAGTGATACGCCCTTTCCGCGGACAGTCCGAAACCGGTGATGAGAAGCTGTTTCACAACCGGCAGCGGTAGCACTCGCATCGCCCGGAAGAGCGCACCGGAGGTCGCGATCACGCCGCGGCGCGTTTCGGGCAGTGCGAACCGAGCGGTAGTCGAGGCCACCACCAGGTCGCACGCCAGGACGATTTCGAAGCCGCCGCCCAGCGCGGGTCCCTCGACAGCGGCGATCAGCGGCTTTCGTCGCTGTCGTCGGATCACCCCGTACTCGCCGCCGCGTTCGGTCTTCGCTTCGCCGCCGCTCGTCAGGTCCGAACCCGCGGAGAACACCGTGTTCGTTCCCGTGATGATGCCGACCCGCAGGTCGTCGTCGTCCTCGAGTCGGTCGAGCGCCGAACCGATCCTCTCGGACATCGCCCGGTCGACGGCATTGCGTTTCGCCTCGCGCTCCATGTGCACGACAAGTGTTCGCCCGTGGACGGTTTCGCGTACGGTCATGATGTCGCTCCTCGTTCTGTGGAAACTGCGGGGACAACCGGTCCCGGACCGTAGTGGTTCCAGTCGTCGGGGTCGTGGTTGATCCACACGTGTGCCGCGTGGGATTCGTCGAGTCGCCTGATCCCGGTGGAGGAATTCGACCGCCTGGTTCGCGCGAAGCCGCAGAACAGAATTCCCCGGACGCGGTGCGGACGAGCCGTGCCGTGTTCATCGACGAACTCCTCCTGTCGGTGACCCAGCTGCTCCTGGGAAGGAGATGACGGTCTCCGAGTAGAGTTCGGCCGGAACGCTATTCGGGTCCGGAGCCTGAATGTGGCTCCGGACCCGAATGTTGCATGTGGAAAGGCTGATCGACTACTGGGCTTCGGTCTCGGCCGTGTGTGCCCGCGCAAGGGTCAATCCCTCGTCGCGCGTCGAGACGGTGGTATGCCACCGGCCACAAGTGCAGAAGGCGATGTAGTGATCTTCCGTCGGAAGGACCGCCTGGGCATCGCAGTACCCGGAGGCCTCGGCCATCGAGGAGACGAACTCGCCCGGCAGATCGTAGAGAACGCTGTCGCTCATCGGAGTGCTCTTTCAGGAGATGAAGTGGGTCGGCCGGCCCGCACGGGTTTCGATGCGGACCGGCCGAATGGTCACCGGTGCACGTCAGACGGTTGCGGTCGCCGGCTTTTCGGTGCCGGCGGCGGGGATCTTCGGGGCGTCCGGGAACAGCTCCTGGAACGTGCCGTGCATGATCCGGTCCTTGACCCGCTGGTCTTCCTTGTCGAACAGGTTGTGGAGGGTCATCTGGGTGTGGCCGAAGGTGCCTTCCATGTGCGGGTAGTCCGAACCCCACATCACGTTGTTGTAGCCCATGGAGGTCAGCGCCGCGACAGCCGACTCGTCGTGCTGGAACGAGGCGTATACCTGGGAGTAGATGATCTCCTTCGGGCTGCGCTTCAGCTTGGGGCGCACGGCCATCGAGTGCTGGCGGTAGCCCTCCTCCATGCGGTCGGCGACGAACGGAACCCACGTCGCGCCGCCCTCGGAGACCAGGACCTTCAGATTGGGGTGACGATCCAGCGCGCCCGACGCGACAAGCTTCATGACGGCACGCTGGCCGCCGAAGGTCGTCTCGGTGTAGTTGAGGACCGCGCCGCCCGGGCCGCGGTATACGACGCCGGAGGCGCCGCCGGTCGCGAAGTCGATGGGCTCGGTGCCGATGTGGAACGCGATGACCATGCCGATGTCCTCGGCGAGCGCCCAGAAGGGCTCCCACTCGTCGCGGTTGTAGTCCTTCTGCGCCGGGTGGGGAGCGACCGGCATGAACACGGCCTTGTAACCGATCTCGCCGCAACGCTTGAGCTCGTCACAGGCGTCCTGGATGTCGAGTGTCGAGACCTGGGCAGTCGGGATCAGGCGCGGCGAGTAATCCATGATCGTTTCCTTGGCCCAGTCGTTGGACACGCGCAGTGCCTCACGCAGGACCTTCGGAGTGCGGAACGAGCTGGACCACATGCCGAGGGACGGAAAGATGAGCTCGGTCCAGATGCCCTCCTCGTCGAGGTCCTTCAAACGCAGCTCGACGTTGCTGGCACCGGGCGCGCGGTGGCTGGCTGCGTAGAACTCCTCCTGGGCGATGCTCGGCAGCCGGCGACGGAACGCCTGGCCGTCGACGAACACCGTCTCCCACTTGCCGTCGGGATCCTTCTCCGACCGGGGAACGAGCTCGGCCAGATCCCTGGGCAGACGCGACCGCCACAGGTCGTCGGGCTCGAGGAAGTGCGAATCACCGGAATTGGCCCACAGCTTCTCGGACACTTCGGTCTCCATTCGTTGGTGCGGTGTTGCGGCGAGGGGATATGTGCCGAGCGGGGTTTCTGCTGGCACCACGCCTTGTTGGAAGAAATTCTAGAATCCCGTTTTAGGATGTACAGTGATTATGGCCACGACGGGGAGGTAAGTCAACCCGGGCAGTGCAACGACGGAGGAACGATGCTGCAGAGCAAGGGACGTGCGCGCGCCCGTACGTGGACGAGCACGTCGGCGACGAAGGAGAAGGTGCTCGACGCGGCCGTCGAGGTCTTCAGCGAACGGGGGTTCTCGGCGGCGACCATGGCCGAGATCGTCGAGCGATCGGGCGTCAGCGTCGGCAGCATCTACCACCATTTCGGCGGTAAGGCCGAAGTCTTCAATGCCATCTGGCAGGACTTCGTCGGGCTTCTGCGCAGCCGGGTCGACGAGGTTGTTCGAACGGCCCGGGACGAGGGAGAGACCGATGGCTTCGAGTTGTTCATCATCGGCACCCGCGAATACCTGTCGTTGATTTGGGAGAACCGTGCCCAAGCCCGGGTCGTCGCGATGGGGGACACGCCACCCGGGTTCGACGCTCAGCGTCGCAGGGCGAGTCGGGTGGGCAGCGACAGTGAGATCGCGATCCTCGGTCTCGGACCCACGCGCAGGGAACGGCTGTTCGGCGACTTCCTCATCGCGATGCGCAACGAAGCGACGATCGCGTTGTTCGGCACCGAAACCGAAGCCGAGGCCGATGCCCTGATCGCCGAAACCGAGAAGTACTTCCGCCGACTCGCAGACGGCGCCTGACGAGCGCAAAAACAAAAGGCAGGCAACGGTTTCCGGAACCGTTGCCCGCCTCTTGGGTCGGCCGCTGCTCAGGCGGTGACGAGTCGCCGCCGGTGATACGACACCGATCCGTCGAGAAGCTCGTCGACTTTGATGCGGCGGATGAGCAGATGCACATCGTGTTCCCACGTGAAGCCGATGCCGCCGTGAACCTGGAGCGCGGTCTGTGCGGTGGTGCTCGCGCCCTCACCTGTGAATGCCGCAGCGGCCGAGACTGCGCGAGTGCGGGTGTCCGCATCGTATCCGTCCAGCGCGACCGCCGCTGCCCACAATGCTGCGCGCGAAGCCTCTACGGACAGAGCCATGTTCGCGCAATGATGTTTGACAGCTTGGAAACTTGCGATCGGACGATCGAACTGGGTGCGTTGCCCGGCGTATTCGACGGTGAGGTCGACGAGCCGCGCGGCGGCGCCCAATGCATCCATGGCTCTGAATGTTGCCAGGGCATCGTGCAGGTATGCGGCGGTGCCGGACGGCAGTGCCGACCAGGCGCCGGCATCGAGGGTGGCGTCCACGTCGGCGACCGACCACGAACGGGTCAGGTCGAGGTTCTCGAGGGTGCGGACGGACACCGTATCGATGGGCAATACGGCGGCAACTTCGGCCCCGCTGTCCGTCGTTGCGACGATCAGGACGCTGTGTGCGTCGATCAGCCCGGTCGCCGGTGCCGTGGTGCCGCTCAGGCGCAGTGCGTCGCCCTCGAGTTGCGCGTGCAGCGCGGGGTTCTCGATGGAGGCGAGTGCCGGCACCACGATCTCGATACCCGATTCGGTGGCGCCGAAAGCGGGATGGTCGAGCTGTTCGAGCAGACGTGCCGCGACCGCGAGTTCCGCGACCGGCAGCGCACTACCCGCGCGGCCGTGCTCTTCGACGAGTACGGCAAGGTCGACGTGTGTGCCGCCCATATCCGTTGTGAGGAGTCCGATCAGGCCGGATTCGGCGAGGTGTCGCACCCCTGTGGGGGTGATACGGGCCGGGCCGTCGTCGATTCCCGGTCGTCGGGCTGCGATCGGGTCGTTCTTGGTGAGCCAGGCGCGCTCGGCCTCGGCGAGGGCTTCTTGTTCGTCGCTCAGCGCGAAGTCCATGACACTCCTCCAACGTCGTGATTACTGACGTAGTTAACCATGTCACCTACGTTTTGGGTAGCGCCCGACGCTCGTCTCCTGGGATTCTAGGTTCGGATCGAGCGGCCATACGAGCACGGAGGTAAGGAATGTCCAGGAATCATCCCGACGCTGCAGTCGAGAGTACGGACGTCGGAGGTGGCTGGAGTTCCGTGAGTCACCGCGGGTTCGACGCCGGCGTCCACCGTGAGCGGCCCGGCCCGTACGACGCCATGATCGCCACTGCCCGGGCCATGCTCGACGATCTGGCAGGAGCAAACCCGCCCCTCGACGTCGTCGAGAAGGTTGCGACTCACTTTGCCGATGTGCAGGCACTGGTTGCCGACTATCAGGTGTCCGAACGTCATCGCCCCTTCGGGCACCTCGACGTACCGGGACGTGCACAGTGCATGTCGCCGCCGATACTGGCCGCTCGATGGGACCGTGACGGTCTCGCCGGCACGGTCACCTTCGGCAGGTACTACCTCGGAGGAAACGGAGCCGCACACGGCGGCACGATCCCGCTGATGTTCGACGAAGTGCTGGGACGGCTCGCGAGTACCGACCGCACGCCGTGTCGTACGGCCTATCTGCATGTGGACTTCCGTTCGATCACACCCATCGACGTCGAGCTGACCGTCGCCGGGTGGTTCGAACGGGAGGAGGGGCGCAAGCGATTCCTGCGAGCCGAGCTTCGTCACGGTGACGTCCTGTGTGCCGAAGCCGAGGGCTTGTTCATCGAACTCAAGCCGGGGCAGCCGTGACGGATGCGGGGCATCCCTGGTCACCTCACGCGGGACGGGCATGTTCTCGTCGTCGAGATGCGTCGCAGCTCAAAGCGTAACGCGGCCGACAGGGCACTCGCCGACGAGATCAATGCTGCATTGACCCTGTTCGACGAAGACGACGATCTGTGGGCCGGGGTTCTCGCCGCGGCAGGATCTGTCTTCAGCGCCGGCAGTGATCTTGCCTCGGGCGGTGACTACTTCACCGAACGCGGCGGTGGGTACGGGATCATCCGACGCAACCGGACCAAGCCGCTCATTGCTGCTCCGGACGGGCCTGCGTTGGGTGGTGGGTTCAAGATCGTGCTCGCGTGCGATCTCGTCGTCGCCTCGGATGCTGCCGTCTTCGGTCTCCCTGAGGTGGCACGCGGACCGGTCCCCACGTGCGCGGGCTGTTCCGCGCGCCACGCTGCCGCTGAATCTCGCGCGCGAACTGATTCTCACCCGCGAGTCCGTTTGCGCATCGCGCGCCTGCGCGGCAGGTTTCGTCAACGTCCTCGTCCGCGCTGGTGAAGCGCGCACGGAAGCGGTACGCCTCGCGCGGGGAATCTGCGCGAATGCCTCCGTGGCGGTGCGGGCATCACTGGCTGCCGTCAACGAGGCGGCTGCGGCAGCGGACGAAGCCGGGTGGGAGTCGACCGAGCGGGCGAAGTGCGCAATCGCCGGTTTGGAGGATGCTACCGAAGTGTGCGGGCCTTCTTCGAGAAGCGTTCGCTTGAGTGGACAGGATGCTAGCCACGGCCACATAAATAACGTAGTAAACTACGTTGACTGCAACGTGTGAGGGGAGTTCATCCGTGGAGACTTTGAAGGTGGACCGTCACGACGGTGTCGTGACGGTAACGATGTCCCGCCCGGAAAAAAAGAATGCGGCCGACGAGACCATGTGGCGCGAGCTGGCCGAGACTTTCGCGGACGTCCGCCGCAACGAACAGGACCGGGTGCTCGTACTCACGGGAGCAGGGGGAGACTTCTGTTCCGGGGCCGATCTCGCGGGCATGCGGGAGGACGCTCTCCGTTACATGGCCGATGCGGGCGAGGCTGCCCGTTCCTTGCACGCCTTGACGATTCCCACCATCGCGAAGGTCGACGGTGTCGCTGTCGGCGCCGGCTGGAATCTCGCACTCGGATGTGATCTCGTGGTCGCCACCCATCGTGCCCGTTTCTCGCAGATTTTCGTGCGCCGGGCATTGTCGGTGGACATGGGCGGGTCGTGGCTCCTTCCCAAGCTCGTCGGCATCCAGAAGGCCAAGGAAATCGCGTTCTTCGGTGACATGTACTCGGCGGCCCAGGCTGCCGAACTGGGACTGGTCACCCGCCTCGTGTCACCCGACGAACTCGACGAGGTGGTCACGGGGATGGCCCGCCGCCTTGCAGACGGGCCTGCTCAGGCGATTTCACTCACCAAGCAGCTGCTCGACGCGAGCGCGGAAGGCGGCGGTATGGAAGCTGCGCTGCAACGCGAAGCGCACGCACAGGCCAACAACATCACCGGCGCAGACGCCAAGGAGGCCAAGGCTGCCTTCCTGGAGAAGCGCGAGCCCGTCTTCCGCCACGCAGAGCGGCAGTGATGTAACGGACGCTCTAGGTGGAAGGACCGCCATGACCAAAGCCTGTACAAGTAGAACCGAAGTGGAAGACCGCACGACGCTGCTGGACATCCTGACTGTCGAAAACCTCGACCGGGATCTGTTTCGCGCCCTCCCCGTACATCACGACGGTAGGCCCCTCTTCGGTGGCCAGATCGCAGCTCAGTGTCTACTTGCTTGCGGTGCAACAGTTCCTGAGGGTCGGGAACCGCACTCGCTGCACGGCTACTTTCTGAGACGCGGTGACTCGTCGCAGCCGGTGGTCTACCGGGTGGAACGCGATCGGGACGGCAGGAGTTACTCCGCGCGACGCGTCGTCGCCCTGCAAGGTGGGCAGGTTCTCTTCAACATGGCAGCATCGTTCCGCCTCCGTGCCGATGGTGCAGAACTGGCAGGGAAGCAACCTCCTCCGATGTCTCCGCCGGAGAACTGCCGCGACATACCGAGTGAGTTACCGCTGGAAGTGCGAGTCGACGAGTGGCCGAACCGCACACAGTTCTTCCCGACACGATTTCATGTCCGGCCGATCGGCGGCTTGCCGGAGAAGGACGTGCTCGTTCACGCGGCAGCGTTGACGTACATGTCGGACTTCTCGGCGGGACTTCCGAAGCATCTCGGCGGAGAAGTTCTCGGCCCGAGTCTCGATCATGCGCTGTGGTTCCACGACGTGCCCGAGTGGGACGGGTGGCTCCGGGTCGACTACGAACCCGGAGCGGCCGGCGGCAATCGCGGTTGGTACTCCGGGACGATCTTCAACGCGGCGGGCAGACGCATCGCGAGCCTCGCACAGGAGATGGTCTACTTCGATGACGATCCTGCAATCACGGCGGGATGAAGGGAACTCGATGAACGAGGTCGATTCGGCACCCTGTGATCCGCGTGCTGTCGAGGTCGCTGCTCGAGCAGTCCGTCGGCTCACCACCGCGATACTCGATGCCCGAGTGCGCGGTGCAGCGAATCCTGATATCTCGAAGAAGATCTCGGCGCTCGCGGACCGTCTGCAGGACGTGGCAGCAGAGCCCCGTGAATGCGTCACCGGCGAAACCGGATCGCAGGACGGAGTGCTCGCACGCAGTCCTGTGAGCGGTTCGAAGAATCCTGTCGCCGTGCCGCTCCACTTCGAGCAGTGCGAGGACGGATCGTCGCTGGCACACGCCGAATTCCCTCGGCAGTACCAAGGCCCACCCGGGATCGTGCACGGTGGTGTCTCGGGTCTCGTGCTCGACGTCGCGATGGCGGTCGCAAACCGTGCGGCGGGTCGAGCCGGGGTCACCGCGGAGATGACGCTGCGCTATCTGCGGCCGACACCCCTGTATACGGAGGTGACAGTGCGCGGACGACACGTGCGTGCCGAGGGGCGCAAGGTCTGGTCGCAGGGGACACTGGAAGTGAACGGCGAGCCGACCGTGGTCTGCGACGGCCTGTTCATCGCGAAGGAGCCCGGTCTGTGACTGTCGTCGACAATCTCTCGTTGCCGGTCACGGATGTGGAACTCGCGTACGCCGGTGCCCTCGAACGCGATGCCGCGCAGTTGCGCCGAATTGTGGATCTGCTCCTGCGCGTCGACGTCGACGACCCGCTGCTTCTCGACGTCGCCGACGAGCTGGATGTGCTTTCCGAACATCTGGAGAACCCGACCCGCACGGTGACCGAAACTATCCGCAATCCCGGTTGGCGGCACGACCCGGTCAGCGGAGTCGAGAATGCGATAGCGCCGCCGATCGTACTCGAGGCCGGCCCCGACGGAACCTTGACAGCAGAAGTCGAATTCGGACTCCCGTATCAGGGACCCAACTCCTTCGTACACGGTGGCATCTCGGCGATGGTCATGGACCACGTGCTCAGCGTGGCCACCGCCCCGAATGGCGGAACAATCTTCACTGCGCAGCTCACTGTCCGGTACCACCGTCCCCTGCCGCTGTTCGTTCCCGTCGCCGTGGTGGCACGCCTGAAGGAACGCGAGGGACGCAAGCTCTGGGCTACCGGAGAAATCGTGGTCGACGGGAAGGTCGCAGTGTCGGCCGAGGGGTTGTTCATCGAACCGCGCCCGACGCCTGCACAGGCACCAGTTGGATCGGATGGTCGGGAGGACTCGTGATCACATGGAAGATTCCGGAAACGCGAAAGGACCTGTCGCGGTTCTACACCGGTGAGGAGGAGTGCCTGACGGCCCTCCCCGGTGAGTCTCGGCTCGACGACACTGCGGGCCAGCTCCGCCGCATCGTCGAAGCGTTGTCGCTGACGAATCCCGACGCGGATCATCTTCCGTCGCTTACCGAACAGCTTCGGGGTATCGCCGACGAGCTCGAAGCGCGCACGGAGTCGCCGTCCGAGCGACTGACAGAGATGTGGGAGGGCGACGGAGTGGCCCGGCACGACCCGGTGACCGGACCGGAGAACACCCTCGCTCCACCTCTGGTCATGCACGTCGTGGAGGACGGATGGGTCGAGGGTGAGGTCACTCTCGGCCTGCCCTACCAGGGGCCACCGGCTGCGGTGCACGGCGGCGTCTGTGCCGCACTGCTCGACGCCGCGCTTGCCGTGGCAAACCATCGCGCCGGAAACAACGGTATGACCGCGAAACTCGAAATCAGCTACCGGCGACCCACCCCGCTGTATCGCCCCATCACCGTGCGTGCCAAGCAGCTGAGATACGAAGGCCGGAAACGATTCACGATCGGGGAGTTGGTCGCCAACGGGGAGGTATGTGCTTCTGCCGAAGGACTCTTCATTGCTCGGCGTACCCCGAGCGGCACCGACGGATAAGAGGAGCGACATGAAGTACGTCCGACTCGGCAACAGCGGACTTCAGGTTTCCCGGCTGGCGCTGGGGTGCATGAGCTACGGCACCCCCGGCGCGGGACAACACGCGTGGACACTCGGCGAAGACGCCGCAAAGCCCTTCATCCGCGCCGCGGTCGAGGCGGGCATCAACTTCTTCGACACCGCGAACAGTTACTCGGGCGGGACCAGCGAGGAGATCGTCGGTCGGGCTCTGAAGGAATACACCACGCGTGAGAACGTCGTGATCGCGACGAAGGTGTACGGACGGGTTCGTTCCGGCCCCAACGGAAGTGGCTTGTCGCGCAAGGCGATCATGACCGAAGTGGAAGCGAGCCTGCGCCGCCTGGGTACCGACTACATCGACCTCTACCAGATCCACCGCTGGGACGGTCGCACCCCGATCGAGGAAACACTCGAGACACTGCACGATCTCGTGCGGTCCGGCAAGGTTCGTTATCTCGGTGCGTCATCGATGTTTGCGTGGCAGTTCGCCAAGGCGCTGTACACGGCCGACCTGCACGGTTGGACCAGATTCGTCTCGATGCAGCCCCACTACAACCTTCTCTATCGTGAGGAGGAACGGGAGATGCTGCCACTGTGCGCAGACCAGGGAATCGGGGTTCTGCCGTGGAGTCCGCTTGCCCGGGGCCGGCTGACGCGACCCTTCGGTGAGTCGAGTGTGCGGGCCGAGAGCGACGAATTCGGCAAGGGGTTGTACGACGAGGGCGACCGGTCGATCGTCGACGCCGTCGGCCGCATCGCGGACGAACGGGGAGTGGAGCGCGCACAGGTGGCGCTCGCGTGGGTGCTCCGGCGCTCGGCGGTAACGGCGCCGATCGTGGGCGCCACCGAATCCAAGCACCTCACCGATGCACTCGGGGCGCTCGAACTCGAATTGACGGACGAAGAGTGCGCAGTACTCGAGTCGTCCTACCATCCGCGGCCGATCGCCGGCTTCGCCTGAGAACTGCTTTGTACAGCAGCGCATCGGCAGACGATGAGCCCGGTTGGTGCCGGCCCGACTGCCTGCTTCGTTGATCGACGATGAGCGAATCGAGAAGGCGGCTCCAGATTCGAATGCAGTGAGTAGTCATGTGACGGGTGGGGTCACCTGATGGCTGGGCGGTCCGCGGACGTGTGGGACGCGAGCGCTGATGTCTTCAATTGAGCCTTGGTGGGCAAGACCGAGAGAAGGATTGCTGTGAAACGATTCGAAGGACGCGTGGTGATCGTGACCGGGGCAGCCCGAGGGCTCGGTCGGGACTACGCCCGGTATTTCGCCCAGGACGGCGCCAACGTCGTGGTTGCGGACGTGCGCGATACCCGGTCGGCTGCCGCCGAAGCGTCGTCGGAAGGTCCGCATTGTGTCGGGATCGAAGTCGACGTGACCGACCGTGGAAGCATCGAATCGATGATCGGAAAAGTGCGGGCGGAGTTCGGCCGCCTCGACATCCTGGTGAACAACGCCGGATTGTGGCGTGGACTTGCCGAAGCCGGCTTGATCAACTGCCCCGACGAAATGTGGGACGCGGCATGGGCTGTCAATGTCACCGGCACGCTGAAGTGCTTCCAGGCTGCTGTCCCGATCATGCGGGAGGGCGGCTTCGGACGCATCGTGAACGTTTCGTCGATGGCTTCCCGTAACAGCGGAAATGTATACGGACTCACCAAGAACGTGGTCGAGCGAATGACCCAGGGCATGGCACGCGAGGTCGGCGACTGCGGGATCACGGTCAACTGCATTGCGCCTGGTATCTCGGCTTTCGAAGCAGCGCAAGGACAGCTCGAGGCCGCCGAGGCGATCGTCGCCGGCAACGCAATCAAGAGAGTCGGCACCAGTCGCGAACTGTACGAGGCGATCGCGTACCTGTGTGGGATGGGTGGCGACTGGATCACCGGCCAGACCGTGCGTGTCGACGGGGGCGCCGGCATCGGCTGAAACAACCCTTTCGTAGCGAGCAATCGAGAATCGACATGGACCCGGGACCGCGAGCCGAACGCTGTCGACGCCATGCGGAAGTCGCAGAAACCGTCGCTGGGGTGGGTTTTCGGTGAACGAATCGTAGTCCCCCGACGGCAGGTCGATGATGACCGCGGGACGTCCCGCGCAATGACGGCCCCGGTGGTGGCCTTGCCGACAACCTAGTTATACAGGTAAGACTTGTGTATCGGGATTGGCGTGACGCAGGCAGCAGCACCCTATCCCCGACGCCTTAGAGGGAACGGAGCTGAAGTGGACACGATCGACACCGGCCTGGTGATACTGCGCGTGCTACTGGGGTTGACGATGGCGGCCCACGGATACGGCAAGCTCTTCCGGGGCGGTCGCATTCCGGGCACGGCCGGCTGGTTCGACAGCATCGGCATGCGACCCGGCAGGATGCACGCGTGGCTCGCCGCTCTCACCGAAGTGGGTGCGGGCGTCGCGCTTGCGCTGGGTCTGCTCACACCGTTCGCCGCCGCCGGATTCGTCTCGCTCATGTTTGTCGCCGCGTGGACAGTGCACCGAGGCAAGGGCTTTTTCGTCGCCGCCGACGGCTGGGAGTACAACCTCGTGCTCGCCGGGGGAGCTGTGGTCGTGGCGATCATGGGCGCCGGCAGCGCCAGCCTCGACCAGCTGATCTTCGGTGAGAATCTGCTCGATGGCTGGGCGGGCGGCGGTATCGCGCTGCTCGGCGGGCTGGCTGCGGCCGGTATCCTGCTCGGAACCTGCTACCGGCCGGCACCGAAGGAGAGCGACGAGTCGGTGACCGTGTCGTGACGATGAACCTTACGGAATTGCACGCCCGCGAATGTGTCCGCGGCACGGTTGCCCGGAACACGCAAGACGGTGACCGCGGCAAGCTCGCCGAGCTTGCCGAGTGCTTCACGCTGGACGGAAAACTCGAGATCAACCGCATCGCTGCGGTCGACACGATGGCACCCGACTCTTTCCTTGCAGCACGGTGGTCGCAGTGACCGCACGCGGATTCGCCAATCTCCGGGACGTGGGCGGACTACCACTCGTGGGCGGTGGGATGACCGCCCACGGAGTGCTGTACCGCGGCGATGCGCCGTACCCGGGCGACTCGGTGGTACCCGATCTCGATCCCTGGCCACCCCGCATCGTCGTCGATCTGCGCGGCGAATCCGAACGTGAGAGGTTCGCCTACGACTGGCCGAGCGGCACCGTGGTGAACCCCCTGCCCCTGTTCGACTCGGCGGCGCCGGGAGCTCGACCGGTCGATCTGCAGTCGCTCTACGCGCGCATGCTCCACTACAACGAAACCCGCGCAGGGGAGATCCTCGAACTCGTTGCCGAACCCGAGGGTCCCGTGCTGCTGCATTGCACAGCAGGTAAGGACCGCACGGGCGTCCTCGTCGCCGTACTGTTGCTGGCCGCGGGCGTCGAACCGGACGCAGTCGTCGACGATTACGTGCGTAGTGAAGAAGCGCTGTTCGATCTCATCGACCGGTGGCTCGAGGTGGGCATTCGCACCCGCAACTCGCCTCCGCTCGCCGAACAGTTCCTCCGCGCCCCGGCGGATGCGATCACACCGATCGTCGAGCAGCTCACGTCGGCACCGGGGGGACCGGTGCAGTGGATGCTCGACCGCGGTGCGAATCCGGCTCGTCTCGAGACGTGGCGAGCCCGGATGAGGGGAGTCCACGCGTCGGCTATGTACAGGACGGAGGACGAGACGCTGTGACCTCGACACGAACCGACCTCGCCGCCCCGGCGGTGCTGACCGAACTCCGCGGGGAAGTCCTCGTCATCACCCTCAACCGGCCCCGTGCCCGTAACGCGATGAATGCGGACATGGCCGAACAGGTCGGGGACGCTCTCGAACGCGCCCACCACGATCCGGCGGTGCGGGTCGTGATCCTCACCGGCGCCGGCGACAGAGCGTTCTGCGGCGGCGGTGATCTCGTGGCGATGTCCGAAGGGCAGTCTCTTGAACCCGACGATCCCGTCAAGGCGGCGTGGGGTTTCGGCGGAGTGTGCCGCCACGCCATCGACAAGCCGATCATTGCCGCGGTCAACGGTTTCGCCGTGGGCGGGGGAGCGCAGATGGTGCTCGCGTGCGATCTCGTCGTCGCCGACGAGAACGCAGTGTTCTCCCTTCCCGAGGTCGGCAACGGCCTTCTTGCATCGTCCGGGGCAGGAGTACGTCTACCTGCCTGGGTGCCCAGGCCCGTCGCCATGGAACTCCTGTTGCTGGGTCGCCGCTTCACCGCTGCCGAAGCGCATTCGTGGGGGCTCGTCAACCGTGTCGTGCCTCCCGGCAGTGCCCTGGACGAAGCACTTGCGATGGCCGAGATCGTCGGCCGGCAGGCTCCGCTTGCAGTGCAGGCCACCAAGCGGATGGTGGCGGGAATCGTCGACCGCGAGTTCGTCACCGAACATGAGGCATGGGATCGGAACCTGATCGAAGTGACTGCGAACCGGGCCACGAAGGACGCTGAAGAAGGTCCCCGCGCGTTTGCCGAGAAGCGACCACCCGTCTGGCGGGGTCGGTAGTTCCCATCCACTGCGGCGTCCATCCGTCCACCAACCGAACCGAGGCGTCACGAAATGACAGCACCAGAGATCACCACCTACGACCCCGATGCCCTACGGGAACTGTGGTATCGCGAAGGCTTCTACAGCGACCGTACGTGGCCCGATGTGCTCGCCGAAAGCTGCGCGACAGGGGCGTCCACCACTCTCGTCTACGCCGGAGGCGAGGGCGAACAGCTCGTCACAACCGTCGGTGACATCTACGCCCGTGCCCGGTGCGTGGCCGCGGCCCTGCAGGAACGGGGTATCGGCCCCGGAGATTCGGTCGCGGTCCAGTTGCCCAACCGGATCGAAGCATCCATCGCATACGCGGCGGTGCTGCTGGCCGGTGCGGTCCTGGTTCCGATCGTGCACATCTACGGGCCGAACGAGGTGCGGTTCATCCTCGAGCAGTCGGGTGCCAAAATGCTCATCCAGCCCGACCGCTGGAGGTCGATCGACTATGCCGACCGCGTCGCTGCATACGCCGACATCACCACACTCGAACACGTCGTGGTGGTCGGCGACACCGTAGCCCACGGCGCATGTTCGTGGGACGACCTCGCCGCCACCACCGCGGAATACACGCGGCCCGCAGTTCACGCCGACGACGTCGCACTGCTCATCTACACCTCGGGCACCACGTCGGCTCCCAAAGGTGTTCAGCACAGCCATAATTCGCTGCTCGCCGAGCAGCGATCGGCGCCGCAGTACCTGGGTTCGGGGGACGACGCCGTGCAGCTCGTGTCGTTCCCGCCCGGACACATCGCGGGCGTCGGCAGCGTGCTGCGGCCGCTGCTGCACGGTCAGGACACGGTCTACATGGACACGTGGGATCCGGCGCTGGCCGTCGATCTGATCGCGCAGCATCGTGTCACCGCCACCTCGGGCACCCCCTTCCACCTCACAGGCATGCTCGACCTCGGGGACGTCGCGGGAAAGCTCGCGACGATGCGAGAATTCCTCATCGGAGCAGCCACGGTGCCCGAGGACCTGGTCCGCCGCGCGGCAGACATGGGTATCAGCACGTTTCGGTGCTACGGATCGACCGAACAACCCACCGTCACGTCCAGCACTGCCGGCGATCCCGAGGCTGCGCGTCTCGGCACCGACGGTGCGCCGCTACCGGGCGTGCGGGTCCGCATCGTCGACGAGACCGGTGCCGACGTACCCGTCGGTGTCGACGGCGAGGTCGTGACTCGCGGACCCGACCAGTTCGTCGGCTACCGGGACGAGAGCCTCAACGCTGCGGCGTTCACCGCCGACGGGTGGATGCGCACCGGCGACCTGGGTCATCTCGACGCGGACGGTCGTCTCACGATCACCGATCGCATCAAGGACGTGGTGATCCGCGCGGGAGAGACCATCTCGTCGGGTCAGCTCGAGGATGTTCTCACGACGCACCCGGCCGTGGCCGAGGGCGCGATCGTCGCGGCACCCGACCCCCGATACGGGGAAGTCGTTGCTGCGGTGGTCGTCCCGGTGCAGGGTGCCGACATCGATCTCGACAGCATTCGGGAGCACTTCGCGAAATCCGGTCTGGCGAAGCAGAAGACCCCCGAGCGACTCGCCATCGTCGAGGCGCTGCCGCGGACGGCGCTCGGCAAGATCCGCAAGGCCGAGCTTCGCGCCGCGCACTTCCCGAAGGCCGGCAGCCGATGAACGTGCGCTGGGAAGACCTGCGGCTGCCGGTGATGGCAGCACCCATGTTCATCGTCTCGAATCTCGATCTGGTGATCGCAGCGTGCCGCGCCGGTGTCATCGGAGCGTTCCCGTCCGCGAACCCGCGGGCTCCCGAGACGCTCGACGGCTGGCTCGGCGCCATCCGTGCCGCCGAACGCGAGAGCGTCGATTGTGGGAAGCCGTTTGCACCGTTCTGCGTGAACATGCTCGCGTCGTCCGCGCTCGACAAGGACAAACGCGACCGTGCGCTCGCGACCGTCGCAAAACACGAGGCGCCGCTGATCCTCACCAACATGGGCGATCCGAAGGAGGTCGTCGACGCCGCGCACGGCTGGGGCGGAACGGTCTTCCACGACGTGACGACCATCCGGCACGCCGAAAAGGCGATCGAAGCCGGGGTCGACGGGCTCATGCTCGTCTGCGCAGGTGCCGGTGGACACGCGGGCACGTTGTCACCGTTCGCCTTCCTGCCGCAGGTGCGACGTATGTTCGACGGACCCATCATGCTGGCCGGCGGCATCGCGGACGGCAACGGCATCGCGGCGGCTCTGACGCTCGGCGCCGACGTCGTGGTGATGGGCACACGGTTCATCGCCACCCTCGAGTCGGGAACGGTCGACGACCACAAGAAGATGCTCGTCGATTCGCGCAGTGAGGACGTGGTGTTCACCGATTCCATCGCGGGCCTGCCGGCAAGCTTTCTCGCGCCGTCGATCGCCGCGAACGGGCTCGACCCTGCCGATCTCCCGAAACCGCTGGCTCGGCATCGGCCGAACCTACCCGCCGGGGTGAAGCCGTGGAAGACGGTGTTCAGCGGCGGACATTCGACCGGACTGATCCACGACATTCCACCGGTGGCGGGTGTGGTCGACAGGCTGGTCCACGAATTCGATACTGCCCGCGAAGCGATCGATTGGCGAACCGCGCTCGCCGAGTCGGTGGCGCGCAAGAAAGCGAAACAAGCATGACGAACGTCCTGGACCCACGCACCCTCAGCGGTTTCAACTCGCGTCTGGGCATGACATTGACCGAAGTTACCGCCGACCGTGCAGTCGCGACGATCGTGATCGCGGAGGAACATCTACAGCCCGCCGGGATCGTTCACGGTGGCGTGCACTGTGCGATCGTCGAGACGCTGGCGAGTATCGCTGCCGGCGAATATTTCTCGGGCCCCGGCCGCAGCGTTGTAGGGGCGAACAACTCGACGGACTTCATACGCGCGGTGGGCGTGGGAAGTGTACTGACCGCAGAAGCGACGCCCATCCACCGCGGCCGGACCCAGCAGTTGTGGCAGGTCCGGATCGTCGGATCCGACGGCCGGCTCGTGGCCCGGGGCAATGTGCGGCTGGCAAATCTCGAATCTCGAGAAGACGATCGATCTGTCACGGAACCGAGGAAATCATGACCGACGTGTTGTCCATCGAGCATCCGCGCGATGAAGTCAAGGTGCTGCGGATGGATCGTCCGGACAAGCTCAATGCACTGGACCTCGAACTCGTCGCGGCACTGCACCGTGAATTCGACGCGCTCGCGTCGGACCGCACGACCCGTGTGGTCGTCCTCGCCGGGACGGGCCGTGGGTTCTGTGCCGGACTAGACCTCGACGGTTACGGTGACGTGCCGGGTACCGAGCAGACCGGTCCTGTACACCGGACGATGGCCCGCCAGGAGGACATCGCTTCGCTCGTGCAGAAGATGCGGAGGCTGCCGCAGGTGTTCGTCGCGGCCGTCAACGGACCGGCCGCCGGCGGTGGGCTCGCCCTGGTGTGTGCAAGCGACGTGCGTATCGCCGCCGAAAGTGCGGTGTTCGCGGTGTCGTTCATCAAGGTCGGCTTCTCCGGCTGCGATATCGGCACCTCGTGGATGTTGCCGCGGATCGTCGGTGCAGGCCGCGCGCACGAGCTCATGCTCACCGCACGCAAGTTCGGCTCCGGCGAGGCCTTGCGGATCGGCCTGCTCGCGGATGTCGTTCCGGACGACCGACTCGATGAACGTGTCGACGCCTGCATCGACGACTTGCTTGCGGCGCCGCCGCTGTCGCTGACGCTGACCAAGCGCGGCATGTGGCTGTCGCTCGAGATTCCCTCGTTCGACACCGCCGTGGAATTCGAGAACCGGCAGCAGGCACTCACGTCCGTGACCGCCGACCAGTCCGAGGCGATGACAGCTTTCGTGGAAAAGCGGTCACCCGTCTACGGGAACCGGCGATCGCGATGACCGACGAGAACACGACAGAACAGACCCCCGTCGCCTTGATCAGCGGCGCGGGTCGCGGGACCGGTCGCGCCATCGCGCTACGGCTGGCCCGCGAGGGATTCGATATCGCGGGGCTGTATGCGCGCGACGATGCCGCGGCCGACACCACCCGGGCCGACGTGGAGTCGGCCGGTGTGCGATGCCGGATGTACCGGTGTGATGTGGCGGACGCATCGGCTGTTGCGGAATGCGTGGCCGAGGTCGTCGCCGACTTCGGGCACCTCGATGTGCTGGTCCACAACGCCGGAATTGCCAGTCGCGGAAAGACCGTGGCGGATACGGACCCGGCGGAGGTGACCCGCGTAGTCGGGGTGCACGCCTTCGGGGCGTTTCATCTGCTCTCGGCGGCGATACCGTCGCTGCGCAAGTCCGACCGGGCAGCGGTGGTTCTCGTCTCCAGTACCGCCGCGGCGACTCCCGCCCCCGGCAACGGGCCCTACACTCTCGGAAAAGTGGCGCTCGAGGCACTGGGAAGGACTGTCGCTGCCGAGGAGGCCCGCCATGGGATCCGAGTGAACATCGTGGCTCCCGGGTTGATCGTCACCGAGATGGGGGATCGTCTGGCCCGTGCCGTCACCGGTGCCGCGGATGCTGCGGAGCTCGATGCGCGCATGCCCTTCGGGCGCGTCACCCGACCGGAAGACGTGGCGGAGACTATTGAGTTCCTCGTTTCGGAGCGGGCCCGGCAGATTACCGGCCAGCGGATAGAGGTGCACGGAGGTGTTCCGGGCGTCCCGAAAACCTAGGGGCGTCGAACAGAACTCCAGGAACGTGTCCGTCGCGTATCCTCACCGAGATCTGCAGTAGCACAGTCATATCAACTGACAGGGTGTCGACGACGTTAGCGAAAGGCGCCATGATGACCGCACAGGAAATCGGTTTCGTCGAAGCCGACGACTACCTGCATCCGGTCTCCGACAACTTCTACGAGAACGAGACGTTCTGGTTCTCCTTCTTCGTCCCGGAGCGCAATATCGGCGCGTGGATCTACGTGGGGGTGCGGCAGAACGCGGGAATCACGCACGGCGGGCTCTGGATCTGGGACGACACCGCGGTGGAGCCGTGGGATCTGCCCTTCTACGAGGGTTTTTCGGCACTGAAGATGCCGACCTTCGACGGACCGAAGCTGATCAGCCCGACCGGCGCGACGATCGCAGTGATCGAGCCGGGGGAGGTCTACGACGTCCGCTACGACGATCGGAACCGGATCTCCGTCGAACTGTCGTTCCGAGGATTCGAGCGGCCCGTTCCGCTTCTCCGGGGAGCCCCGCCCTATCCGGCGGCGTCGCACTACGACCAGACCGGCCGGGTCACCGGGCACCTGATTCTCGACGGCGAACGAATCGAGGTCGACTGCTGCGCGATGCGGGACCGATCGTGGGGTCCGCGCACCGAGCGGGGATACGGTCGCGTGGGATACACCTGGCTGGCCGACCCCGAGTGCAGCCTGCTCACCTATTCGGTACCCACCGACACGACCGACAGCGTGCACACCGGGTATGTGCGTCGCGGCAACGAGGTCTCGCGCCTGGTGGGCGGCGAGCGGACGGTGGTCCGGGATCCGGCTCGTGCCTGGGTGGACAGGCTCGAGATCGCGGTGACCGACGAGCACGGGGGCGAGGTCGTTGCCACCGGGACCGCTCGGAGCCGGATGATCCTGCCCGGTGCGACCAACGTGTGCATCAATACGCTGCTCGAATTCGAGATCGACGGCCGGACCGTCTACGGGGAGGACCAGGACGTGTGGTCGATCGAGTTGTTCCGCCGGGCGCGTTCGAACCGGTCATGAGTCGGCACGCCGGCGGGCGATCAGCGGTCGCCGAACCGCTCGTCGATTCCCTCGAGGCGGAAACGGATGCGTACCGCCGCGTCCCGGGCGGTGGCGATCGCGTCGGCGGCAGCGGAGAGGGCCCGATCGAGTTCCGCATTCGGGTGCAGCGGTGGCCCGGCTGTGGTGTCGGACGCGGGCTGGGGGCGCAGGGCCGGCGCGACGAACGTCCGGAACCGATGGCGCGCGGCCTTTTCGGAGCGGTCCGGATATTCCGCCGCGAGATAGGTCTGCTCGAGGAGGAAGTCGATCATCTCGCGGACGGGGATATCGGTGCGGATGATGCCGGCGGCTTGACCGGCGAGCAGGACCGGACCGGAGATCTCGTCGGTCAGCGACCGGATGTCCTCGTCCAGCACGGCAGCGGAGTGCTGCGCAACCAATGCCCTGATGACCGGGTCCTCGGGCAGTTCGCGTGTCGTGTAGACCAGGACGTCTTCGATCTTCCCGAGGATGTCGGGTTGCGCCGCGATGATCTCGCGGGTACGGGCGATGTGGTTCCGGGCGCGGTGGATACCGACCAGGATGATCATGCGGGACGTGTTGCCGAGCTGACGGAACGCCGTCGCCCGCGAGACCCCTGCCCGCTCGGCTACCGCCGCCATGGTTATCGCCGTGGTGCCCTGGATGCGCATCTCCTCGTCGGCTGCCCGTACGAGCCGTGTCCGCACGCTCTCATCGCAGTCGGGGAGCGAGTTGGATGTCTGCGACGGCATGCGGTCACTCTAACGGCGGAAGCGGCGGAACGTCTGCTCGACGCGAAGAGTGTGTGGGGTCACTACCTATCTATCTATGTGACCTAAGTCTCGACAATATGGACGATTCTCGCTACGATCGACCATGAAAGTCTCAAGCTGTGCGATCTTGCGTGGTTTGAGTCTCACGATGAGTCGGATTTCTCGCGGTCGTGTGTCTTGCTCGCTGCGCGCACCGCCCACGTCGAAACGGCAGGATCCAATGAAGCTCACGGTCGACACGAAGAAATGTTCCGGACATGCCCGCTGTTACGCCGTGGCTCCCGAAGTGTTCGATATCGACGATCTCGGCTACGCCCTTCCGCTCGACCGCGAGGTCGAGGAACCGATCGACGAGCGGATCGCCGCGGGGATCGCGGCATGCCCCGAACGCGCCATCCACCTCCACTGATCCATCTCCCGCCGGGCGGCGACACCGGCTCATCGCCCCGGTTCCCGGCCCATCGGACTGCAGTGCCCCGTCTCCAACCGCCAGTGTCTTTCGAACCCACCGTAATCCGAACAAGGACAACAACTATGGGACGTGTACAGGACAAGGTCGTCTTCATCACCGGCGCTGCCCGCGGGCAGGGCCGAGCGCACGCCGTCCGGCTCGCGCAGGAGGGCGCGAAGATCGTCGGCGTCGACTTCTGCGAGGACATCAAGACCAACGCCTACTCGATGGCGACGCCGGACGATCTCGCCGAGACGGTGCGACTGGTCGAAGAAGCCGGAGGCCGCATGCTCTCCACGATCGCCGATGTGCGTGACCGCCAGGCGCTGACCGCCGCGGTCGAGGCGGGAGTCGCCGAGTTCGGCCGGATCGACGGTGTCGTCGCGCAGGCCGGCATCTGCCCCCTCGGAACCGACGATCCGCAGGCCTTCCTCGACGCGTTCACGATCGACTTCGTCGGCGTCGTCAACGCCGTCGAGGCCGCCCTCCCGCACCTGGCCGACGGTGGTTCGATCGTCGCGACCGGCAGCCTCGCCGCCCTGCTTCCCGGGTCGACCGACAACCCGACGAACGGGGCCGGTGGCCTCGGATACGCGCTCGCCAAGCGCTCGATCGCCGCCTTCGTGAACGACCTGGCAGTGGTCCTCGGCCCCAAGGGAATTCGCGTGAACGCGGTCCATCCGACCAACGTCAACACCCCCATGCTCCACAGCGAGATCATGTACCGGCAGTTCCGTCCGGATCTCGAGTCGCCGACGCGCGAGGACGCCGAGCCCGTCTTCCCCGTGATGACCAACATGGGTGTGCCGTACGTCGAACCCGAGGATGTCGCCGAGATGGTGCTGTACCTCCTCTCCGATGCGTCGCGCTACGTCACCGGCATGCAGATGCGCGTGGACGCCGGCGGCTACGTCCGCAACCGCCCGCAGCAGCCCTCCTTTTGAACGAGATCCACCGAGAATCCGGAGAACTCCCGTGGCACAGAACATCTCGAAGCTCTACATCGACGGCCGGTGGGTCGACAGTGAGTCGGATGTCGTCCTCGACGTCCTGAATCCGGCGACCGAGGAAGTGATCGGCCGGGTTCCGCAGGCCACCGTCGGAGAGGTGAGCCGCGCCATCGACGCCGCGCGGCGCGCATTCGACGAGGGCCCGTGGCCGACGATGTCGCCCCGCGAGCGGGCTCAGGTGATGCTGAGAATGGCCGACGCGCTGGACAAGCGTCGCGCCGAGCTCGTGGAGCTGAACATCGCAGAGTCCGGCTCGACCCGGATGCTCGCCGAGTACCTGCAGGTGGGCATTCCGCTGCAGCACTTCCGCGACATGGCCGACCGCATCCTGCCGACTTTCTCGTTCGAGCGCGGGGTTCTGCCGACCATCGGTGACGGGATCGGTCAGGGCATCGTGGTCCGCGAACCGGCGGGGGTCGCGGTGCTCATCTCGGCGTACAACTTCCCGCTGTTCCTCAACATCATGAAGCTCGCCCCGGCCCTCGCCGCCGGCTGCACCGTGGTTCTCAAGCCCGCCCCGACCACCCCGCTCGAGGCCTTCGTCCTCGGTGAGATCGCCGACGAGGCAGGCCTTCCCGCGGGCGTGCTCAACATCGTGACGGGCGACATCGACGCCGGCCGGGAACTGACCACGAATCCGAAGGTCGATCTCGTCAGCTTCACAGGCTCCGACACCGTCGGTCGCCAGGTCTACGAGCAGGCCGCGCCGAGCCTCAAGAAGGTGGTCCTCGAACTCGGTGGCAAGTCCCCGAACATCATCTGCGAGGACGCCGATCTCGCCGCCGTCACCACATCCGTGATCGGCAACATGATCACCCATGCGGGACAGGGTTGCGCGCTGTTCACGCGCACCCTCGTGCATCGCTCCCGGTACGACGAGCTCGTCGCGGCCGTCAGCGCAGGACTGTCGATGGTCAAGGTGGGTGATCCCGCCGAACCGGACACCGTGATGGGGCCGCTGATCAGCGAAGCCCAGCGCAGCAAGGTCGAAGCGCTCATCGCCAGGGGTGTGGAACAGGGCGCCGAGATCGCGTTCGGTGGTGGTCGCCCGGCGCTCGAGAAGGGCTTCTTCGTCGAACCGACGCTGTTCGTCGACGTCGACAACTCCATGGACATCGCCCGCAAGGAGTTCTTCGGCCCGGTCGGCGTCATCATCCCGTTCGACGACGACGACCACGCGGTGCGCCTCGCCAACGACAGCGAGTACGGCCTCGGCGGCAGCGTGTACGCCTCCGACCCCGTACGGGCACTCGCCATCGCCCGGCGGATTCGTACCGGATTCGTCTCGCTCAACGGCGGTGGTGGGGGAGTCACCCCGCACATTCCGTTCGGGGGATACAAGCAGTCCGGCCTGGGTCGTGAATGGGGCGAGGCCGGCCTCGAGGAGTACCTGCAGACCAAGGCCATCACCTGGAGCGCAGCCCGCGGCTGACGGCCCGCGCTCTCGTCGACTTCCACCTAAGGACGATCATGACCCAGACGGAACCCACACCCACGACGCCACCCGCGGGCAGGTGCCCCGTACACAACTTCAACTACGCCGAGTACAAGCCGGTGGGCGAGTGGTTCGCCCGCTACGACGAGTTCCGGGAGAAGTCGCCGATCTTCCGGAACGAATTCGGACCGGGGTACTACACGGTCTCCAACTACGAGGGCATCCTCAAGGTGATGCAGGACGCGGAGACGTTCTCCAACAGCGTCGTGACCCCGCTCGAGCCCAATCCGCAGTTCAAGTGGATTCCGGAGATGCTCGACGGTGACGAGCATCTGCAGTGGCGGAAGCAACTCGGTCCGCTGTTCTCCCCGAAGACCACCGAGAAGCTGGACGCGAAGGTGCGGGAGCGGGCGATCGAGCTCGTCGAAGGGATCCAGGCGAAGGGCGGCGGCGCGACCGAGTTCATGGCCGAGTTCGCCCAGCAGTTCCCGACTTCGATCTTCCTGGAACTGATGGGGCTCCCCGTCGAGGAACTGCCGCAGTTCATGGAGTGGGAACACGCGATTCTCCACGCCTCGGACGACGATCTCGCAGCGCGCGAGGCCGCTCAGGTCGCGGCGATGCAGGCCGTGATGGGACGGTTCTACACGACCATCACCGAGCGACGTGCCGAGCCGAAGGACGACATCGTCAGCAAGGCACTCGAATTCGAGATCGACGGCAAGCCCGTCAGCGACGAGGACCTGCTCTCGTTCTGCCTGCTGATGTTCATGGCCGGTCTCGACACCGTGTCGGTGACGCTCGGCTGGGCGTTCTACCACCTCGCGACGCATCCGGAGGATCGTGCCCGCATCGTCGAGGATCCCGAACTGATCCCGGATGCGGTCGAAGAGATCCTGCGGGCGTACGCCATCGTGGTGCCGGCGCGGAAGGTCATGAAGGACACCGAGCTGCTGGGCTGCCCGTTGAAGGCCGGCGACATGGTGAATTTCGCACTCGCCGCGGCGAATCGCGACGAGGCCGTCTTCGAGAACGGCACCGAGGTCGACATCACGCGGTCGCCGAACAATCACATCGCCTTCGGTGCGGGCCCGCACCGTTGCCTCGGTTCGCATCTGGCGCGGCGCGAGCTGCGTATCGCACTCGAGGAATGGCACAAGAGGATTCCGGACTACCGGCTCGCTCCGGACGCGGAGCTCTTCGAAACCGGTGGTCAGCTCGGTCTGACCTCGCTCCCACTCCTGTGGGACAGCTAGTCCGACTTGCCGTGCCGTTTCCACCAGCTCACCTTTCGAACCCGGGAGACGCATCATGCCACTGCAAGATCACATGCATTTGATTTCCACCGACGATCACCTGATCGAACACCCGCGATTGTGGTCGGACCGCTTGCCGTCGAAGTTCCTCGAGGCCGGCCCGAAGATCATCGAAAAGGCCATGCCGAGCGGTCTTTTCCCGGTCCCCGGCGCACCCGCCGGAACCCGGCTGGCGGAGGTATGGGAGTACGAGGGCCGGATCTACCCGTACATCGGCCTGAACGCGGTCGCGGGTAAGAAGCCCGAACAGTACGGCGTGGAACCCACACGCTACGAGGACATGCTTCCGGGATGCTACGACCCGAGCGCACGTGTGCTGGACATGGACATCGACGGAGTGCAGGCGGCACTGGCGTTCCCCTCGTTCCCCCGGTTCGCGGGCACGGTGTTCCTCGAAGGCGAGGACAAGGAACTCGCCCTGCTGTGCGTCAAGGCATGGAACGATTACATGCTCGACGAGTGGTCTCCGACCGCCCCCGACCGGCTGATCCCCATCGTGATGCTCCCGCTGTGGTCGGTGGAGGAATGCGTGCGCGAGATCGAGCGGACGGCGGCCAAGGGAGCGAAAGCGATCACCTTCCCCGAGAATCCGGTGCCGCTGGGATTGCCGTCGTTCCATACCGATCACTGGGATCCGGTGCTGTCGGCAGCGGAGGCGGCGGGAATGCCGCTGTGCATGCACTTCGGCACGTCCGGTCAGGCGCCGATCACCGCTCCCGAGGCCCCGATGGCCGTGATGATCGCACTGTTCGGGTGCAACTCGATGTACGCGACGGCGGATCTGCTGTTCTCCCCGGTCTTCCACAAGCACCCGAACCTGAGGGTGATGATGTCCGAAGGCGGAATCGGCTGGGCGCCGTACCTGCTGGAGCGGATGGATCAGACCTGGGAGAAGCACCGGTTCTACCAGAACATCGACCAGTCGGCACGGCCGTCGGAGTTGTTCGCCGAACATATCTTCGGCTGCTTCATCGACGACCAGTTCGGAATCGACAACCGGCACGCCATCGGGATCGACAACATCACCTGGGAATGCGACTACCCCCATTCCGATTCGAACTGGCCGAACAGCCGCAAGCGCGTGCACGACGCCATGCTCGACGTTCCGGACGAGGACGTGCACAAGATGGTCGAACTGAACGCCCGCCGGCTGCTTAACTTCCCCCGTCTCTGAATTTCCGCCGGTGTGCCGAAACGGCGGCTCCCACCGCCACAAAGGCACACCGGCGCGTCCCGCGCACTCTCGGAGGATCGACATGGCCGAACCGATCGACCAGCTGCCGGAGGACGACTGGGTCGACCAGGACCTGCTCACGCGGAACCTGGCCGGCGAGTTGCTGGACGAAGAGATCGCCGCCGAACGCGACCGGCTCGCACGGCTGGACAGGGGAGAGGGTGGGGACGACATCCACATGTCCCGCGCCGACATGGAGCGGCGGCTCGCGGCGATGATCGAAGTTCGAAAGCGCGTCAGCGCACCGAATTCCGTGGAATTCTGACGACCGTGCAGTTCCGACAACCGGGTGATGGAGAATGCGTGAGCCGAAGTACCGTCGTCGCCACAGGACGGCCCCTGCCGCAGCCGACCCCGGCGACGTCCGAGTTCTGGACCTCGGGAGCCGACGGGGTCCTGCGAGTGGCGCAGTGCGGCACCTGTGGCAAGAGAATGCACCCGACGACGGTGCTGTGCCCGCAGTGCAGGGGGCGCGACATCTCCTTGCAAGCGGTCTCGGGCCGCGCGGTCGTCGTGGGTGTGACGATCAACGTGCAGCAGTGGCTCCCGGATCTCCCACCTCCGTACGTCATCGCGATCGTTGCGCTCGAAGAGGATTCGAGCGTCCGCCTGACGACCAACATCGTCGGGTGTGAACCCGCGGACGTGTCCGTGGGGACGAAGGTGCGGGTCGTGTTCGAGCAGGTGAGCGACGAGATCTGGCTACCGCTGTTCGAACCGGACCCGAACGCGGACGGTGAGCCCGGCCCGCTGCCGGAACCGGAGAACTACCGGGCCCGGTTGCGCCCGCCGGTCACCTCCGGCAAGTTCGAGGACCGTGTCGTGATCTCGGGGGTCGGGCAGTCGAGGATCGGCCGTCGGCTCATGGTCGATCCGCTGACGCTGACGGTCGACGCGTGCCTGCAGGCCATCGCGGATGCGGGCCTGTCCGTCGACGACATCGACGGACTGTCCACCTATCCGGGTGCCGCCGTCGGCGGCATCTCGGAGGGCGGAATCATGCCCGTCGAGCAGTCCCTGCGGATCCGCCCGACCTGGGTCAACGGCGGCGGCGACCTGCCCGGGCAGAACGGGTCCATCGTCGCCGCGATGCTGGCGGTCGCGTCGGGACTGTGCCGGCACGTCCTGTGCTACCGCACCGTGTGGGAGTCGACCCATTCCGAACTGGTGCGGTCCGGACAGTGGGAAGCCGGAATCGGGCGGGCGGCGGGCATGTTCGAGTTCCGCCATCCGTTCGGTGCCATCTCGGCGGCCAACTGGATCGCCTGCCAGGCGTCGCACTACTTCCACCGCTACGGCGACGCGAAGGAGACGCTCGGCGCAATCGCTGTCAACGCGCGAACCAATGCGGGCTCGAATCCCGAAGCGGTCTATCGTGATCCGATCACGATGACCGATTACCTCGGCGCCCGAACGGTTTCCACGCCGTTCGGGCTGTACGACTGCGACGTCCCGGTCGACGGTGCGGTCGCGGTGATCGTCTCCGCCGCCGAGACCGCCCCGGACCTGCCCCACGCACCGGTGTTCGTCGAGGCGGTGGGCACCCAGATCCTCGAGAACCTGTCGTGGGATCAGGGCACGCTCACGCACCTGCCGCAATCCCTCGGTCCGTCGGCGCACCTGTGGAGTCGCACCGACCTGCGTCCCGAGGACGTCGACGTCGCCCTGTTGTACGACGGATTCACGTTCAACGCGTTGTCGTGGCTCGAGGCACTGGGATTCTGCGAGTTCGGCGGTGCCCGGGACTTCGTCGACGGCGGGCGTGGCATCGCGATCGACGGACGCCTCCCGCTCAACCCGCACGGTGGGCAGCTGTCCGCCGGCCGCACCCACGGCTACGGCTTCTTCCGAGAAGCTGTGCTGCAACTGCGAGGGCAGGCGCCGGGACTGCAGGTCGCCGACCCGGAGGTCGCAGTCGTCACCGCCGGCGGCGGCGTGCCGTCGGGCGCCGTCCTGCTCCGCACCGGCTAGATCGCCTCACCACCCGGCCACCATTCCACCCATCCACGATCAGGAGTCGTCATGGACCGTCCCCTGGAGGGCATCCGAATCCTCGAGGTCGCCCAGTTCACCTTCGTTCCGGCCGCCGGAGCGGTACTCGCGGACTGGGGCGCCGACATCATCAAGGTGGAGCATGCCGAGACCGGCGACGCGCAACGCGGTCTGGTCCGTGTGCTCGGACTCGCCGCGAGCCAGGCCGGTTCGTCGTTCGCGCCGATCATGGAGGGCCCGAACCGCAGCAAGCGCAGCATCGGACTCGACCTCGCCAAGCCCGAGGCGCGACCGATTCTCGAGAACCTCGTCCGCAGCAGCGACGTGTTCCTGACGAACTACCTGCCCGGTCCGCTCGCCAAGCTCCGCCTCACCGTCGACGACATCCGCGCCATCAATCCCGACATCATCTACGTCACCGGCAACGGCTTCGGCTCCGAGGGTCCGGACGCGGACAAGGGTGCCTACGACGCGACGGCGTTCTGGGCCCGCGCCGGCAGTGCCGACGGCGTCATGCCGCCGGACACCGATCACATGGCGTTCATGCCGGCCGGTGCCTACGGCGACAACATCGGGGGAATGACGATCGCCGGAGGTATCGCGGCCGCGATCGCCGGGCGCGAACGCACCGGTGAGCCGTCCGTCGTGGATGTGTCGCTGCTCGCCGTCGGCGCATGGGCAACTCAGTTCTCCGTCAACCTGTCGCTGTTTCTCGGCGGCCCGCTACCCAAGGTGCGACGCACGACGGCCGCGCCCGGCAACCCGCTGAGCGGTTCGTACCGCACCTCCGACGGCCGGTGGCTGCAGTTCTCGATGCTGCAACCGACTCGCTACTGGAACGAGTTCGTTGGCGCGCTCGGTCGCGAGGATCTGGTCGACGACCCCCGATTCGCCACGATGGAAGCGATTTTCGAGCACTCCCAGGAAATCGGCGACTGGTTCGCCGAGGCGATCGCGAAGCGGACCTACGACGAGTGGCTCGAGGTCTTCCGCGACATCTCCGGCCAATGGGCCCCGGTCCAGGACGGCTGGGAACTCGGACACGACGAGGCGCTGATCGCCAACGGACGGATCGTCGAGATCACCGACGCGGACGGCAAACCGCAGAAGCTGGTCGCGAGTCCGGTCAAGTTCGACAACGCGCCGGTGAAGATGTCGCGGGCTCCGCAGTTCGCCGAGCACACGGACGAGATCCTGCGGGAGATGGGACTCGACGACGAGCAGCTCATCGAACTGAAGATCGCGGGTGCCGTCACTTAGGTACATCCCCGCTTTCCAACTGTCCTGAGTGCGTGTTCCGGCCGCCCGTCACGACGGCGGCCCTCGTGAAGGGATTGCCGTGACGGCGATGAACCTGACGGATCTGGCGGCGGCCGAGGAGAACAAGCCCGCGATCGTGATGGCCGGCAGCGGCGCGACACTGAGTTACCGCGCACTCGAAGACGCGTCCAACCGTATCGCCCACCTCTTCCGGCAGAGGGGGCTGCAGGCGGGCGATCACATCGCGATCCTCATGGAGAACTGCCTGGAGATGTTCCCCGTCGTCTGGGCGGCGCAACGAGCGGGACTTCTCTACACGCCCGTCAACTGGCACCTCGCCGACGACGAAGCCGCCTATGTCGTCGAGAACTGCGGTGCCCGCGTGCTGGTCCACTCCGAACACCTCGACCGGCTCGCGTCGGTCGTCGACTCCGGAAACCCTGCTGTGGAAACACGATTCACGGTGGGGCGGAGGTCGGCGACCGGAGCCGAGTCGCTCGCCGACGCGGCAGCCGCGCTGCCGGTGACGCCGATCGACGACGAGGTCGAGGGCTACTACATGTTCTACTCGTCCGGAACCACCGGTCGGCCCAAGGGGATTCTGCCCGAGCTGACCGGCGCGCCCTTCGGAACCGGGCTGGGAATCGATGCGGTGATGCGGAATGCATTCGGATTCGGTTCGGACAGCGTGTATCTGAGTCCTGGACCGCTCTATCACGCGGCCCCGCTCGGATGGTCCGTGGGCACCGTCCGCAACGGTGGAACCGCGATCGTCATGGAACACTTCGACGCCGAGGGCGCGCTCGCCGCGATCGACCGGTACCGGGTCACCCACACCCAGGTTGTGCCGACGATGTTCGTCCGCATGCTGAAGCTTTCCGACGAGACGAGGGCGCGGTACGACCTGTCGAGCCTGCGCGTGGTGATCCACGCGGCCGCACCGTGTCCGGTCGAGGTCAAGGAACGCATGATCGAGTGGCTCGGCCCCAAGATCCTCGAGTTCTATGCGGGGAGCGAGGGAAACGGGTTCTTCATGATCTCCACGCCGGAATGGCTCGCGCACCGCGGATCCGTGGGCCGGCCCACCGTCGGTGAGGTGCACATCTGCGACGAGGACGGACACGAACTGCCTCCGGGCGAGATCGGCACGATCTGGATGAGCGGTACCCCGAGGTTCGAATATCACGGCGACGCCGCGAAGACCGCCGGCGCGTACAACGACAAGGGCTGGAGCACGCTCGGCGATCTGGGGCACGTGGACGAGGACGGCTACCTCTATCTGTCGGCGCGGCGCACCGACCTGATCCTGTCCGGTGGGGTGAACATCTATCCGCAGGAGATCGAGGATGCGCTGACCATGCATCCGGCGGTCCTCGACGTGGCGGTCATCGGGCTGCCCGACGACGAGATGGGTCAGCGGGTGCACGCGGTGGTGACTCCGGCGGAGGCGACCGTCGCGAACGACGACCTCGCGGCCGAGCTGATCGGCTACGCGCGGGAGAGGCTCGCGCATTTCAAGGTGCCGCGCACCGTCGAGTTCGGTGAGGTGCCGCGCCTGCCGAGCGGCAAGATCCTCAAGCGTGCGTTGCTGTCCCGGTACGAGGGCACCGGCGTCGCGCAGTAGGAACGTCATCCCTTGCGTACCGGCTGTCGGCAACGATCCGCCGGACGGTACCGTCCCTGGAAACCGAAGGCGACGAGGGGATGGTAATGGGCGTTTATGCGGTGACCGGTGCGGCTTCCGGGATGGGTAAGGCGAGCACGGATCGTCTGCGGGCCGCCGGTCACACCGTGATCGGGATCGACCTGAAGGAAGGCGACGTCGTCGCGGACCTGTCGACGTCGGAAGGTCGCGCCACCGCGATTGCGAAGACACTCGAACTGGCGGAGGGGCACCTCGACGGTGCCGTCCTCGCCGCCGGGCTCGGTCCCGGGCCGGGCCGGGAGCGTGTCATCGCCGAGGTCAACTTCCGCGGTGTCGTCGAACTGCTCGAGGGCTGGCGCTCGACCCTCGCCGCAGCCGGCAACAGCAAGGTCGTCGTTTTCGGGTCGAACTCGACGACCACGGTTCCGGCCGCCCCGATGTCGGCGGTGAAGGCATTCCTCGCCGGGGACCTGGAGAAGGCCGTCAAGCGGGCGTGCCGGATCAAGCCGGCCGGCCCGACGTTCACCTACGCGGCCTCGAAGCTCGCGGTCACCCACTGGGTGCGCC
Organism: Rhodococcus sp. NPDC003382; assembly: GCF_053589135.1. NCBI lineage: Bacteria > Bacillati > Actinomycetota > Actinomycetes > Mycobacteriales > Nocardiaceae > Rhodococcus > Rhodococcus sp. NPDC003382. Next base: position 60,121 of record NZ_JBSFRH010000017.1, read on the forward strand.
GCGCGGCCGTGACTCCGGAGTGGGCCGGCGCGGGGATCCGCCTCAACGTGATCGCACCCGGGGCGATCGAGACACCGCTGTTGACCGCCCAGCTCGACAGCCCGGAAGCCGACCGCGTCCGGGACTTCCCGGTGCCGATCGGCGGATTCGGTCAGCCGGAGCAGATCGGGGAGTGGGTCGAGTTCATGCTGTCGCCGGCCGCGGACTTCCTCTGCGGGTCGGTCGTCGTTGTCGACGGCGGCAGCGAACCCTTCTTCCGCGGCAGCGACTGGCCGCGTCCGGTGCCGATCCGGAAGGTTCCGGCCTACCTGCTCGCGATGCGCCGGTTCAACAACGCGAAGAAAAAGTAGCCCGCGTCTCCGGAAGTGCCCCTGAGTGACGGTCGGTGTACCGATATTTCGGTACGCCGACCGTCATTTCCGTTCCGGCCGAGGCGGTTCGGTTCGGGACGCGGCGGGCGCGATTCCGAACAGCATGGCGTCGAGCCCCGCGACGAACGCGGCGTCGTTGTCGAGGGTCGTGGCGGCGCCCGAGGAGTCCGAGGTGAACAGGGCCCTCAGGTGCGGATAGTCGCCGTGCGCGAGCATCTCGGACATGTGTGCGGCACCGCCGCCGCTCGCCGAGGCCGTCTCCCCGGCCGATTCCTGCGCCGCGAAATTGGTGACCCAGCCGCTGATCAGGGCGACGCCCATCATGGTGGCGGTCGCGCCGAGCCCGGCCGGTGCCAGTGCGCCGACGAGCCGGTCGAGGTAGCGGATGCTGTTCGGGCCGAGGTCGGTGGCCGGCGTGTCCCGTAGCCACGGATGACGCCGATGCAGGGATCGGGACTGCTGGGCGATGGCAAGTACATCGGTGCGGACGTCACCGGTGAGCGGGGGGAAGTCGAACTCGGCGGCGACCCGGTCGGCCATCAGCGCGAGCAGATCGTCCTTGCCGGCCACGTATCGGTACAGCGATGCCGCCGAGGTGCCGAGCGCGTCGGCGACGCGCCGCATCGAGAGTGCGCGCATGCCTTCCCTGTCGACCAGCCGGACGCAGGCCTCGCCGATGTCGTCGAGGGTGTACGTCGGGTGGGGCCCGCGCTTGCGTTCGTCGGTGCGCAGCCACAGTGAGGTCGGCATGACCCCCAGCATGCCTCGAGGAAAGAGTTGCGAACGCTGTTCTCATTTATCTATCCTCTAATTGCGAACATTGTTCACAGTTTGAGGGGGAGGGCGCATGAACGTGCTCGAAGCCGAGGGCCTGACCCGGGCGTTCGGAGACCGCACCGTCGTCGACGCAGTGCACCTGAGCGTTCCCGCCGGGCACATCCACGCGCTGCTCGGCCCGAACGGCTCGGGGAAGACGACCACCGTCCGCATGCTCGCCACGCTGCTGCGGCCGACCGCCGGTCGTGGCCGCGTCTGCGGCTTCGACGTCGTGCGCGACGCGGCCCACGTGAAACGACGCATCGGGTTGGTCGGGCAGTTCCACGCGGTGGACCCCCGGCTGACCGGTCGGGAGAACCTGACGATGTTCGCGCGGCTGCACGGACTCGACGGCCGCTCGGCCCGGGTCCGCGCGACCGAGCTGCTCGACCGGTTCGATCTCGCCGACGCCGCCGCCCGCCCGGTGAGCAGCTATTCGGGAGGTATGCGCCGGCGGCTGGACCTGCTCGCCGGGATGGTCGTGCGGCCCGAAGTGCTGTTCCTCGACGAACCGACCACCGGCCTCGACCCGCACAGCCGCAACGAGATCTACCGGCTGGTGCGCGAACTCGTGGGGGAGGGCACCGCCGTGCTGCTCACGACGCAGTACCTCGACGAAGCCGACCGCCTCGCCGACAGCATCACGATCCTCGACGCCGGCGTGACGATCGTGACCGGAACCCCGGCGCAGATCAAGGAGGCGGTCGGAACCGGAGTCGACCTCGCCCTGCCCGCCGCCGCGGACGTCACCGAGGCGATCGGCGTGACCGCCGCATTCGGTCTACGGCACATCGCCACCGACGCCGCGTCCGAAACCGGCACCGTCCGGCTGTCTTTCGCCACCGATGCCGATTCGGTGCCGCTGCTGCCGGTGCTACGCGCCCTCGACGAAGCGGGCGTGCCCGTCGACGACATCGGCCGCCGTCGCGTCGGGCTGGACGAAGCGTTCCTGACCTTGACCGGACACGCCCGTACGGAGGAGCCCGCATGACCACCGCCACCCATGGAAGCTCGGCACTCACCGGCACCCGGACGTTGTTCCATCGGATCGTCCTGACGTACCGGCACTCGCCCGCGCTGCTGCTCGTCACGCTCGCCGCGCCGCTGGGCATGGTGCTGCTGTTCGGATTCGTCTTCGGCGGCGCACTGTCCGGCGGTGACGCCGCCGCCTACCGCGCGTATCTGATGCCGGGGGTGCTGGTGCTCGTGGCCGCGATGGGCCTGGCGACCACCGCGGCCACCGCCAACGCCGACCTGCGCAGCGGACTCTCCGACCGGTTCCGGACCCTGCCCACCGCGCCGGTGTCGGTGCCCGCCGGGCTCGCCCTCGCCGAAACGGCCACCTGTGCGGTCGCGCTCGTGCCGATGGTCGGTGTCGGATATCTCGTCGGCTGGCGGATCGACGCAGGCGTCCGCGAGACTGCGCTCGCAGTGATGCTGCTGCTGCTGTTCCGCTTCGCGCTCTCCTGGCTGGGTATCTGGCTCGGCTTCTCGATCCGGGACGAGCAGGTGCTGCAGCAGTGCGCGCCGATGATCTTCGGAACGATCATGTTCTCCAACATCTTCGTGCCCACCGAGACCATGCCCGCGGTGATCCGGACGATCGCGGAGTGGAATCCGGTCAGTGCCGTCGTGGCCGCCCTGCGCGAACTGCTGGGCGGTGCCGCGCCGACGGCCGTGGACGCGGCTGTGCCGATGGCCGCGGATGCGGCGTGGCCCCTGCAGCACCCCCTGTTCGCAGCCTTCGGCTGGTGCCTCGGAATCGTCGCTGTGCTGGTACCGCTCACGGTCCGCCGGTACGTCACCACCCGCTGATCGGGCGCCGATCCGACCGTTACCGACGAGTAACCGGACCATCGACAGACAGCGGAAACCGGCGGGACTACCCTGTATACCCGTGACCTCACACTATGACGTCGTTGTCCTCGGAGCCGGTCCCGGTGGGTACGTCGCTGCTATCCGCGCGGCACAGCTGGGATTGAGCACCGCCATCATCGAGCAGAAGTACTGGGGAGGTGTGTGCCTGAACGTGGGCTGCATCCCCTCGAAGGCACTTCTCCGCAATGCCGAACTGGCGCATCTCTTCAACAAAGAGGCCAAGACGTTCGGTATCTCGGGGGATGTCTCCTTCGACTTCGGTGCAGCCTTCGACCGCAGCCGCAAGGTGGCAGACGGTCGCACCAAGGGCGTGCACTTCCTCATGAAGAAGAACAAGATCACCGAGTACGACGGTAAGGGCTCGTTCGTCGACGCCAAGACCATCGACGTGGCGCTCACCAAGGGCGGCACCGACCGGGTGACCTTCGACAACGTCATCATCGCGACCGGTTCCGTCACGAAGCTGCTGCCCGGCACCTCGCTCAGCGAGAACGTCGTCACCTACGAGGAGCAGATCCTCACGCGCGACCTGCCCGGCTCGATCCTCATCGTCGGCGCCGGCGCCATCGGCATGGAGTTCGGCTACGTCCTGAAGAACTACGGCGTGGACGTCACCATCGTCGAGTTCCTCGACCGCGCCCTGCCCAACGAGGACGCCGACGTCTCCAAGGAGATCACCAAGGCGTACAAGAAGCTCGGTGTCACCATCAAGACCGGTGCCGCCGTGCAGACGATCGACGACGACGGCACCAAGGTGACCGTCTCGATCAAGGACAACAAGAGCGGCAACGTCGAGACGGTCGTCGTCGACAAGGTGCTGCAGTCCGTCGGCTTCGCCCCGCGTGTCGAGGGCTACGGCCTCGAGAACACCGGCGTCGCCCTCAACCGCGGCGCCATCGAGATCGACGAGCGCATGCGCACCAACGTCCCCGGCATCTACGCCATCGGTGACGTCACCGCCAAGCTGCAGCTCGCGCACGTCGCCGAGGCGCAGGGCGTCGTCGCCGCCGAGACCATCGGGGGCGCCGAGACGCTCGAGCTGGGCGACTACCGCATGATGCCGCGCGCGACGTTCTGCCAGCCGCAGGTCGCGTCGTTCGGTCTCACCGAGGAGCAGGCCAAGGCCGAGGGCTACGACGTGAAGGTCGCGACCTTCCCGTTCACCGCCAACGGCAAGGCCCACGGTCTCGGCGACCCGAATGGGTTCGTCAAGCTCATCGCCGACAAGACGCACGGCGAGCTGATCGGTGGCCACCTCATCGGCCCCGACGTCTCCGAGCTGCTGCCCGAGCTGACGCTGGCCCAGAAGTGGGACCTGACCGTCAACGAGCTGGCCCGCAACGTCCACACGCACCCGACGCTGTCGGAGGCGCTGCAGGAGGCCATCCACGGCCTCGCAGGACACATGATCAACTTCTGACACAGACCTCCGCGCGGGTAGATCCCCGCCCGGATGTACCGGCCTCGGCCCGTGGAGACTTCACCGTCACCACGGGCCGTTGTCGTTGTGGCGCCCCTGTCGTTGGGGTGCGGCTGGGGTTACGACGCCTCGGCGTCCCTGTCCGACTTCCGCAGTGCCAGGCGGATCGAGCAATTGCCGTCCTGCGGGTCCGGGAAGACCGCGGCGGTGTATCGGGCGCCGAACGTGGCCGCGTTGTCGTCGAGGAGCTGCTGGATGAGCCCGCGCTGGATGCCGCGCACGACCTCCGGGTTGGTGCGGGCGATCTCGACCAGGGGGCACGTGCACAAAGTGAGCTCGTGGTTTCCGAATGCGCTTGTTGCGGATCGGGTTTCGAATCCCAGGCGGGAGAGGGCGTCGATGACGAAGGCGCCCGCGTCGGCGGTGTCGGCAGGGGCGAAACCGAGCATGCCCGCCCAGTCGCGTCCCACCTCGCAGGCCGTGCGCTCCCGCTCCTCGGCGGTGCCGCCGAGCCGGGCCGCGAGCAGTGCGACGAGGTCCGTATAGGACGGTTTCGGCACGGCGGTGTATCCGAGACGCGGCCGGCCGACCTTCGTCGACTCGAGCTGCCGGGTCCGGACCAGGCCTTCCTCGATGAGCGAGTTGAGGTGGAAGCGGACGGTTGTGACGTGCAGGTCGAGGTCGTCGGCCAGCAGGTGGGCGTCGAGTGGCTCGGCCGACGTTTCGAGCAGGGCGAGAACGCGGTCCCGTTGCTTGACCTGTCGTGCCAATTCCTGCCCCTCTGCCGAACGCTCGGTGGGACTCCGGTGAGGCCCGCCGTATTCAAATGAGTAATTTCCTTTATAGTCGTCGCCGGTACAGCGCGACGATGTCAACGTTACGGCGACGGTCATCGGTTCCGGAATTGCGGTCGGGTCGCGCTCGGTCACTACGAAGGAGAGAGTCGAACATGTCGCAGAACCCGTCGGTGCACACCGCGCAGGACAGCAGCACCGCCGGTGTGACGCGCATCGAAGGACTCGCCGACCTGAACGTCCAGGACGGGCCCACACCCCGCATCGAACGTATGGCGGCCGGCCCCGGCGCGACCGTCGTGCGGTTGAGCTTCGCCGCCGGCCAGACCATGGAAGAGCACCGTGCGGGCTTCCCGATTCTCGTCTCGGGGGCGAAGGGTCACGTGACCTTCGAGGTCGGCGGGGAGTCGATCGAGCTGGTGCCCGGAACCGCCGTTCATGTCGAGGCGGGAATCATGCATCGCCTCGTCGCGCTCGAGGACTCGGTGGTGACACTCGTCGTCCTGCGGTGAGCTTCGCTCAGTCGGCGCTGACGAGCTTCGCTCGGTGGGCGCTGTCGTAGCGCTCCTGGGCTGCAATCACTTCCGGCATCGCGTCCTGCACGAGTTCGATCAGGCCGCGCAGGTGCTGCGCGAATCTCGAACCCAGCTCCGTGAGGCGGTATTCGACGTGCGGCGGAACCGTTGCCCGGACGTCGCGTGCGACGAAGCCGTCGCGTTCGAGCTGCTGCAGGGTCTGCGACAGCATGCGTTCGCTGACACCGTCGATCCGGCGCCGGAGTTCCCCGAACCGGTGGGTGCCGTCGCCGAGAGCGACCAGGACGAGGGTTCCCCATCTGCCGGTGATGTCCAGCATCGTCCGGCGGGATTCGCAACAGCGCGCGAACACGTCCGCTGCGAGCGCTGGGTCCGAGGCCATGGTGCGACGATATCGCGACCGTCTTGCACTTACTAATAGTTAGTGCTGTGATGGTGGAGAAGTTGAAGCATCAACAACAGGAGTCGACATGACCATTGCAGTGACCGGAGCGACCGGCAATCTCGGGTGCCTGACCATCGCCGCGCTCCTCGAGCGGGGTGTCGCCGCGGCCGACATCGTCGCCGTGGTCCGGGATGCTGCGAAGGCCGCCGAGCTCGCCGAAAAGGGAGTGCAGGTGCGCGTCGCCGACTACGACGACGCGGACGCGCTGCGCGTGGCGTTCGCGGGCGTCGACAAGCTGCTGCTCGTCTCCGGCAGCGAGATCGGCCGCCGCGTCCCGCAGCACACCAACGTCGTCGAGGCCGCGAAGGCCACCGGCGTCGGATTCCTCGCCTACACCAGCATCCTCGACGCCCAGAACAGCCCGCTGATGCTCGCCGCCGAGCACAAGGCCACCGAGAACCTCATCGCCGAATCCGGCATCGCTCACGCGCTGCTTCGCAACGGCTGGTACTGGGAGAACTACGAATCGGCCGTCGGCACCGCCCGCGAGACCGGCGCCCTGTTCGGTGCCGCGGGCACCGGCCGCGTCGCGGGAGCTGCCCGCAAGGACTTCGCCGAGGCCGCGGCCGCCGTGCTGCTCGCCGACGACGCTGCCGGCAAGGTGTACGAACTCGGTGGCGACCGGCTCACCTACACGGAACTCGCCGAAGCGCTGTCCGGCGTCGTCGGGAAGCCGGTCGTGTACAAGGACCTGTCGCGTGAGGAGTACACGCAGGTCCTCGAAGGCGCAGGGGTACCGTCCCAGTTCGCGGCGGTTCTCGCCGACTCCGACGCGGGCATCGCCGCCGGAGCCCTCGACACCGACAGCGGCGATCTGCAGCGCCTGATCGGACGCGACGCGACCCCAGTCGCGGACGTGCTGCGCGGCTGATCTGCGCGGTGATTCGGAATCCGCCCACGCTACAGGGTGGGCGGATTCCGAATCATGCGGCGCATCAACCGATCCGACGGTTGTGCACAGGCGCGTCGTTCATCCACAGAAGTCCTGATTTCGGCTCGGAGTGGGTGGTTCGGCCGGATGGGATCGGGCAGGGTCGCCTCATGACCGACCCTCGACCACTGACCCGAACGCACCTGCTCGCGACGGGCTTCTCGGACGACCACATTCGTGCCGCGGTGCGGGCCGGCGACCTCGTCGCCCTCACGCGAGGTGTGTACCTGTGGCGCGCCGATCATGACCGGCTGGACGACCCCGCACGTCACCGGGTGCGGGCGCGGCACGTCGCGTCGACGATGCCGCCCGGCGCGGTGATCAGCCATGTCTCGGCGGCAACGCTCCTGAACCTGGACGTGTGGAACATCGATCTCGCGCAGGTGCACGTCTCCCGCACCGGATCGCACGGTCGCCGCACCCGGCACCTGCACGTGCACGCGACCACCTGGACCGACGATGACGTCGTCGACGTGGACGGTCTCGCTGTCACCTCTCCCGCACGCACCGTCGTGGACCTCTCCCGGGCTCTTCCTCTGGACCAGGCAGTGGTCGTCGGGGACTCGGCCCTGCGGAACTACCCGGACACGCTGGATCTGCTGCCCGCGGCGTTGGCGTCGGCCCGCCATCGCAGCGGGATCGCGCGGGCCGCGGCAGTCGTGCCGTTCCTCGACGCGCGCAGTGAAAGTCCCGGGGAATCGCTGTCGCGGGTGCGGATCGCAGAGAGCGGACTGCCTCGTCCCGTGCTCCAGCATCCGATCGTGTTGCGCGACGGACGACGCGTCCGTCTCGACTTCTTCTGGGAGCGGCACGGGGTGGCCGGCGAGTTCGACGGGGCCGGCAAGTACGCCGACCGTCGCGACGTGTTCGCCGAGAAACTCCGCGAGGACGCGCTGCGCGATCTCGGTCTCGAGGTCGTCCGCTGGACGTGGGCCGATCTGACGCGGTTCGACGTCGTCGCACAGCGATTCGAGCGGGCAGTCGCCCGGCAATCCACGCGGTGAGTGCGAAGTCGCTCACGCGACAGCGTGGGCGGATTCCGAAGCGGTGAGCGCATTTCGCTGTCAGCCCAGCAGTGCGGCCTCGAGCGCCGTCCGCACTGCGTCGGGTTCGGGCGCGACGACCGTGACGAGCGGGGACACCGCGGTCGCGGCGAGCAGATCCGCGGCGCGGCCGGTGCCCGCCAGCACGAGAACCGGGCGCCCCTCGGCCAGCGACTGTGTGACGTCGTCGCGCGCGATCCCGCCGCCGTTCGCGAGCACCGTGACGACGGGCGATCCCGCTGCAAGGGTTTCGGCGACAGCCCCGAGCCACGGCGTTTCGTCGCCCCAGTGATCCCCCGCGACGGCGACGATGTGGGTGTGATTCGGTTCCAGCGCGGCCGAATCGGGCAGTGTCCCGTCGTGTCCGGGCCAGCGCACCGTTCCTTCCGCGACGATCCCGAGATGCACTCCCTGGGCGCCGCTCCGGCGGCGTTCCCGTCCGACCAGTCCGATCACCCCGGAGTCCGTGCCGCCGTCGATCAAGGTCGCGCCGAAGGATTCGATCATCGCGACGAGCGGGACGAACAGGCGCTCGCAGAGAGCGGCGTCCGACGGTGCCATACCGTCCGCACCCCCGACGAGGACCACTGCGGGGGCACCGGGGGACACACCGGTTGCTCGCAGCAGTGCGGTGAGTCGGTCTCCCGGTCGCGGCGGTGTACCCGGCGGGACACGGATCAGGGCCAGCTCCCGTCCACCCACCTCGACCACGTCGCTGCCGACCGTCACGCCACCTCCCTGGCCTGGGGTGCGCGGTGTGCGAGCGCCGCGCGGAGGGCACCGACCGTGATCGCCTCGTTCGCCGAGTACGTACCGCCCTTGTGGTTCAGTCGCGGGATGTCGACGCCGCCTGCGTGGTGCAACCCGATGAGCCGCCACTGGTCGTCGAACACCGGACTGCCGGAGCTGCCTCCCTCGGTGGGCGAACGATAGTGCACCCGGGTGTCATCGTAGTCGAGCACGATGTTGTCCTGGAGCGAGAACTGCGGCTGTTGGAGACCGCGCGGGTGCCCGATCAGATACGCACGGGGCGGACGGGGTTCGAGTGCGGGCAGGCGTGCCGCGACGGGCAACGGTTCGAGGTCGCCGGGCCAGCCGTCCAGTTCCAGGACGGAGGTGTCCAGCCCCGCGCCGTCGGACGGGGCGTACCACCAGCAGCGCACCGGCCGGAAGCGGTCCGTGCAGGCGTCCAGCGCATGGAACACGACCACCGCGTCGCCGGCGGCAACCCCCTCGGGCACGACATGTCCGTTGGTGACGAGCACCCGCTCCGGCAGGTCCGGATGCAGATCCCGGCCGTCGACGACGAACCCGGTCCCGACCCCGTCCTCCGACGGTGTGCACACCTGCGCGACCGCGCGGCACCGCGACAGCCCGTGGCGGTACCACGTCAACGACTGGTAGCGGTCGTGGCCGAACACCTTCTCGAGGTGGGCGAGCCGGGCCGTGCCGACATCGCGATCGCGGACCAGCACGCCGCCGCCGTCGCGATGCAGAAGCGCCGAGCGCAGCAGCGGCAGCATGGTGTCGCCGGGCGCGGCCGCGGTGGTCAGTCCCCACACCTCGACCAGTTGCCGCAGCAGTGCGGCGATCTTGAACGCATCGACTCCCGGATCGGCGAGAAACGCGTCGAGCCAGGAATCGGCACCTGCAGGATCGCCGAGCGCGACCTCCGCTTCGCAGGCGGTCGCGGCGGCCCACGCGTCGGGCTCTGCCGCCGTCTCGATCGCACCGAGCACCTGGGCGGCGAGTGCGCGGGACAACACGGCGGGATCGGTGATTCCGGGGACGGCGAGGCCGTCCCGGTGGGCGCGGGCGAGCAGAGCCGCCGCGTTGATCGCGTGCCACGGCCGGGCCGGTGCCTCGTCACGCGCTGTCAGATACGCGTCGAGTGACATTCGCAGGTGGTGCGCCCGACGCGGGAGGTCGCCGGTGGTGAGGAACAACTGTTTGTGGCACCGGCCGATCCCACCGCGCGCCTCGATCCGCTCCGACGCCGGCGTCTGCGGATCGTCGGCCAGCTCGGAATACAGATGCAATGCGGCCGCCGGCATACCCCGGTCGACGAGCGCCTGGGCGTACTGCCGCCGCACCGCAGGAAGGTCGAGTCCGCGACCCAGTGCGGCGTCCGCGACGGCAATCACGTCGTCGAATCTGCGGTACCGGCGCAACCCGGCGAGCATCCGCATGACCTCTGCCGGAGGCTGTTCGGCCGGTCCGCGCAGGAATCGGCAGTACTCCTGGACGATTCGGCCCACCTCCGGCCAGTCGAAAGTACCTGCAGAGCGGGCGATCCGGTCGATCCAGGCGACGTCGACGGTCGTCATTCGAGGACCTGACGCAGGAAATCGCGGAGTCGGGGCTGGCCGAGATACTTGCCGATGCTGTGCCGCCAACTGCCGGTGTTCGACACCCCGACATCGGCGACCTTCCGCTGTCCGGCATGCAGGAAGTCGCCCGCGATCTGCCGGTCGAGTAATCCGCAGACCGGGTCGAGCGGGTCGTATACGTTGGTCCATCGGCCGTCGCCGAGGCACCGCGCCGGCCAGCCGTCGTTGCGAGTCCACGGTGGCGTCAGCCCGTCCTGGACCTCCGAGATCCCCAACGGGCTACCGACGGTGAGCAGCGCATCCACGCGCGGGGCGTCGTTGATCGCGGTCAGGGCGTCGTAGGCGATGACGCTGCCCAGGCTGTGTCCGACGACGACGTGGGGTCCGGGCTGGGAATCGCCTTCCTGCAAGGCTTTCAAAGCTCGCTCGCGGATATCGCTGCGAATTCGGAAGGTTTCGCCCGGTCGCGGCGTGAACGAAGCGTCGTAGAGGAAATGATGCACGTCGCGCAGGAACACCTGCATCAGTCGCTTCTTCATCGCGGGTGGCAGCGGGATCGCCTCTAGCTCGGTATCCGGCAGCACAAGCGTTTCGCACTCGCCGGGAACGGGTTCGACCGTGGCGACTCCGACCTCGCGGCCCAGACGTTCGACGAACTCCCGCTCGTCGTCGGGCAGTTCGCAGATCCAGCCCGGATCCTGGACCTCGAACTCGGCGGCATCGTCCGGCCCGAGGGTGGATTCGTGGGCGGTGAACGCGGCAGCGGGTTGTGCGTAGAGCATGTCCGCCCAGTACACCATCGACGAGGTGACACCCATGGCGTCGAGGTCGAGGCCGTCGTCGTCGAACAGTGCGATGCGCCATTGGTCCAGAAGTTGGTCCGGGGCGGGCTTGTTGCCGATGCCGTGGACGAACGTTACGTGAGGCATGGTGGTACTCCTTCGTCATTCGGTGTCGGTGCCGGGAGGAAGGTTTCGGCACACCGGCTCGGGCGCTGCTGCCGCTGAGATCCACTCGTACCACTCGTCCGGCGACATGTTTCGAGTGATCTTCGTGCACAGCAAGTTTTCGGCTTCTTCGAGCGTCGACGGCGGCAGATTCCACCATCGAAGCGAGCCGTCGAGCGCGCCCGAGACGATGTGCCGGCCATCGGACGTGAAGGTGACTGTCGTGATCCACTCCGACCGACTGGTCAGAGGTACTCCGACGGGGTCCCCTTCGATTGCATCCCAGACGCGGATATCTCCTTCGACGCCGGCCGTGATCAGATAGCGACCGTCCATGCTGTAGTCGAGACTTGTCACTCCACCACGGTGGCCGGAAATTTCCGGGTGCACGAGGAGTCCGGTCTCGACGTCCCACTGCCGCAACACCCCATCGGATCCGCCTGCGACGATGCGTGTGCGGTCAGGGCTGATCGCGACGTTGGCATCGGCGGCCTTGCCCCCGGATTCGACGGTTCCGAGGGACTGTCCCTTGTCGGGGTCCCACAGCTGCAGCCCCTGGTCGAACGAAATCGAGTAGATTCGGCGACCATCGGCGGTGAAACCCGCTTGCCACACTCCGGATCCGACTTCGATGGAAACGCCCGTCGGCGCGGCCGTGTCAGCGGACCAGAGTTCGAGTGTGCCGTCACCCCCGCCGGACACCAGGTGATGGCCGTCAGGACTGAATCCGATAACGTTGACCTGACCCTCGTGCCGGGATCGTGTGAGGTCGCCGATCCGGGCACCGGTCGCGGCATCCCAGAATTGCACGGTGCCGTCCTCACCGGCGGACGCGAGCCGGCGGCCGTCCGGGCTGTACGAGACATATGTGACGGCGCCCTGATGTGCGGTGATGCGTGCCCCGACGGTCTGTCCCGTGTCGAGATCCCAGATCTGGATCGACCCGTCTTCGTCGGCGACGGCGAGGCGGTGCGCAGTGCGCGAGGCGGCCATGTTGGAGCTTTGACCGGCATCGAGGGATCTTCGGATGGGTCGCGTCCCATCGAAATTCCACACCAGGATGGCATCGTCCCAGGCAATCGACACTGCCAAGGAACTGTCCGGATGTGTCAAAATTCCGGAGGTGGCACTGGAACCTGCGATCATCGGAAGCGCGGTGGTCGCGTCCCATCTGCGCACGGTCCCATCCCATCCCGCGGACAGCAACTCCCGATCGTCCTGGCCGAAGCCGACGCTGGTCACGGGTCCGTCGTGACCGGTGAGCGGTCCGCCTATGGGAACTTGCCGAACAGAATCCCAGACGCGGATCGTTCCATCGTTCCCTCCGGAGACGAGACGGTCCCCGCTGGAGTCGAACGAAACGCTGGTGACCGGTATCGGAGAGTTCATCGGCTCGCCGATCTCGTGACGCGAGGCAACATCCCAGAGACGTATCGTGCCGTCGTCGCTGACCGATGCGATCCTTCGACTGTCCGGACTGAACACGAGTTCGTCGACGGGGCGGGCGTGCCCCGTCATCGCTTCTCCGACCAAGTCGTACTCCGGGGTCGACATGTCCCACAATCGGATTCCGTAGTCCCCACTGCCCGTGGCAATCCAGCGCCCGTCCGGGCTGAATGCGACTGCCGTCACGGTACCGCCGACGATCTGGTTTGGTTCGCCGTCGGGTTGCCCGTTCTCCGGGTCCCACCACTGGACAGTGCCGTCGTCATGGGTCGATACGATTTGGGACCCGTCGTGCGTGAATGCAATGCTCTGCACACTACTCGCGGCGTTGTCGACGGGTGTGCCCACGAGTTGCCCGGTGGCGATTTCCCAGATGTGAACTGCGCCGTCGTCGCCGCCTGAAGCGACGCGGTCTCTGTTCGGGTCGACCACAACGCTGGTAACGCTCCCGTCGTGCCCTTCGATCGGTTCGATCGTGGAAAGCCCTGTTCCCGAATCCCATACGCGGATCGTGCCGTCGTCACCACCCGTTACGATCCGATCTCCATCGCGAGTATAGGTAGCACTCTTGACCAGTGCGGGAGTCTCGATGATCTTGACTACATTGCGGGTATCAGAGGCGGCCGAAAGCATTGCATCGGTGTCGGCTTCGGCGACATGCGGCGCAGCGAGCAACTGGTTGATGGCGCGGACCTCGTTTCCCGCACCACCCCCGGTCAGGACGGTCTTCGATTCAGCCACCAAACGCGATGCGATCACCTCGTTGCGGGCGTCGGCGATACCCTGGGTGCGCAGTGCCCAGACGGATGTTCCGGCGGCAACGAGGGCGACGACTACGGTTGCCGCGAGCAGCATTCGGAGTACCCGCGACTGCTTTCGCAGTGCATCGGCGTCGTCCTGGGCCTGTTGTCGCGCTCGCGCCTCCGCGGCGACCAGCGCTTCCGTCGCCTCCTGCTTCTCGCGCGCCGCTTCCAACTCCGCTTCGCGGCGGCGCTTCTCGTCGGCAGCCCGCTGGTCCTCCCGTTGCCGCGATGCGAGTAGGTATGGTCTGACCGGACTGAGGCGGTCCCGGAAGCCCTTTCGCGCAGACAAGGTTTCGGCGTCGGTCAGACGTTCGCCCTCGAGTAGCCACGCCTCTTGCCGATTGTTCTTCCGCCACGCCGCGGCAGCTCGTTCGAGCGCGTCGGCCTCCCGGAGGTTGTCGCGTTCCTCGTGGAGCCAGCCGGCGAGGTCGGTCCATTGCCGCAGCAGGCTTTCCAGGGCGACTTCGACGACGACGTCGCCGTCGCGCTCACCTTTGACGAGGAGCCGACGCGCGACCATCGCGTCGAGCAGCGGCCGGCTCAGCGCGGGTAGGTCGGACCAGCGGGCGAGGCGGCGCATCGGCTGGTCGGTGTACTGGTCGATGTTCGCCAGCCACGGGACGAACGCGGCGCGCAGGTGCTCGAGTTGTGTGCTGCGTTCGTCGGGATCGGAGGAAAGCAGGTTGTCGATCTCGGTCTGGACGACCGCGTGCATGCCACCCATCGCCGTGTATTCGGCGAGGGTGAGTCGCCCGGAGCTGCCGTAGTCCTCGTGCAGCCGGGCCATGGTGAGGGCCAGCAGCGGGAGGGTGTCGGCGCCTTGCCCGCACGCGGACAGCAGCCGGTTCAGCAGGGCGGGCTCGACCTCGAGAGGACGTCCCGCGGCGGTGGCGCGGGACGCGGGACCGCACACGACTTCCTTGAACTCGGTGCGCGGCATCGGCTTGAGCTCGTTGAACAGCTCGGATCGCACGTCCGCCAGCTCCGGGACGGTTTGCAGCGTCTCGAAACGGTCGGAGCGAATCGTCGCTGCGACGAGTAGCAGGGGCTCGTCGTCGCCGGGGGAGTGACGTGTGATGCGGGCGAGCAGTGTCAGAAACTGCGACGCCTGGGGTCCCGCGTCCGCCGCGAACAGTTCTTCGGCCTGATCGACCGGCAGGATCAGGGTCGGCAGGGGTGTATTGCCGGTGTCATGGAGCAGCCGGTCGGATGCCTTCTGTCGAATCTCCCTCAGCCACTGGGTGACCCGTGCGGCATCGCCCGATCGACACGTCGCTTTGATCTCACCCAGCGGGGGTGCGGGCAACCCCAATTCGGTGCGTGTCGTATGAATCGCGCGGGCCAGTCCGTGCTCGCCGGTCAACGCGGCGCGCTCGGGGCGCACGATGCCCAGGGGGAGGAAGTGCCGGTCGTCGCGGCGCAACCGGGGGAGCAGGCCCGCTCGCAGAAACGACGACTTGCCCGCACCGGACGGCCCCAGCACGACGAACAGCGACGCGGACCCCGACGCCCGCATGCCCCGCAGCTTGTCGAGCCCACTGATGATCTGCTCGTCGCGGCCGAAGAAGACGGCGGCGTCCTGCTCTTCGAGAGGTTCCCACCCGCGGTAAGGAGCCCGGTCCGGGTCGCCGGGCGGTGGCCACGCGAAATGTTCGGCACCCACCCCGGCGTCGCGCAGGCCGCGCAGCAGCCTTCGCAGCCCCTCGGTACGGAACACGATCGGTTCGCCGTCGACCGTGATCTCGGTGGTCGGCCCGTCACCGAACAGGTCGCAATGTTGCCATTCGTGGGTGTACCGGCCGGCCGTCGCGTCGAGGCGGGCGCAGAAGATCCGTTTGTTCAGAGTTTCGGCAGTGCGGTATTCGTTGGTGCATTCCTGCGACGACTCCCAGTCGGTCGAGAGCAGGCACACGACGGCCTCGCAGCGTGCCGCGGTCTTCGTGAGCGCATCGCGCCACCGCACCCCCGGCGCCAGCCCGGTGTCCGGATCGATGTCGAGGAAGATCTCCCCGGCCAGGCTCGGTTCGTTCTCGACGAGCCAGCGCATGAGCGCGACCGCCTGCCGGCTGTCTCGGCTGGAATGGCTCAGGAATATGCGGGTCATCGTCCGCTCCGCTCGCTGCGGGGAAACTATGACCTCAGCGTTCCGCGCGGCGTCGTCGCGGGCACGAGTAGCCGACTACTCGATTTTCGCCGACGCCTGCCGATCGACGCGGTGACTGCGAATCCGCTCACTCTGCAGTGCGAGCGGATTCCGAATCGGTGGGCGAGTTTGACGCGGGGAAATCGCGTTCGATGCGCAGGGTGCGGATCGTGGTCGCCAGACCGTCGTATTGCGTGATCAGCAGGCAGAATTCGATCAAGCGGCGGACGTCGAGGTGCTCGGCCAGCGCCGACCACGTCTCGTCGGTGAGGTCCTTGGTCGCGACCAGTTCGTCGACTGCGGCGAGCAGCGCACGGTGACGCGGGCTCCACCCCTCGGCCTGCGGCCCCTCGATGACACGCTGCAGGATCTCGGCGGTCACACCCGCGCGACGACCGAGCCGCACGTGGTGGTCCATCTCGTAGTCGCAGCCGCGCAGGTGCGCGACGCGCAGGATGACGAGTTCGGATTCGTGGCGGGGGAGCTTGCCGCCGGGCATCAGCTTGCCGGAGTAGTGCAGCCAGCCGCGGAACAGGCCGCCGGCGCGACCCAGTGTGCTGAACAGGTGCGCGTCCGAGGTTCCTGCCGCCAGTGACAGGACGCGCCAGGCAATCCAGTTGACCGGGCCGAGTTGACGGAACCGTCCGGGCGTGATGCGGGGCGTCATGCGCGCTAGTCTCGCACGGCCCGCGAGAGCCGGGCCATCGTCCGCGCCGCCTCGGTGCGTTGCACGATCGCCGCGCACGCGTCGACGATGTGCTCGCGCAGCCGGGTGTGCGCGTCGTCCAGTCTTCCGTCGAGTACCGCCTCCGCGACGGCGATGTGCTCCTCGACGGCGCGCTCCACCCGCTCCGGGACGAGTTCGTCGAACATCCGGACCGTGCGTACCTTCGCGTTGACCGAATCGAGCGCGTCGCACAGGGCGTCGTTCCCCGACGCGGCGAGCAGCGTCAGGTGGAACTCTTCGTCG
Source organism: Rhodococcus sp. NPDC003382 (assembly GCF_053589135.1). Lineage (NCBI taxonomy): Bacteria > Bacillati > Actinomycetota > Actinomycetes > Mycobacteriales > Nocardiaceae > Rhodococcus > Rhodococcus sp. NPDC003382. Next base: position 76,994 of record NZ_JBSFRH010000017.1, read on the forward strand.
AGCGTGACGAACCCTGCATCGGGAGCCGGCGGATCGCTACGGAATCGGTACCACCGTTCGAGTTCGGCCCCGAGCACGTCCCGGTCGTGGACGACCACCCCGGACACCGCGCGCGTGATGCCGCGCAGTTCCAGCGTGGCACGCAGCTCGTAGAGGTCGCCGAGGTCCTCGAAGCGCGGACGGTACGGGAAGAGCCCGTGTTCGCGTCGCTCGACGAGACCCTCGGACACGAGGCGGGCCAGGGCCTCCCGCACCGGTGTGCGGGAGACCCCGTACAGCTCGGCGAGCCGTTCCTCGCTGAGTCGCTCGTCGGGGGAGACGGTGCCCGCTGTCAGATCGGCGCGCAGCGCCCGGTAGACGCGCTCCCGCCGGGTGCCGCCGGAGAACATCAGATTGCCATCGCGCTGCGAACGGTACGAGCGGCGTCGGCGCCTCCTTCGCCGGTCGCGGTGATGCGTCCCGATTCCAGGACGTAGTAGTGGCGGGCGTTGTCGAGGGCGAATCCGATGTGCTGCTCGACGAGCAGCACCCCGAGGTCGCCGCGCCGGCTCAGGTCCACGATCGTCTTCTCGATCTCCTGAACGACGGACGGCTGGATACCCTCGGTCGGTTCGTCGAGAATGAGCATCCGTGGACGGGTGATCAGCGCGCGGGCGATGGCGAGCTGCTGGCGCTGGCCGCCGGACAACAGGCCCGCGCGGCGATCGAGCAGCGGAACCAGCGCAGGGAACAGATCGAGCATCTCCGCGATCAGCGCCTTGCCGTTCTTGCGGCCGTCCGCGACCACCTGCAGGTTCTCGGCGCAGGTGAGCTGCCCGAAGGACTGCTGGCCCTGCGGAACGTACGCGAGGCCCCGGGCCACGCGCGCCGCCGGGCGCAACCCGGTGATGTCCTCACCGTCGAGCAGGATCTTGCCGGAGGCGACCGGCAGCAGCCCGACGGCGGCGCGCAGCAGGGTGGTCTTGCCGGCACCGTTGTGGCCCATGACGGCGACGACCCCGTCGGACGGGACCGTGATCGTGGCCCCGTGGATGATCTCGGTGCGTCCGTAACCGGTACGGACGTCGACGAGTTCGAGCATCAGATCGCCTCCTCGAGGCTCGCGGTACCCAGGTAGACCTGCTGGACCTGCGGATCGTTCTGCACCTCTTCGACGGTGCCTTCGGCGATGATCTTGCCGCGCGCGAGCACCGTCACCGAGGTCGCGAACGCGCGCATGAAGTCCATGTCGTGCTCGACGACGACGACGGTGCGCTCGGCGCCGATGCGGCGCAGCAGCTGCCCGGTCTCCTCGCGTTCGTCGTGGCTCATGCCGGCGACGGGTTCGTCGAGCAGCAGCACGTCGGAGTTCTGCACCAGGAGCATGCCGATCTCGAGCCACTGCTTCTGGCCGTGCGCGAGGATCCCGGCGGGGATGTCGCGATGGGCCGCGAGGCCGGTGGTTTCCAGTGCCTCCTCGATCTGCGGCAGCACGTCCTTGCGGCGGCGCAGCATCTGCCACGGGTTGCGGCCGGCGCCGGCGGCGATGTCGAGATTCTGCAGCACCGTCAGCTCCTCGAATACCGACGCCGTCTGGAACGTGCGGCCGACGCCGAGCCGGGCGATCTTGTGGACCTTCTTGCCGAGAAGTTCGACCCCGGACTTGGTGACCGACCCGGTCGCGGGGACGAGACCGGTGATGGCGTCGACGAGCGTGGTCTTCCCGGCGCCGTTGGGGCCGATGAGGAATCGCAGATCGCCCTGTAGCAGGGTCAGGTCGACACCGTCGACGGCGGTGAATCCGTCGAACTGCACTCGCAGATCACGGATTTCGAGGTATTGGCTGGACATTCCGGCGTTGCCGCCGAAGGTGGGTTCGGTCATCGTGCCGGCTCCATCTCGGTGTTCTCGGCGGTCGGTTCGGGATCGGGTTCCTCTGCGGGGGTGTCGCTTCCGGTGCGCTTGCGACGCCGGAGCGCTGCGATCCCGGCGAGTCCGGCGGGGAAGAATCCTACGACGACGATGAACAGCAGGCCCTGCGCATACGTCCACGCGGACGGGAATTCCTCCGAGAGGGCGGTCTGCGCCCACGCGACACCGATCGCGCCGAGTACCGGCCCGAGCAGGGTGGTGCGGCCACCGATCGCGACGCCGATGAGGAACGCGATGGACGGCACGATGCCGATGTCCGCCGGGGAGATGATCCCGACGATCGGCACGAACATCGCACCGGCGATGCCGGCGAAGAACGCGGCGACCGTGTAGGCGACGACCTTGACGGTCGCGGGGTCGTAGCCGAGGAAGCGGACGCGCTCCTCCTGGTCGCGGACCGCGACGAGCAGTTCACCGTAGCGTGAGTGCATGAGCTGGCGGGTCCCGGCGACGACGAGCAGCAGGATCGCCGCGACGATGAAGAACAGCATCCGCTTGTTGACCGGATCGGACAGGTCGTAACCGAAGAACGTGCGGAACCGGTTGAGGCCGTTGGACCCTCCGGTGCTCTGCTGGCCGACGAGCAGGATCGCGAACGCCGCGGCGAGGGCCTGGGACAGGATCGCGAAGTAGGCGCCCTTGACGCGGCGCTTGAACACGCCGAGGCCGAGCAGCAGGGCCAGCAGTGCGGGCACGAGCAGGATGCCCAGCAGCGTCACGAGCGGCGACGTGAACGGCACCCAGTACGCGGGCAGTTCACGGATACCCGCGATCTGCATGAAGTCCGGCACGGTGTCGCCGCGCACCTCGGCGTCGGCGATCTTCAGGTGCATCGCCATCATGTAGGCGCCGAGGCCGAAGAACACGCCCTGACCGAGGGTCAGCATGCCGCCGCGGCCCCAGGCCAGGCCGATGCCGGCGGCGACGATGGCGAAGCACAGGAACTTCGCGAGCAGATTCAGGCGGAAGTCGGACAGGACGGCGGGGGCGAGACCGAACAGCACGAGCACGGCGATCGCAAATCCCGCCCACGTGCGGACCGGTCCGGGCCGGGTGAGAACGGACATCAGACCAGGCTCCTTGTCTTGACCGCGAACAGACCTTGCGGGCGGATCTGCAGGAAGACCACGATGATCACGAACACGATCACCTTCGCGATCGACGCGGTGGTGGAGTATTCGATGAACGAATTGAGCAGGCCGAGCGCGACCGCCGCGATCACGGCGCCCTCGATGCGGCCGAGACCGCCGATGACGACGACGAGGAACGCGTCGATCAGGTACGACTGCCCGATCGTCGGGCTCGTCGAGCCGATGAGGGTCAGCGCGACCCCTGCCAGGCCGGCGAGTCCGGAGCCGAGGAAGAACGTGGTGATGTCGGTACGCCGGCTGGAGATGCCGACGGTCTCGGCGAGATCGCGGTTCTGCACGACCGCCCGGATGCGACGGCCCATCGGCGTGTACTTCATCGCCACGATCAGCGCGACGACGCACACGGCGGCCAGCACCAGGATGAACAGGCGGGTCTTCGGAACCACCGCACCCAGGATCTCGACACCGCCGGACAGCCATTGTGGGGCAACCACATTGACCGCCGGTGCGCCGAAGATGTCACGGGCGGCCTGCTGCAGCAACAGGCCCACGCCGAACGTCACGAGCAGTGTGTCGAGCGGACGGTGGTACATGCGGCGGATGAGCGTGACCTCGAGCAGCACGCCCATCGCGCCGCCGACCAGGAAGCCGACGAGCAGGGAGATCAGCAGCGAGACCCCGGCCGCGGAGATCACCTGCTGCACAACGTATGCGGTGTACGAACCGGCCATGATGAATTCGCCGTGGGCCATGTTGATCACGCCCATCTGGCCGAACGTCAACGACAGGCCCAGCGCTGCCAGCAGCAGGATCGAGCCGATGCTCAATCCCGTGAACAGCTGTCCTACCACGACATCCATATCGCCCCCTTTCTCGTCGGCTTCCCGGTCGTATCGGCTCAGCTACCGGACAGGCTCGAAGCCCAGTCGTAGCTCTTCAGGTACGGGTCCGGCTCGATCGGGGAGCCCGAGTCCCATACGGTGTAGATCAGTCCGTCGCCGCGGATCTCACCGATGCGTGCGGTCTTGGCGATGTGGTGGTTGTCGCCGTCGATCGTGACGGTGCCTTCGGGAGCGTCGAACGTGACGCCGTCGGCCGCCTCCTGGATGTCGGCCACGGCGAACGAGTTCGCCTTCTCGACGGTGTTCTTCCACAGGTAGACCGAGGTGTAGGCAGCCTCCATCGGATCCGAGGTCGGCTTGTTCGCGCCGTACTTCGCCTTGTAGGCGTCGACGAACGACTTGTTCTCCGGGGAGTCCACCGTCTGGTAGTAGTTCCACGCGGTGAGCTGGCCCTCGATGTTCTGGGCGCCGATGCCGACGACCTCCTCCTCGGCGATGGACACCGAAACCACCGGCATGTCGGCGGCTTTCAGGCCGACGTTGGCGTACTCGCGGAAGAATGCGACGTTCGAGTCGCCGTTGAGGGTGTTGAACACCGCGTCCGCGTCGGCGGTGCGGATCTTGTTGACGATCGTCGAGAAGTCGGTCGAACCGAGCGGGGTGTAGTCCTCACCCTTGATCTCGATGCCGTTGGCCTCGGCGTAGGCGCGGATGATGCGGTTCGCCGTCTGCGGGAACACGTAGTCGCTACCGACGAGGTAGAGGGACTTGACGCCCTTCTCCTTCAGGTAGTCCAGGGCCGGCACGATCTGCTGGTTGGTGGTCGCGCCGGTGTAGAAGATGTTCGGCGACGATTCCAGGCCCTCGTACTGCACCGGGTAGTACAGCAGTGCGTCGTTGTCCTCGAACACCGGCAGCATCGCCTTGCGGCTCGACGACGTCCAGCCGCCGAACACCGCAGCGACACAGTCGGAGCTGATGAGCTTCTCGGCCTTCTCGGCGAACACCGTCGGCTCGGACGCTCCGTCCTCGGCGACGATCTGGATCTGCTTGCCGAGCACGCCACCGGAGGCGTTGATCTCCTCGACGGCCAGCGCGATCGAATCACGAACGGTGACTTCGGAAATTGCCATGGTGCCGGACAGGGAGTTCAGCGAACCGACCTTGATCGTGTCGCCGGAGGTGTCGACGCAGGATTCGCCGGTCGCGCCGGTCGCGGTGTCACCGGCCTTGCTGCCACAGGCGGTGAGAAGCAGACCGGCAGCCGCGAGTGCCACCGGAACGGCGACGGCACGCTTGGCGATTGTGGACCTGGCAACTGACATGGAGATGCCCCCTTGTTTGGAAGATGAGAAGCCTCGGTTCCCCGGTGTATCCGGGCGCGTATACAGCGCTGTATTCGTCGGCCAAACAGTAAAGGGATCGTGTTGCGCAGGTATATCTGCTTGTGACAATTGGATGTTCGATGTTTCGTCCGCGTGAACTCACCCGCGAGCGGCGCCCGCTGTCCGAGCGAATGTGCCGCTCGTCTCCTTCGATCGAGCGAGTGTGCCGCTCGCTCGGAGAAAGAGGGGGGTGGGTAGCTGGCGGCGCCCGCCGTCCGGCGGCTGAGCGAATGTGCCGCTCGTCTCCTTCGATCGAGCGAGTGTGCCGCTCGCTCGGAAAAGGGGAGGGGAGAAGGGGTGGGGAGGGAAGGGGGAGGCGACGGGAGGGGAGGCGACGGGAGGGGAGGCGACGGGAGGGGAGGGCCGGACAGCACACGACGACCCGGCGCACGCGTGAGTACGTGGCGCCGGGTCGGTGGGTGCGGGTCAGCGAATGAGGTAGGGCGAGACCGAGCTGCGGTGCTCGTTGATGTCCAGCTCCTTGCCGAGCGGGGGGAACGCGCGCTGCGGGCAGTTGACGCGTTCGCAGATGCGGCAGCCTGCGCCGATCGGGGTGCCGGGGTTGGACTCGTCGAGGTCCAGGCCGTCGGCGTAGACGAGGCGATGCGCGTGGCGCAGCTCGCAGCCGAGGCCGATCGCGAACGTCTTCGACGGCTGCCCGTAGCGGGCCGCGCGGCGTTCGACGGTCCGCGCGACCCACAGGTAGCGGCGGCCGTCGGGCATCTGCGCGATCTGCGTCATGATCTTGCCCGGGTACGCGAAGGTCTCGTAGACGTTCCACAGCGGGCAGGTGCCGCCGCTGGTGGAGAAGTGGAATCCCGTGGCGGACTGGCGTTTGGACATGTTGCCGGCCCGGTCGACGCGGACGAACGAGAACGGCACCCCTCGCAGTTTCGGTCGCTGCAGGGTGGAGAGCCGGTGGGCGATCGTCTCGTAGCTGACGCCGTAGAACGCGGACAGCCGTTCGACGTCGTAGCGGAAGTCCTCCGCGATCTCGTGGAACTGTGTGTACGGCAGGATCATCGCCGCCGCGAAGTAGTTCGCGAGACCGAGGCGTGCCAGGGAGCGTGACGCGTCGGACGTGAAGATGGCGTCCTCGACCATCTTGTCGATGAGGTCACCGCATTCGAGGTAGGCGAGCTCGGTGGCGAGTTTGAAGACCTGTTGACCGCCGGACAGCTGAGGGGCTATCTCGAGGGTGCGGGTCTCCGGGTCGTAACGGTGCAGGACGTTCTCGCCGAGATCGATGCGCTTGACGATCTGTACGTCGTGCACGGACGCCATCCGCTTGGCGATCTCGCCGCCGACGTCGCCGCGGTGGAACCTGATGCGATTGGCGAGTTCCTCTGCCGCAGTGTCGAGCTCGTGCAGGTAGTTCTGCCGCTGGTAGAAGTAGTCGCGCACTTCCTCGTGCGGCATCGTGATGGCCCCGCTGCCGCTGCCGTCGCTGTACCTGTCCTCGGTCGCGGCCGCGAGCTGGGCGGTGGTGTTGCGGAACCGGCGGTGCATGTTCACCATCGCCCGGGCCAGCCCGGGATGCGCGGCGACCATCTCGGCGATCTCCTGGGCGTCGGCTTCGATGCCCATCTCCTGATCGAGCGCGACCTCCCGCATCTCGGCGATCAGGCGGGTGTCGTCCTGGGAGGAGAAGAAGGTGGTGTCGACGCCGAAGACCTCACTGATCCGCAGCAGTACGGGAACGGTGAGGGGGCGGACGTCGTGCTCGATCTGGTTGAGGTAGCTGGCAGAGATCTCGAGGGTCTTGGCGAGTGCGGCTTGGCTGAGGCCCCGCTCGGTACGCAGCTGACGAAGGCGGGCTCCCACGAAGGTCTTGGCCATTCGCCCAGCGTACGACCAGCTGTAAAGCTTTGCAACGAGCCATTCGCAACGTGTTAATCGTGTCGGCCGGAAACGACCTGCTGGGGGCGGTCGGCACCGAGCCAGGATCCGGGCGCGAACGCCTCGTAGTGGATCGACTCGACGGGTACTCCGCGCGCGACGAGGCCGTCCCTGACCGTGCGCATGAACGCGACCGGCCCGTACACGTACACCGTGGCCCCCGCCGGGACGTCGAGATCGTCGACGGGCGACCGTCCCTGCACGTCGAACTCCTCGAAATCGTTGTACCGCACCTGCATCCGCGCATTCTCCAGCCGAGACACGAGCGCGGTGATGTCCGCACGGCGCGCATGGTCGTAGGGGGACCGGTCCACGTGCAACGCGACGACGGGCCGCCGCGGATCGGTCTCGGCGAGGCTCTGCAGGGCGGTCAGCGTGCTGGTGATGCCGATGCCGGCGGAGATCAGCACCAAGGGAGTGCTGCCGGCGGCGACGAGGAGGCTTCCGAAGGGGTGCGAGACGATCAGCTCGTTGCCGGGGCGGACGGTGTCGAAGAGGAACGAGGAGACCAGCCCGTCCGGGACCCGCTTGATCGTGATGGCCCACTCGCCCGGGACCCGCCCTCGCACGAGGGTGTACTGCCGGATCTGGCGGGTGCCGTCGGGAAGTCGCACGCAGATCGAAATGTACTGTCCCGGACTGAAATCGGGGAGCGGTCGCCCGTTGAGCGATCGCATCACGAAGGTCGCGACGTCGGCTCCGTCGTATTCGACCTCCGAGACGACCACCAGTCGCCACACGTGTCCGTGGGGTACCCCGGCCGAGTCGTACAGCGCGGCTTCCTGCTTGATGAGCGAGCCCGCCATGAGCGTGTAGACCTGGTGCCAGGCCGCTGCGACGGCCGGGGTCACCGCGTCGCCGAGCACCTCGGCGATCGCGGCGAACAGGTGGAAGCGGATCATTTCGTAGTGCCCGGCCTGGATGCCGATCGACGCGTGCTTGTTGGCGATCCGGGACATGATCGCGTCGATGTCCTGGGGCTGCTCGGTGATCAGGAGCTTGGCGAACGCGGCGACCGAACTCGCGAGTGCCTTCTGCTGCTCGCGGTTGCGCTGGTTCGTGCGATTGAACAGGTCCGTGCACAGCAGGGGTGCCGCGGTGAACAGGCGCTCGTAGAACCGTTCGGAGATCCGGCCGATGTGGGCCTCCACGGCGGGCAGCGTGGCCTCGATGACGTCGTACGACGTGGGAGAAAGGATGACCGCTCCTCTGCTCGTAGGGGGTGGGCGAGACACGAGCAGCTGCGCGGGCATGTGCGCGACGGGTCCAGCCCCGACCTGGTCGTCGCGAGTCATGTTACGGCCGGTCGCGGGAATCCTCCCGATCGACGGCTGCGGAAAATCCCTGCTCGAACCTCCCGGCCGGTGTGAAACCCCCCACATGCGCGGCCGAGGCGACTCCCGGGACGGCCGGTCCCACGGGTCCCGGTGTCAGGGAGTGCTCGCCGGGGGTTGCGCCACGAATGCCGAGGTAGAGCTACTCGTCAGTAACCAACGCGGCGATTTTGTGAAGTCGTTGGAACGGCCATTGATTTACAACCTTTGCAAAGCTCCCGCGAAAACTAGCCAAGGTTGGCATTTGCAACAGGTAGACGGCCTTTTTCGGCTGTGTCATTGTTTTGGAGTACATCCGAACGGCACGCGAAGGGTGTGAAGTCGTACGCACGTACTGCTGAACACCCGGAGCGGATTCGAATCTAGAGAGTGGAGCTTTGATGTCGACCACCGGCACCCCGCGGACCGCTGAAGAAATCCAGAAGGACTGGGACACCAACCCCCGCTGGAAGGGCGTCACCCGTAACTACACGGCCGAGCAGGTCGTGAAGCTGCAGGGCTCCGTCGTCGAGGAAGCCACCCTCGCTCGTCGTGGCTCGGAGATCCTCTGGGATCTCGTCAACAACGAGGACTACATCAACTCGCTCGGCGCCCTGACCGGCAACCAGGCCGTGCAGCAGGTTCGCGCCGGCCTCAAGGCCATCTACCTGTCCGGCTGGCAGGTCGCCGGTGACGCGAACCTCTCCGGCCACACCTACCCGGACCAGTCGCTGTACCCGGCGAACTCGGTTCCGCAGGTCGTCCGCCGCATCAACAACGCGCTGCTCCGCGCGGACGAGATCGCCAAGGTCGAGGGTGACACCTCGGTCGAGAACTGGCTCGCCCCGATCGTCGCCGACGGTGAGGCCGGCTTCGGTGGCGCCCTCAACGTCTACGAGCTGCAGAAGGCCATGATCGCGGCCGGTGTCGCCGGTTCGCACTGGGAGGACCAGCTCGCGTCGGAGAAGAAGTGCGGTCACCTCGGTGGCAAGGTGCTCATCCCGACCCAGCAGCACATCCGCACCCTGACCTCGGCCCGTCTCGCGGCCGACGTCGCGGACGTCCCGACCGTCGTCATCGCCCGCACCGACGCCGAGGCCGCGACCCTCATCACCTCCGATGTCGACGAGCGCGACCGCGAGTTCCTCGACGGCACCCGTACGGCCGAGGGCTTCTTCGGTGTCAAGAACGGCATCGAGCCCTGCATCGCCCGTGCGAAGGCCTACGCCCCGTACGCCGACCTCATCTGGATGGAGACCGGTGTTCCGGACCTCGAGGTCGCCAAGAAGTTCTCCGAGGCCGTCCGTAGCGAGTTCCCGGACCAGCTGCTGGCCTACAACTGCTCGCCGTCCTTCAACTGGAAGGCTCACCTGGACGACGCGACCATCGCGAAGTTCCAGAAGGAGCTCGGCGCGATGGGCTTCAAGTTCCAGTTCATCACCCTCGCCGGCTTCCACTCGCTCAACTACGGCATGTTCGACCTGGCCCACGGCTACGCCCGCGAGGGCATGACCGCCTTCGTCGACCTGCAGGAGCGCGAGTTCAAGGCGGCCAAGGAGCGCGGCTTCACCGCCATCAAGCACCAGCGTGAGGTCGGTGCCGGCTACTTCGACACCATCGCCACCACGGTCGACCCGAACACCTCCACGGCTGCTCTGAAGGGCTCCACCGAGGAGGGCCAGTTCCACTAGGAACAGGCTTCGAAGTCACACCGCGGCGGGATCCGTCCCGGACTCCCGCCGCGGTGACTTCACCCCAGCCGTACCGGCTGGACCGAGCTAGACCCTTACGACGATCCGGTCGGTGGATGATCCCCGCCGGATCGTCGTGCAAGAACCCCTCTACAGACTCCGTGCAGGACCACCTGTGCAGGACCCCCTGTGCAAGACCCTCCACGACCAACCCCACATGACGAGAAGGAGCTGACGTGACCAGCGAGAAGATTCAGCGCGTCGGCGTGATCGGCGCCGGGATCATGGGCGCAGGTATCGCCGAGGTGTGCGCGCGCGCTCATGTCGACGTACTGGTGTTCGAGCAGACCCGCGAACTCGCGGCTGCCGGACGGGCCCGCATCCTCCGGTCCCTCGACCGGGGCGTGAGCAGCGGAAAGATCACCGAACGGGAGCGGGAGCAGGCCGCGTGGCGCCTCCGGTTCACCTCGGACCTCGGTGACTTCGCGGACCGTCAGCTCGTCGTGGAGGCCGTCGTCGAGGACGAGAAGGTCAAGAGCGAGATCTTCGCCGAACTCGACAAGATCGTCACGGACCCGAACGCGGTGCTCGCGTCGAACACCTCGTCGATCCCGATCATGAAGCTGGGCATCGCCACCAGCGCCCCCGAGCGCGTCATCGGCCTGCACTTCTTCAACCCCGTGCCGGTGCTCCCGCTCGTCGAGCTGGTCACCACGCTGAAGACCAGCTCCACAGTCGCCCAGCGCGCCGAGGCCTTCGCCGCCGACATTCTCGGCAAGCAGGTCGTCCGCTCCTCGGACCGTGCCGGCTTCATCGCCAACGCGCTGCTCGTGCCCTACCTGCTGTCGGCGATCCGGATGGTCGAATCCGGCTTCGCGACGAAGGAGGACATCGACAAGACGATGGTGCTCGGCTGCGCCCACCCGATGGGCCCGCTCGCGCTGACCGATCTGGTCGGGCTCGACACCGTCAAGTCGATCGCCGACTCGATGTACGAGGAGTTCAAGGAGCCGCTGTACTCGGCCCCGCCGCTGTTGCTGCGCATGGTCGAGGCCGGCCTCGTCGGCAAGAAGTCGGGTGCCGGCTTCTACGAATACGCCGAAAACGGTCGGGCCTCCAAGAAGGCCAGCTAAGCAGTAGGTAGCACCACACCGTACTTCGGCGCCCGTGCCCGACAGCAGTGCCACCTGCGCACTGCTCGTCGGTGCACGGGCGCGAGGTGCATGAGGGAAAGGTCGATTCCGAGATGGCTACCAACGCCACCGGCTACGGATCCAGCATCCTCGGGTACCCGCGTATCGGTCCCCGCCGCGAACTCAAGCGTGCTCTCGAGTCCTACTGGCACGGCACCGGCACGCGCGACGAACTCGTCGCCGTTGCCCGTGAAATTCAGGAGGACACCTGGAGCGAGCTCGCGGCGACCGGTCTGACACAGGTCCCCGGCAACACGTTCTCCTACTACGACCACGTCCTGGACAACGCCCTGTTGTTCGGCGCGGTCCCCGAGCGGTTCCGTTCCTTGGTCGGCGAGCTCGACCCGCTCGACTTCTATTTCACCCTGTGCCGCGGCCGGGAGGACTTCCCGCCGCTGGAACTGGTCCGCTGGTTCGGCAGCAACTACCACTACCGGCAGCCCGAACTCGACGAGACCACCACGTTCGAGCTGAACTCGGCCGCCGTGCTCGACGAGTTCGAGCGGGCCAAGGCCAAGGGCATCGAACTGCGCCCGGTCGTGCTCGGCCCGGTGTCGCTGCTGCTGCTGTCGAAGATCTCGCCGACGTCGCAGCAGGAGGGGTTCTCCACGCTCGACCTGCTCGACGCGCTGCTGCCCGAGTACGAGAAGCTCTTCGAGCAGCTCGCCAAGGCCGGCGCCACGTGCGTCCAGCTCGACGAACCGTCGTTCACCGAGGACCGCAGCGACGAGGAACTCGCGGCGCTCGAGCGGGCCTACGAGAAGCTGTCCCACGCGCCGCTGCGTCCGCGCATCCTCGTGACCGGTCCCTACGGTCATCTCGGCGCGGCGCTGCCGATCCTCGCGGCCTCGAAGATCGAGGCCATCGGCCTGGACCTGATCAACGGCCGGATCAGCGCCGAGGAACTGGCCGCCGTGCCGGGTCTGAAGCGCAAGCGGATCTACGCCGGTGTCGTCGACGGCCGCAACGTGTGGCGCGCCGACCGTCGTCGCGTGCTCGAATACCTCGACTCGATCGCGAAGGTCGCGCCCGACCTGGTCGTGTCGACCTCCTGCACGTTGCTGCACGTGCCCTACGACCTTCTCGTCGAGTACGACATCCCCGGTGACGTCGCCGACCGCCTCGCCTTCGCGAAGCAGAAGGTCGGCGAGGTGGTCTCGCTCGCCAAGGCACTGACCACCGGAGCCGAGGAGAAGTGGCGCGTGCCGCCGACGTCGGTGCACTTCAAGCAGAAGCACACCGTCCGCGCGCGGATCAACGCGCTCAAGCCCGAACACCGGGTGCGGGCACCGTACGAGGAGCGTCGCGCCGCGCAACAGAAGCGGCTGAACCTGCCGCCGGTCCCGGCGACCACCCTCGGGTCGTTCCCGCAGACCGACGAGATTCGCAAGATCCGTTACGACCTCGGTCAGGGCCGGATCTCGTACGACGACTACGTCAAGCGGATCCGCGAGGAGATCGAGTCCACCATCCGGTTGCAGGAGGACATCGGTCTCGACGTGCTCGTGCACGGCGAGCACGAGCGCAACGACATGGTCCAGTACTTCGCCGAGATGCTGGAGGGCTTCGCCACCACGCACTTCGGCTGGGTGCAGGCCTACGGTTCCCGGTGCACGCGTCCGCCGATCCTCTACGGCGACATCGTGCGGCCGAAGCCGATGACCGTCGAGTGGATCACGTTCGCGCAGTCGCTGACCGACAAGCCGGTCAAGGGCATGCTCACCGGACCGGTGACGATGCTGGCCCGGTCCTACATGCGCCAGGATCAGCCGCTGCACGAAACCGCCGATCAGCTCGCGCTGGCCATCCGCGACGAGATCGCCGATCTCGAGCGGGCGGGTATCGCGATCATCCAGGTCGACGAGCCGGCCATGCGGGAACTGCTGCCGCTGCGTCAGGACGGCCGCGCCGAGTACCTGGACTGGGCGGTCGACGCGTTCCGTCTCGCCACCGGTGGAGCGAAACCGGAGACGCAGATCCACACACACCTGACGTACTCCGGTCAGAAGTCGGTCGTCGAGGCGATCGAACGGCTCGATGCGGACGTCACCGCGATCGTCGCGACCCGGTCCATCCGCTGGGTCCTTGAGGCGATCAAGGACCACGCGCTCACCCACGGCGTCGGCCCCGGCGTGTACGAGAGCCGTTCGGCGCGGATCCCGGACATCGACGAGCTGGACGAACTGCTCACCGAAGCCGCCGAATCGGTGGACCTGGACCGGTTGTGGGCGAACCCGGACGGCGGGCTCAAGACCCGCCACCACTGGCAGCTCGAACCGTCGCTGCGCAATCTCGTCGCGGCGGCGCGCCGGCTGCGGCGCCGGGCCGAAGCCCAGCAGGCCGAAGCCCAGCAGGAGCAGTAGAACCATCCCGCCCGGCCGGTGCGCACCCGCGGACAGCCCCCGCGGGTGCGCACCGTCGTCTGCGCGGGTGTAGGCATGACGTATGACGATCGTTGCCGCCTACGCTGCCCCCGCCGCAGACGCACCTCTCGCCAAGACCACCATCGAGCGCCGGGAACCCGGTCCGCTCGACGTGCTCATCCGGATCGAATACGCCGGGATCTGCCACTCCGACATCCACACCGTCCGCAACGAGTGGGGTCGCACCCGATACCCGCTGGTTCCGGGACACGAGATCGTCGGCGTCGTCGAGGCCGTCGGCTCCGACGTCACGAAGCACGCGGTGGGGGACCGCGTTGGCGTGGGCTGCTTCGTCGCATCCTGCCGCGAATGCGACGCGTGCGAGGCCGGGGCCGAGCAGCACTGCGAGAACCGGGTCACCGGCACCTACAACGCCGTCGACGCCGACGGCCGGGTCACCCAGGGCGGGTACTCGACCCACATCGTCGTCACCGAGCACTTCGTGCTGAAGGCCCCGGCCGGGCTGGATCCCGCGGCCGCCACCCCGCTGCTGTGTGCCGGTATCACCCTGTACTCCCCGCTGCGCCGCTACGGTGCCGGCCCCGGCACCCGTGTCGCGATCATCGGGATGGGCGGACTCGGACACGTCGGCGTGAAGATCGCCGCGGCGCTCGGTGCCGAGGTCACGGTGCTCGGCCACTCCCTGTCGAAGAAGGACGACGGCCTGCGGTTCGGTGCCGTCGACTACCGGGCGACCAGCGACCCGAATCTGTTCAAGGAACTCCGTAACCGGTTCGACCTGATCCTCAACACCGTGTCGGTGAACCTCGACATGGACAAGTATCTGTCGCTGCTGCGGCTGAACGGCACCCTCGTCGAACTCGGCCTGCCGGAACACCCCCTGACGGTGCGCGCGTTCAGCCTCGGTGCCAACAACCGCGCGCTGGCCGGATCCAATGTGGGTGGCATCGCGGAAACCCAGGAGATGCTCGACTTCTGCGCCGAGCACGGAATCGGAGCCGAGATCGAACTGATCTCCGCCGAGCAGATCAACGACGCCTACGAACGGGTGGTCGCGAGCGACGTGCGCTACCGCTTCGTCATCGACGCGGCAACGATCTGAGGACCGTTCAGAACTGGTCGCCGAGTTGCTCGCGCAGCTGGGCGAGGGTCTTGGTGAGCAGCCGTGACACGTGCATCTGCGACACCCCGACCCGCTCGGCGATCTGCGTCTGCGTCATGTTCCCGAAGAATCGCAGCAGCACCACCGTACGTTCGCGTTCGGGCAGTGCCGCCAGCAGCGGCCGCAGCGTCTCGTGGTTCTCCACCTCGGACAGTGCGGAATCGTATTCGCCGAGAGTGTCGGCGAGGGTGACGCCGTGCCCGCCGGAATCGGTCTGCGCGCTGCGGTCGACCGACACGGTCTGGTAGGCGTTCCCGGCGACCAGGCCTTCGGCGACCTCCTCGCGGTCCATGCCCAGTTCGGCGGCCAGTTCGGGGACCGTGGGGGCACGGCCGAGCTGTTGCGACAGGTCGGCGGTCGCCTTGTTCAGCGCGATGTGGAGTTCCTTCATCCGGCGCGGAACCCGCACCGCCCACCCGGTATCGCGGAAGTGCCGGCGCACCTCGCCCATGATCGTGGGGACGGCGAACGACACGAAGTCCGAGCCGCGGTCCGGGTCGAACCGGTCCACTGCGTTGACGAGGCCGAGCCTCGCGACCTGGACGAGATCGTCGAACGTCTCCCCGCGTCCGTCGAACCGGCGCGCGATGTGTTCGGCGAGCGGCAGGCATCGCTCGACGATCTTGTCCCGCACCGCCGTACGGGCCGAGGCGTCCGCACCGTGCGACCGGAACTCGGTGAACAGTTCGATGACGTCGGCATACTCGTCGGGGTCGCGCTTGTTCCCGCTCACCGAGCGGCACTCCCCTCGGTGATCGAGAGGTCGATGGTGGTGACGCTGCCGTCGGCAGTGTCGTCGACGCGCACGTCCACCGAGTCGGCGAGCGAGTTCAGGACGTGCCAGCCGAACGTGCGTGCCGAACTCGCGGGCGAGGGTCGGGTCGTGGCGGAGACACTGATGCGCAGCGTCGGCGCGATCGCCTGAAACCGGCACGTGACGTCGGTTCCGTCGACGGCACTCATGATCAGGCGCGTGGCTGCTTCGTCGACGGCGAGTTTCACGTCGGCGACGGTGTCGAGATCGAAGTCCTGCTGCAGGGTGATCGCGGCGGCGACGGCACGCAACACGGGGAGCTGTCCCGGATCGGCGCGGACGCGCAGTTCCACGATGGGATGCGTGTGCGCGCGGTCCGAGTCGATCGAAGCGGTCGTCGCCATGGGTTCGGGGCCCTTTCAGTCGGATTCTCGGTCGGTCGCCGGGTCGACACGATCCGGCACCTCCCGTTCGAGCGGAGAATACCCAAGAAGGTCGTGTATGAATCGTGACCGCGAAAGGTGAATTCGTATGAGCAACGAGGATGCACAGCGCGAGGAGACAGGGGCCGTCTTCGCGAGGCTCGCGGAGATCGTGTACGGCCCAGAGGACTACGCGCAGATGTGCGCAGCGCTGTGCGTCGCGGCCCCGATGCTCGTTCCCGGTTGCGATCGAGCAAGTCTCGTGGTGCGGCGCGGGTCGTCGATGCGTACGGTCGCGGCCGGCGACGACACGGCCCGCCGAATCGACGCTGCCGAAAGGGAACTCGGCGAAGGCCCGTGCATCGACGTCCTGCACCACGACACGGCCGAACTCGATACCGACCTGGCAGTCCGCACCCGCTGGCCGGCGCTGACGAAGTGGATCCTCGAATCCACCCCCGTCCGCGGAGCGGCGGGATTCCGGTTGACCGTCGAAGGTGCGGACGCCGCGGCCCTCAACATCTTCTCCGACACACCGGGCGCGTTGACGGAGCAGTCTCTCGACGCGGGCGCGGTGCTCGCCGCGTTCGCGTCGGTGGCGCTGAGCGCGAGGGCCCACCGGGACCAGGCCGTCTCGCTGCGTGCCGGTCTCGAGAGCAATCGGGAGATCGGAAAGGCGATAGGACTGCTCATGGCCATCCACGAGATACCCGAGGAACAGGCGTTCACGCTGCTCCGGGAGGCGTCGCAGCGGATGAACCTGCGATTGTCCGAGGTCGCAAAGCAGGTGGTAGAGACATTGAAACGAACGTCCGACGCGTCCGAATCGTGAGATTCCGATGTCGTCCGTTGAGCATTACCGTCGATTTGACGTAGGCTGAGTCCAGGTTGAGCACACAGCCTGGACCAGGAAGCATCGCGGAAGCGGGCATCCGTGGCAGGCCGCCCGACTTTCTGCGATTCTTCCCATCGTTTCGATGGGAGTGTCATGACTGTTGTTCCCAATTTTCGCGCCGCTACACGTTGGGCTACCAGCACGGGTGTGCCCGATGAAACATCCGCCGGTGCGCGTTTCGTCACCGAGCGGATAAGCGGTGACATGGTGCGGGTCGCCGTACAGGGCGAGATCGACCTGCTCAACGCTCCGGCGCTGCGTCGTTACGCCAGCGACCGGCTGCGTCCGTCCGCGCGAATGGTGCTCGACCTGTCCGAAGTCGAATTCATCGGGTCCGCGGGGCTCGCTGTGTTCGAGGCTCTCGAAGCGAGGGCAAACCAATGCGACGCACGGTGGGTGCTCGTCGGGAAACGGCCGGTGCAACGACTGCTGCTCGCCGCGGGTGAGACCCGTCTGCGACTGCACACCTCGCTCGAGAGCGCGATGGGGGCGCTCCGGGTCTCGGCATAGAAGAGGGGGGCTCATCCTTGCCGGTCGGGCACCGATCGGCAAGGATGAACCACCGGACCGGATGCACGGTTCCCGACGAGGAACCAGAAGAACAGGGGTAGTCCCGCCGACACACCCACCAGGCACGTCGCGAGCGTGACCCACAGTGCGCGTCCGGTGCTGATCCAACCGGTCCCGAATGCCGCCAGCAGCAGGACGACTGCGGAGACCAGCACGTCGAGCCATGCGAAGGCACTCAGTCGGGTCGCGGTGATCTCGTCGGCGATCCGCCCGAGGTCGAGGCCGTGTTCGAGCAGGAACGGAACCAGCGCGGCGTACGGAATCACGACACCCGCGACTGTGCACGCGGCGAACACGAACGCGAGATGCTTCTGCTGCACGGCGTTTCCTTCGGTAGCGGTCAGGGTTCGGTTCCTGCTCCGGTCTCGCGGACAGTCTCGACCACGGCCCGCATCTTCGAGAGGAACTCGTCGATCGTGGCGAGTTCCTCGGGGGAGAACGAGTCGAGAACCCCGACAGCCCGGCCGATGAGCGGCCCGAAGAAGCTCCAGCCGAGTTGTTCGGCGGACTCGGTGACCTGCAACCTCACGCGTCGGCGGTCCTGGCCGTCGCGTTCCCTCGCCACCAGGCCGTCCTTCTCGAGACGGTCGACGAGCGCGGTGGTCGACGCGGAGTTCAGGCCGAGTTGCTGCCCCAGCCATCCCGGCGTCGCGACGGTGCCGGCGCGGGCAGCGTCGAGCAGAGCGATCAGGGCGCGCACGTCGGTGGCGTGAAGTCCGTGGGTCCGGGCGAACTCGGAGCCGAACAGGTTCAGCTGCACCACGAGTTCCCGTAGACCGTGCACCATCGCCAGGGCCCGGCCGTTCTCCGTGTCCGTCACTGCTGTTCCTTCGCTCGACGCGGTTACCTCGACAGTCTACTATCTCGATCGTCGAGATAATTCCATGGCGGAGGTTGCAATGTCCCAACCGACGATCGAAGAATTCACGAACACCCCGGCAGGTACCGCCTTCCATCGCGCCTACGACGCCGTGCTGGCCCGCTGGCCCGACGGCACCACCTCGATCGATCTCGAATCCGGACACGGCAGCACCCGGATCAACGCGTACGGGCCGCCGGACGCGCCTCCGGTCGTGCTGCTACCCGGCGGGGGTGCGACCTCGACGGCGTGGTTCGCCAACGTCGCGGCTCTCGGCGCACGGCACCGCGTCCATGCCGTCGACATCCTCGGGGATGCCGGACGTAGTGTCCCGGGCCCACACCCGCCACGGACCGTCGACGATCTGCTCGACTGGTTCTTCGGGGTCGTGGACGGGCTCGGCCTGGACACCTTCGGAATCGCGGGGCACTCGTACGGTGCGATGATCGCGCTCGCCGCTGCCCTGCGCAGACCCGAACGCGTCGACAAACTCGTTCTGCTCGACCCGAATTCGTGCTTCTCGGGGATGCGGCCCGGGTATCTGCTGCGCGCGTTGCCGCTTCTGCTGCGCCCCACCGAACAGCGCGAACGAACCTTCGTCGCGTGGGAAACCGGAGGTCGCCCGCTGGACGAGGGATGGCTGGACCTTCTCGCGCTCGGTGCGACATTCCCGGCATCGAAGACGATCGTCCCGAAAAGGCCGTCCGGGAAGGCATTCCGCGACTTCGGCGTCGACACCACGGTGATCCTCGCTCGGCGCAGCAAGGTTCACGACAGCCGCCGCGTCGACGAAGCGGTCCGGCGGCTCCTTCCCGATGCGCGGACGATCGTGCTCGACGACGCCACGCACCACACGCTTCCCGTGCATCCCGCCGACGCCGTGAACGCCGCGCTCCTCGAGGGGTTCGGGGGTCGCTGACCGGCCCGCCGGCGGCGCATTCCGACAGGCTCGGGGTTTTCCGGGACGGACCGGTGGGTATGCCCGGGAAAACCCGATCCGATCGGAGGTTTCGACATGGACGCGCTGGGCTGGATCGTACTGGCAATCGTGATCGTCGTCGTGGTGCTGCTGCTCGCCTGGTTGCTGACCAGACGCCGGACGCAACATCGTCGCACCGAGGCTGCGCATCTGCGGGCACAGGTCGCCGAACGTGCCCCGGTCGCGGAACAGCGCGCGGCCATCGCCGACGAGACCGCTGCCAAGGCCCGCCGGGCAGCCGCGGAGGCTTCCGAGAAGCAGGCCGAGGCGGCCCGCCTCGCAAGCCGCGCGAAAGTACAGCGGGAGGAGGCGGAATCGGTTCGCAGCGAGCTGGACGAGCAGCGTGAACGCGCCGACCGGCTCGATCCCGACGCCGCCGCGCCCTCGGCGCCCGCCGAGTCCCGGGCTTCGGCGGACGATACGGAGCCGAGGCGGGATCTGCGAACGGACCGGGTGCGGACGGACGAGGTGCGAACGGACCAGGTCCGAACGGACGAGGGTGACGCGAGCCGGGAGGGCCGGCACTCCGTGTAGAGGCGCCCGGGGAGGGACACCGACCCCGTCACCGAGCCGCGGCCGTGCAGATCCAACGGTCGCGGCGGGTGTCGTAGCGGACCAGACCCAGTTCGGCGAAACCGTCGAGCCACCCCCGCATCGGCCACCATCCCCACCTTCGTTGGAAAATTGTTGCGTTGGTGACGATGTCGTGAACGTGCTCGACGGGCGGGTCGGACACCGGGTGATATTGGTGGAACGCGTGAGCACCCCCGACCCACGCAAGTTCCACATCGGATCGTGCTGCCGTGCAACCGAAGTCGGTGTCCTCGCCACCGTAACCGGTGTAGTCGGTGCAGAAACCGCCGAGCCGCCGCCAGGTGGTGGCGGTCGTCGCGAACGACAGCGACCAGAACAGGTGATGGTCTCGTGACGGAAGAACGGCATCGTCGGCCGGGACAGGCCGGGCGGAATGGGGATCGACCATTTCCGGCAGCCGGTCCAGGTCGTAGCCGTTCTCCGGCGGCGGTGGGAGGTATGTGACCGGCCCGCACAGCAGCGCATCCCGATAGCGCTCGTCGCCTGCGACATCCTCGTAGCGACGCAGCATCCCGGGCGCGGGAATGCAGTCCACGTCGAGGAACACGAGCACCTCTGCGCCGAGATCGAGCGCACGGTCCGCCCCGAGATTGCGGGCCGCGGCGAGGGGGAGCGGGCCTTCGGCGTGAGGCATGAACACGATGCAGGCGTCGCTGCCGGTACGAGCGACGGTCGATGCCACGCCGGGGTCGCCCATCGCGACGACGACGTGCCGGTCGGGACGTCGGTCGCCGCGGTACAACCCGCGCAACTGCAAGCTCAGGTGCCGGTGCCGATGTGCTGCAATGGTCACCACGCAGGTCTTCACGCGCAGCTCGATTCGCCGGCGACCTTCTCGATCGCTGCCGCGGCCCGCGCGGCAGCACCCTCCGTGCCCCACAGATCCCAGCGACCCGGATCGGACCGGCGGGCACGATCGAGCAACCCGGGCCACGCCTGCGCCTCCGGCCAGCCGGTCAGGGCCACGGCGAGGCCGGCGTGATCGAGGGCGGTGACGGTGGCGCGTTGTTCGTCGAAGGGCCGTGGCTCGGCGACGAGCACGGCGGGCCGGCGTGCCGCGGCGATGTCGGCGACCGTGTTCTGACCGGCGTGGCCGACGACGACGTGTGCGCGGCACAGCGCCGGCCACGGGTCGTCGACCCACTCCCGGCCGGCGATTCCGAGACCCTCCCACGCGAAGCGCGGATCGCACTCGGAGTAGGCCTCGAGGTCCGCGGCAGTGAGGGAGGATCCTCCGCTGCCGCCGAGAACCAGCACCGTGTCCTCGTCGGGACGGAACCGCGACGAGGACCGTCCGTCGAAGCGGCTGATGCCTCCCACAAAGCTGGTCCGGTCGGCGAACGGCTGCAGCCATTCCGGTTCGTACATCGCGCGCGGCCAGGCCGCGATGATGCGATCGGACAATCGGTAGGCCAGCTGATGCGCTGCGTCCGTGCGGTTTCCGGGCATGGCGACCGTCACCACGGGAATGCCGAACAGTCGTGCCGTCAGCGCGATCTCGACGGACACGTCCACGACGATCGCGGTGGGCCGCGCCCGTTCGATCCACGCGGCGAATGCAGCCTGACGGCGTCGCAGGCCGGGATCGAGACGGGGAACCCAGTGCAGGGTCCCGAACGCGGTCGGGTCCTGCGCGGTCGGCGCGGCGTCGTCGCGGGGGAGGACCACCGTCTCGGTGAAGACGCCGTCCGGATCGGAAACCGGCTCGGAGCACAGAGCGGTGACCGGGATGCCGAGGTGGGCGCAGATCGCCGCGGCGCGGGAGCGGTGCCCGTGGCCGTGATGGTGGATGTAGTAGCCGATCATCAGGTGACACCCACTCGGGGACATGCTGTTCGGAGCAGGTCCCGGTAGAGGTCGAGGTAGGTGGCGACCATGACCTGCTCGGAGCAGTACGACTGCGCCCGCGCCCGTGCCGCCTCGCGCGGGAGAGTCGCTGCGACGGGCACGGCCTCGGCCATCGCGGCGGTGTCCCCGTCAGGGACGAGAACCCCGCAGTCGGGTGTGAGGAGTTCGGGGATCGCACCGCGCGCGAACGCCACCACCGGGGTTCCGCAGGCCAGCGCCTCGGCGACGACCAGACCATAGGGCTCGTCCCAGCAGGGTGTCACCAGGACGGCGGCGGCGCGACCCACCTCCGCGGCGAGATCGGCACGATCGAGATGCCCGAGATGGATCACGTCGTCACCGAGGTGCGGGGCGATGTGCTCGTCGAAATAGGAAGGGGCGCAGATCGGTCCGGCGATCCGGAGTCTTCGGCCGGAGCGCCGGGCCGCGTCGATCGCCAGGTGCGCACCCTTCTCCGGAACGAGGCGACCGAACCACATCAGGTCGGTTCCGCCGGGGCCGGGCGGCCAGGCCTGCAGGTTCACCCCGTTGTGGATCACGGTCGCGGGTGTCCCGAGCGCATGACGCCACGCCGCGGCGGTGTGACGGCTCACCGCGACGAAGGTGGCGGGACACCCGCCGGGCGTGGCCAGCGCGGATTCGATCCACGGCGTCGGGGGCGTGTGGAGCGTGCACACCACCGGGACGTCGAGCGTGTGCGCCATTGCCACCGGCAGGTAGTGGAGGCTGTGGTTGTGGATCACGTCGAAGCGCCCGGCGAGCGGTCCGGCCAGCTGCAGCATCAACGACAGATACGCGTGGTGGTCCGCGAGAAACGTTTCCGGCACCATCGATTCGTCGGTGCGTGCGGCCGCGCTCGGGGCGAACTCGTGGACGTCGAGAAACGTGGCGTGCAGACCGGGATCCGATCCTTCCGCTGCGAACAGCGTGACGCGGTGCCCGGCATCGGTGAGCGCGTGGGCCAGGTGCCAGATGTGCGCCTCGAGTCCACCGGCGAACGGCTCGCGGATGGGGTACCTGTTGGACGCGATCAGCGCGATCCGCAGCGACCCGGTGCTCACGACCGTCCCCGTTCACGCAGTGCCCGCTCGTAGAGATCCCGGTGGGTGCGCGCGATGTTCCGGCGCTGGGCGAGCCGGCTCTCCCATGCGGGCCGAGGAAGAGGCCGAGGGCGGTGGTACAGATCGCGGATGCCGCGGTCGAGCGAATCGGGATCGAACCGGTGCTCGTCGAATTCGAAGACCGCGCACGGTTGTTGCTGCCCGTAGAAGCCGCAGCTCGGCGCGGCGACGGCGGTTCCCAGGTCGTGGCAGGCCTCCAGCCACCCCGAGTGCGTGCCGAAGCGGTAGGGCAGGACCGAGACGGTCAGCGACGAGAGGTAGCGCCACAACTCGTCGTCGGAGAAGTAGGGGTGGACCAGCACCTCGACGCCGGGGCGGTCCGCGAAGGTCGTCAGTGCGGCTCCGGTGTCGGGTGCGTACCAATGATTGCCCGGATCGAAGATCTCGTCGTGGAGGTCGATGCGCAGGATCGCTCCGGGCAGCGAACCGATTGTCTCGGACAGTGTTTCGACGATGGGCAGCACGTCCATGTTCGCGCGCAGGCTCTTCGCGTGCACACCGACCACGAACCGGTCCTCGGCCGGGCGCGGGCGGTCGAACCACTCCTTCTCCACGACGTGCGGATGCGGGACGACCGTGGCGGAGCGTCCCCACACCTCGTGGATGCGTGCCGCCGCGCCGGGGGTGAGGGTGATCAGTTCGGTGGCGCCGCGGATCAGGACGTCGAGTTGTTTCTCGTGTGCACCCGGAGTGTCGTGGTGCGGATTACGAAGATCGTGCACCGTGTACACCAACGGGATTCGATGGTCGTCGAGCTCGGCGACGATGTCCTCGAGTTGGGCAGGCTCGATCGCGTCGAATCCGAAATGCACGTGGAAGACGTCGAATTCGTGGTGGTGCTCGGTGACCCAGCCGGGCTCGAGCATCAGCGGAGGCCACCAGCCGCCGGGAACCGTGCGGCCGTCCGCCGGCACCGGATCCGGCATCCGCGTCACCCCGTCGCCGTCCGGATCCGCCAGGTGCCGAACGTAGACATGCGAGGCGGGTACCGACGCAACACGAACGGATCGCACGAGTTCGCTCACTTCCCACGAGATCGGGTGACGGCCGTATCGACGGTGGCCGGCCGGGACGACCGAGGGATACCCAGAAAGTCGACTGCCACACCCGAGAGGTTCGGAAATCGAACCCGCGGTCCGGAAATCGGCAGGCGGCCGAACGGTTTCCGGGAACCCGGACCGGGTTACCCGCCACTGGAGCAATCGAAGGGAAGGTAGCGATGACAACGAGCGAGCGCGACGTGATCGAGGTCCTCACCCACGATCACCGCGAAGTGGAACGGATGTTCGCCGAACTCGAGGCACTCCACGGCATCGGAACCGACGAGGCGCGGCAGCGGCGCAAGGATCTCACCGACCAGGTGACCATCGAGCTGGTGCGGCATTCGGTCGCCGAGGAGGCCGACGTCTATCCGGCCGTGAAGAAGAAGGTCAGCGAAAGCGAGGCCGAGCATGCCAAGGAAGAGCACGCGGAGGCCGAGAGAACGATGAAGCGGCTGGAGGGGTTGAAGCCGGACGAGCCGGAGTTCGAAGCCCAGCTCGCACTGCTGATGCAGGAGGTCCGCGAACACGTCGCCGAGGAGGAGAGCGAGATCTTCCCGCACATGCGGAGCGTCTTCACCCAGGAGGAACTGATCGACCTCGGGAAGAAGGTGGAGTCGACGAAGAAGCTGGCGCCGACGCGGCCGCACCCGTCCGCCCCGGACGAACCGCCGGGCGACAAGATCCTCGGCCCGGTCACCGGCCTGCTCGACCGTATGCGTGACGCGGTGACCAAGCGCGGAACCGAACGATGAGGACGTGATCGATCGGGGATTGTGCCGATTCGGGAGGACTGTGCCGAATCGGACAGTTCGGGTGATACCCGCGAGCCGGCCCGGGGTGCAGGTCGCTCAGGGGCGGCTCGCGGGGCGATCCTCGCGGGAGATCGTCCGGTGCACGGTCATCAGGAAGTGGTCGAACTCGTTTCGCGAGGAATCGGAAATCTTCGGTCCGGATCCGCCGGTGACGACGTCGACGATGCGCTGGGCCAGCGCCCGGAGCTTGGTGTTCGTCTCCTGAGACCGCCACGTGAGGATCTCGAAGGCGTGCTCGGCGGAGATTCCGTACACGACCATCAGCACACCCTTGGCCTGCTCGATGATCGCGCGTGACTCGGCGAAAGTGGACATCGCTTCGTCGACGGTCTCACGGATCTCGTCCGCGTAGCTCTCGGTGAGGTCGACGTAGAACCCGGACGTGCCGATGACCGCGCCCGTGTCGTCGAGCAGCTGGTCACCGACCACGACGACCTGCTTGACGTTCCCGGCGACGTCCACGATCCGGTGCCGGCTGCTGAACGGCCTGCCGGTCGTGCGCTGAGTGTTCAGCACCTCGGTGATCTGCTGCAGATCGTCCGGATGCTTGTGGGACAGAACCAATTCCGTTGTCGGATGCACCGTGCCGGGCTCGTATCCGTGCATCCGGGCAACCGCATCCGACCACTCCCATTCGTCGGTTGCGACGATGTACCGGAAGCTGCCGACACGCTGGGGCCTGTCGGCGCGCAGCTCCCGTCCTGCGCGGCTATCCGTGGTCGAATCGGTCATTCCGCGATTATGCCGCGAAGGATGTTACCTCGACCACTCGGTCCCGATTCCCGAACCGCCGAGGGTCACCGGCCGTGGGGAGACGGTCGCCTTCTGTGACGGGTGTGCAGGAAACCGACCGCGCGGGTTGAAATTCCGTTCGCGGGGTACTCCTGTCCGCACCGTATGCGGCGGTGCAGCTCGGGAGGTTTCGGTGCGTTGGCGGCGAGGCGTGGTCGCAGGAATCGTGGCGGTGTCCTTGTCGTGCGGCTGCTCGGGTCTGCCCGGGGGAACGGAGGGGGATCTGTCGCGGGCGGCGGAGGATGCGGCATCGGCGACCGCGTCCGCCCAGCTGGGACTGTCGCTGGTCACTGCGCACCGCACCACCGGTAACCACGCGGACGTGGTGCTCGACGACGCTCTGGAGACGGTCCTCACCTCCTACAGCGCTACGGCCACCGCCGAGACGGCGTCGCCGGAGGAGGCGGCGCACCGGGACGTGCTGCTCGGCTACCTCGACGACGCGGTAGCGGTGCTCGGCCGGGCCCGCGGGCACGTCGCCGGCGTGCCGGGGTCCGCGGACGCAGCGTCCCTCGACCAGGAACTCCGCCGGCTCACCGACACGCTGTCGGCGTTCGGGGAGGGCGCGCGGTGACGAAACTGTTCGCCGTCGCACTCGGCGTTCTCACCGCCATCGGCGGTTTCCTCGACATCGGGGACCTGGTCACCAACGCGGTCGTCGGATCCCGTTTCGGGCTGAGCCTGGTCTGGGTCATCGTGCTGGGGGTCGGGGGCATCTGCCTGTACGCGAACATGGCCGGACGGGTCGCCGCGGTCAGCGGGCGCGCGACGTTCGAGATCATCCGCGAGCGTCTCGGCCCCCGCGCGGCGCTGGCGGACCTCGCAGCGTCCTTCCTGATCAACCTCATGACACTGACCGCCGAGGTCGGTGGCGTCGCGCTGGCGCTGCAACTCGCGTCCGGCGTCGGGCCGCTGATGTGGATGCCGGTCGCGGCGTTCGCGGTGTGGCTGGTGATCTGGCGGGTCCGTTTCACCGTCATGGAGAACGTCACCGGACTGGCCGGACTGTGCCTGATCGTGTTCGGGGTGGCGCTGTTCCTGCTGGGGCCCGACTGGGGTGAACTCGGACAGCAGATCCTCGCCCCGGCCGTCCCCGAAGCCGAGTCGACCGCGGTGTACTGGTTCTATGCGGTCGCATTGTTCGGTGCGGCGATGACGCCGTACGAGGTGTTCTTCTTCTCGTCGGGTGCGCTCGAGGAGAAGTGGACCGTCGAGGACCTGGGCAAGGCCCGGCTCAACGTGCTTGTCGGTTTCCCGCTCGGCGGGGTCCTCTCGGTGTGTGTGGCCGCCTGCGCCGCGGTGGTGCTGCTCCCGCAGAACATCGGCGTCGAATCCCTCTCCCAGATCGTCCTGCCGGTGGCGGAGGCCGGCGGTCGCCTGGCGCTGGCGTTCGCGATCGTCGGGATCGTCGCCGCGACTTTCGGTGCTGCCCTCGAGACGACGCTGTCCAGCGGCTACACGCTCGCGCAGTTCTTCGGCTGGCGGTGGGGCAAGTTCCGGGCTCCCGCGGACGCCGCCCGTTTCCACCTGGTGATGATCGTGTCGCTGCTCGTGGGACTCGCGATCCTCGCGACCGGCGTCGATCCCGTTCTGGTGACCGAGGTTTCGGTGGTGTTCTCGGCGGTGGCGCTGCCGCTGACCTACATTCCGATCCTCATCGTCGCCAACGACCCCGAATACATGAGTGAGCACGTCAACGGCCGGGTCGTCAACGCTTTTGCGCTGGCCTACGTGCCCGTGATCGTCGCCGCCTCGGCCGCTGCCGTACCCCTGCTGATCATGACGGGAGCCGGATCGTGACCGAATCGGACGCTCTGCCTCGGCTGCCGATCGAGGGTCGTGTCCTCGACGCGCGGTTGCACCTGCTGGACCGGCTGCTCGTCGACGTCGACGGCCGCCCGGTCACCACCGTCGACGATCTCGAGCTCGACGGCATCGAAACGGGCCGGGAGATCCCAGCCGGGGCGGCGCCGCCGCAGGTGCAGGCGATCCTGAGCGGCAACGCGCTGCCGACGCGCATCTTCGGCGGCACACCGCCGGACTCGCGGCTGGACCGCATCGACTGGGCCGACGTGGACCGCATCGACGTGGCGGTGCACCTGACAGTGCACGGTGACGACCTCGACCACCTGTGGATCGAACGATGGGTCCGCGACCACGTCGTCGGACGGATCCCGGGAGGTCGTCGTGCGGTTGAGTGAGATCGTCGGGGCCCGAGTCCGCGACAGCGACGGCAACGGTCTCGGCACGGTCGTCGACGTCCGGTTCGCTCTTGCGGGGAATGAGGGCCCCACCCTGGCGGCGCTGCTGGTCAGCCCGAGATCCGCGGGCTCGTTCCTCGGATACGAACGGAGTTCGGTCGACGCCCCGGCGCTGATCGCCCGCTATCTGCGGTGGCGGCACCGCGGTACGTTCCTGGTCCGGTGGGCCGATGTGCGCCGTGTCGGAGACGGATGGGTCGACGTGCGCGACGGTTACCGCAAGTTCGCGCCCGCCCTGCCGTGACTCCGGGCGGAGTCGATCGGCTGGCTGACGAGGGGTTCATCCTTGCTGGCGCGGGCCCGATCTCTTGGCGATCACGAAGACGACGACGCCGATCAGAATGAGGATTGCAATCAGTTCCATGGCGCAGGGGTACCCCGTGGTGCCGAATCGAACCGGTCCCGAACGGGTACCCGCTGCGGCATGAGCGGAGATCGGAAGGATCAGGGGAGGGCGCCGCTGCTCGACGCGCTCGCGGACTACCACCGGCAGGACCGCTACGGATTCAGCCCGCCGGGACATCGCCAGGGCCGCGGCGCCGACCCGCGCGCACTCGACGTGCTCGG
The DNA here is from genome assembly GCF_053589135.1 of Rhodococcus sp. NPDC003382. Lineage (NCBI taxonomy): Bacteria > Bacillati > Actinomycetota > Actinomycetes > Mycobacteriales > Nocardiaceae > Rhodococcus > Rhodococcus sp. NPDC003382. The sequence continues at coordinate 105,382 of NZ_JBSFRH010000017.1, forward strand.
TGACGCCTATCGATTCGATGTGCTGGCGACCGGCGGACTCGACGACCGGCTCGCGCGCAACCACTACCTCTCCGACGCCGAGGACCTGATGGCCGAAGCCGTCGGCGCCGAGCACGCGTTCTTCTCCACGTGCGGAAGCTCGCTGTCGGTGAAAGCGGCGATGATGGCGGTGGCCGGGCACAGTTCGGGCGGGCTGTTGCTCAGTCGCGACTCCCACAAATCCGTCGTCGCCGGGCTGATCTTCGGAGGCATCCAGCCGCGGTGGGTCACCCCGCAGTGGGACGCCGAGCGGCACATGTCGCATCCACCGTCACCGGAGCAGATCCGGGAAGGCTGGGAAAAGCATCCGGACGCGGCGGGAGCCCTGATCGTCTCACCCAGCCCGTACGGGACGTGCGCGGACATCGAGGGCATCGCCGAGGTCTGCCACGAACGGGGCAAGCCGCTCATCGTCGACGAGGCGTGGGGCGCGCACCTGCCGTTCCACGACGATCTGCCCACCTGGGCGATGAACGCCGACGCCGACGTGTGCGTGGTCAGCGTCCACAAGATGGGTGCCGGATTCGAGCAGGGCTCGGTCTTCCACACCCAGGGAGATCTCATCGACTTCGCCCACCTGTCGACGTGCGCCGACCTACTGATGACGACGAGCCCGAACGTGCTCGTCTACAGCGGAATCGACGCGTGGCGCCGGCAGATGGTCGAGCGTGGCGAGAGGCTGCTGGGCGACGCGCTCGAGCTGAGCAGGCAACTGCGCGAACGTCTTTCGCAGATTCCCGGGCTGCAGGTCCTCGAGGACGAACTGCTCGGCCACGAAGCCTCGCACGATCTGGACCGACTGCAGATCCTCGTCGACGTCAGCGAGACCGGTGCCTCCGGTTATCAGTTCGCGGACTGGATCCGGGAACACTGCCGGGTCGACATGGGGCTGTCCGACCACCGCCGCATCATGGCGACGATGTCGATGGCGGACGGCCCGGAGACCGCCGACCGGCTGATCCGGGCGTTCGAAGCCTGCGCGGCCGCGGCGGACGGTTTCGACCCGCCCCCGCCGATCCGCCTGCCGTCACCGGACGAACTGCAACTCGAATCCCGGATGTCGCCCCGGGACGCGTTCTTCGCGGAGAAGGTCGAGGACGTGCCCGCCGCACAGGCGCCCGGACGCATCGCGGCCGAGCAACTGACGCCCTATCCACCGGGCATTCCGGTGGTCGTGCCCGGCGAGCTGATCGACGACGCGGTCGTCGACTATCTGCGCAGCGGGCTCGCCGCCGGGATGGCCGTCCCCGACGCCACCGACCCGAAACTCGACACCTTCCGGGTGGTCGCGCAGTAGAACGAAGCGCCGATCATGTGTCGTCGTCCCCGCGGCCGGGTACCCCCCGGGGGTGAGGCTCGGTCTACTCGACATCGGTTCCAACTCGGCCCAGCTGCAGATCGTCGAGGCAGAGGTCGGTGCGCCCCCGCTGCCCGTGCACGCGATCCGGGTGCCGACCCGGCTCGCCGACGAGGTGCAGCCGGACGGATCCCTCAGCGTCGCAGGCGCGGACCGCGCGGCCAACGCGGTGGCGACGGCGGTCGACGCGGCGTACCGGTACGGAGTGGATCGGCTGTTCCCGTTCGTGACCGCGGCGATCCGTGACGCCGAGAACCGGGACGCGGTGCTCGACCGGATCGTGCAGGCGTCCGGCATCCGCCCCGAATACCTCTCGGGCGATCAGGAGGCGCGGCTGACCTACCTCGCGGTGCACGCGTGGTACGGCTGGTCCGCGGGCCGGCTGCTGGTCCTCGACATCGGCGGCGGCTCGACGGAACTGGCCCTCGGGCGCAACACCGAGCCGGACATCGCGCTGTCGCTGCCGCTCGGTGCGAACCGGTTGACACGCCGCTATCTCGAGAGCGACCCACCCACCGCGAAGGAACTCAAGAGGCTGCGCCGAGACGTGCGGGACACCCTCGGCGACGCATCGGACCGACTGAAGTGGGAGGGCGATCCGCACGTCACCGTCGGGGCGTCGAAGACGTTCAAGCAGCTGGCTCGGCTGACCGGTTCCCCGGCCCAGCGCAAGGGACCCTTCGTTGCCCGCACACTGCAGCTCGACCAGCTGCGCCGGGTGATCGACAAGCTTGCGGGCATGCCCGCACAGCACCGCAGCCGCTTGCCCGGTGTGTCGGAGTCCCGCGCCCGGCAGGTGCTCGCCGGCGCGATCGTGGCCGACTGTGCGATGACGGCACTGGGCCTGGACAGCCTCGAGATCAGTCCGTGGGCGCTGCGGGAGGGGATCGTGTTGCGGCACTTGTCGTCCCTCGCCGACGACCGCGACGCGCTGCCGCTGCAGCCGTTGCCGGAGCGCACGGAGGAGGGCGCGACGGTGACCACGCTGCCCAAGCAGATCTGACACATCCGGATCCGGCGCGCGATGGGCTCCCGCCCTCGGCGTGCCGGATCCGGCGAGTGTCATGCCGGCACGGAGTCCACCTCGCGGTCCCATGCCCGGTGCCGCGCCATGACGTCGGCGAAGACGTCGAAGAACTCTCCCGGCAGCGACGCCTCGGCGACCGTGGAGGTCACCACACCCGCATGGGTGAGGACGTCGGGGCCCTCGGCGACCGGGCAGTGCAGCCCGGCGGCGGGCAGCAGGTCCAGACCCGCCCCGAACGCGGCGATCGGCTTGGCGTGCTTGTACGCCTCGGCCAGGAAGTGCAGCGTGTAGCCGTCCTTCCGGAGGGTCGCGATCGCGTCGGGCCCGCACGGGACCACCACCGCGTCGTACAGCACCGACGCCATGGTGTTGATCGCGCGGTCGACGGCGATGTCGCCGCCGGAACCGCCGGTGAGCACGCCACCGCCCTTGGGCGCGAGCACCTCGACGATCGCGCCCCGTTCGGTGAGCGCCTCGACGAGTCGCTCGACGCCGGTGACGTCGACACCGTCGGCCGCGAGTACCGCGACGCGCCGGCCGACGATGCTGTCCATCGCAGTGTTCAGCTGGGAGAGCGCGGGGGAGGGCGGCACGATGGCGACGAGCGACGACTCGGGTGGGGCGTCGAGGCCGAGTTCACCTGCGACCCGTGATGCCAGGCCGTGATCGACCAGGTCGAGCTCGGCGACGACGCGTTCGCGGATGTCGACGTCGGTGACCTTCCCCAGCTCGAAGCCGAAGGCCGCGACGATGTGATCGGCTTCGACCTCGGACATGCTGTGCCAGAACAGACGTGGCTGGCTGTAGTGGTCGGTGAAACTGTCGCTGCGGGCCCGCACCACGTGCCCGTCCACGTGCTTCGCGTAGTGCGTGAAGACCTCCTCGTCGGCCAGTGCCGGACACCCGCTGCCGAGCGAGTTCTTGTGGTAGGACGCCTTTCCCCGCTGGATGGTCGGTTGGCTGTATCCGTCGTGCTGGTGGGTGCGCACCTCGGTGACGGGCCGGTTGACCGGCAGATGCGAGAAGTTCGGTCCGCCCAGCCGGAGCAGTTGGGTGTCGAGATACGAGAAGTTGCGGGCCTGCAGCAGCGGATCGTTGGTGAAATCGATGCCGGGCACCAGGTTCGCGGTGTGGAACGCGACCTGCTCGGTCTCGGCGAAGAAGTTGTCCGGATTCCGGTTCAGTACCATCCGCCCCACGGGCCGCACCGGCACCTGCTCCTCCGGAATGAGCTTCGTGGCGTCGAGAAGGTCGAATTCGAAAGCGAATTCGTCCGACTCGGGAACCAACTGCACACCGAGTTCCCACTCGGGATACTGCCCGGCCTCGATCGCCTCCCACAGATCGCGGCGGTTGAAATCCGGGTCCTTACCGGCGATCTTCTGGCACTCGTCCCACACCAGTGAGTGCGTGCCGAGTTTCGGTGTCCAATGGAATTTGACGAATGTTCCGGTGCCCGTGGCATTGACGAACCGGAAGGTGTGGACTCCGAAGCCCTGCATCATCCGGTAGCTGCGCGGCAGCGCGCGGTCCGACATCAGCCACATCACCGCGTGCAGCGTCTCCGGCTGCAGTGACACGAAATCCCAGAACGTGTCGTGCGCGGACTGCGCTTGCGGAATTTCGTTGTGCGGCTCCGGTTTCACCGCGTGCACGAAATCCGGGAACTTGATGCCGTCCTGGATGAAGAAGACCGGAAAGTTGTTGCCGACCAGATCGTAGTTGCCCTGTTCGGTGTAGAACTTCGTCGCGAAACCGCGGACGTCACGGACCGTGTCCGCGGAACCGCGTGACCCCGCCACGGTCGAGAACCGCACGAACACCGGGGTACGCACCCCGGGTGTGGTGAGGAACCGGGCGGTGGTGACCTCGGCGAGCGAATCGTCGTAGGGCTCGAAGAAGCCGTACGCGCCGGCGCCCCGCGCGTGCACGACCCGCTCCGGGATGCGTTCGTGGTCGAAGTGGGTGAGCTTCTCCCGTGCGTGGAAGTCCTCGAGGAGTGTCGGTCCTCGGGTGCCGGCCGTGAGGGAGTCGTCGTCGTGGTCGACCCGTACGCCCTGCTGAGTGGTGAGGTAACCGGAGTTGCGGTCCACGCGGAAGCCGTCGAGCTGCCTGTCCTTTGGATCGCGCTGTTCGGGCGTGCCCGCGGCGCCGTCGGGTCCGGTCTTCGTCATCCTGTCCTCCGATCCGGGAATGCGGTGGTCCGTCCGAGGTGCAACGGTTTCGTACCGTGACTACCCCCGGGCGAGACCGGCAAACCCGGCGTTTCTCAATCGCTCACGAGGACGCCGAAAGAAAACATCAGGAAGACGATCATCCCCACCAGCAGACCCCACCCGACGCCCTGCCAGATCGGCCACGTCCCGTGTCGCTGCCATGTGCGGAATGCGCGGTACAGCGCGCCGAGCCCGCCGATCAGCAGGACCACGGGCGGGCCGAACGCGAGGATCTGCTTCGCCGGCGCGGTGCACACCGCGAACGACTCCTCGGCGCAGCGGTCTCCGGAGACGGCCAGTCCCCACACCACCCCGACCGCCAGCACGAGCAGCGCGACAGCGACGACGATCGCCGCGTACCACATCGCGGATCGGAAGGTCGCGGGATCGCGCCACCGCTTCTCGACGTCCTGGCTCATGGCACCTCCTCAGTGGTGTTCGGCGCGGTCGGTGACTTCGGGCCTGCCGGCGGCACGCGCGCAGTGCGCACAGCAATAGATGGTGCTGTCCACCTCGACGCCGTGGCCGAGAATGCGGCAGCTGCAGTGCGCGCACACCGGGGCCATCCCCTGGACCGCGCACTCGAAGCTGTCGTAGGTGCCGGTGACGTCGGCGCGGGTCACGGTGAACGTCTTGTCGTAGTCGTTTCCGCAGGTATCGCATGTGGGCATGGTGCTGTCTCCCTTCCCTCGGACCTACCGGACGAGTGCCCGTGCGAGTACTCGACCAAACGAGACGGGCGGGGAGGATACTGGGAACACACAGCGTGTCGGATTCGTCCGACGTGGGTATTCCCGTCCCGCCGGACCCGTGCCGGTCCTGCGGATGTGAGGAGAGCGTGATGGAACGGCCGTCAGGTGACGAGGTGATGGTCCGAGGGTTCACCCGGTACATCGAGCAGGTCGCCCAGGAACTGGGCATTCCGGAAGGGAAATGGGCAGCCCGCGACGACGGCGCCTGGGAGGCGTACGTGGGCATTCCGGAGCTCGAGCTGTATCCCGGCCGTGAAGTGGCTCTCGTCTGGACCCCGGACGAAGGGTGGGCGCTCGCCGTCGAGACCGGATCCGGTGAGGACATGATCCTCGCCGGCTACCTAGGGTCGACGCGGGTTCCCCCGCCGTTGGCGGTGCGGGCCTTCATGGATCGTCTTCGGCACGACGGAGGGGCCCTGCGCACGACCCCGGCCCGCGGAACCCGAGAGGACGCGCTGCGGGCGGTCACGGACTACGGCGGCGTCGCGGGAGGTGTCGCAGCCGTCGAGTGAGGGTATGCGACGAGGACTACACGTTCCGTCCGGAAGGTGGGTCCGATGACAGTTCCCGATCCCGAACCACACGGCAACACCGATCCAGATCCCGGCACCACGCCCGGCCTCGAGCCCGGCGGAGGAGTGCCGCCCGGCACCACGCCACCCGAATCCGCCGGTACCTCCGGGCTGTCCGCTCCGGAACCGGAGACGAGGAAGCGTTTCCCCGTGACCGGGTGGATGACGCTCGGCGCGGTGATCGTCATCGTGCTGGTGTTCGTCGCCGTCATCGTCGGTCTGATCGCCGCGATGATGTGAACAAGATTTCCGGGCGGGTTGAGACCGGCCACGGCGGGGTAGCCCCTGTGCGTCAGTGAAGAGTTCCGACAGGAGGATTCGCATGGCAGACGAGAAGAGCGGCCCCAGCGAGGCCGTCAAGGGCGTCGTCGAGGACGTCAAGGGTAAGGCCAAGGAGGCCGTCGGTGCCGTCACCGGCCAGGACGATCTGACCCGCGAGGGCCGCGCCCAGCAGGACAAGGCGGAGGATCAGCGCGAGGTCGCCCGCAAGGAAGCGGAGGCGGAGAAGGCCAGGGCGAAAGCCGAAGCGGACGAGGCCAGGCAGCGCGCCCAGCAGTAACGCTCACAGCAAGATGTCGTCCGGGGGCGGCCGGAGTCCTGCGGGACCCGGCCGCCCCCGTCGTCACAGGAGGTGTCGCCAACGTGCGGATCGTCACGCTCGTGGTGCTGATCTGGCTGGTCGTGGGTGCGATCGCGGCCGGGCAGCGTGGCTACTTCAGCGGAACCGAGCAGAATTGCGCGGGTGTCGCGACGGTGGTCGTGACGGTGCTCGCGGGCCCGCTGAACTATTTCGGTGTCAATCCGAGGATCGAGGACTGCCGCCTGCCCGAACCCAGCACGTGACCGACCGGGACCGGATGGTCAGGAACGGGCGGCGCGCAGATCGTCGAGGAAAGTGCGCGCCCACCGGTCGACATCGTGCTTCATCACCTGGGTGTGCATCGAGCGCATCCGTCGTGCCTTGACGGCGGGTTCCTCCGTCACGGCAGCGACGATCGCGCGCTTGACCGCGTCCAGGTCGTGCGGGTTCACCAGATGGGCGCGTCGCAGCTCCCACGCTGCCCCGGCGAACTCGCTGAGCACGAGGGCACCGCTGCCGTCGCCGTGGCAGGCGACGTACTCCTTCGCGACGAGATTCATGCCGTCGCGCAGGGGCGTGACGAGCATGGTGTCGGCACAGGCGTACATCGCGATCAGCTCGTCGCGATCGACGGGCCGGTGCAGGTAGTGCACGACGGGCCGGCCCAGCCGGCCGAACTTGCCGTTGATGTTCCCGACCTGTCGTTCCACGTCGTCGCGGAGCTGCGCATAGGCGGTGAGCCGTTCACGGCTCGGCGTGGCGAGCTGGACCATGACGATCTTCTCCGGATCGAGGGTGCCCTCCTCGAGGAGTTCGCGGAGCGCTTCGAGCCGGATGTCGATGCCCTTCGTGTAGTCGAGTCTGTCGACGCCGAGCAGGACCGTGTCGGGGTCGCCGAGTTCGACACGAATCTGCTTGGCCCGCAATTGGGTCGATGCGGAGCGTGACTGCTCGTCGATGTGGGCGGAGTCGATCGAGATGGGATACGCCCCGACCCGCACGAGGCGGTCGCCGACTTCGACCGCGCCGGCCGAGCCGGGGCGGGGAGCGGGCGCGGAGAGCAGCCGCCGGGTCAGGAAGCGGAAGTTGTCGGCACCGCCGGGGAGATGGAAGCCGACGAGATCGGCTCCGAGCAGACCCTCGATGATCTCCCTGCGCCACGGTAGCTGGAGGAACAGTTCCGGGGGCGGGAACGGGATGTGCAGAAAGAAACCGATCGTCAGGTCGGGGCGCATCTCCCTGAGCATGCGCGGTACGAGCTGGAGCTGGTAGTCGTGCACCCAGACCGTGGCCCCGGGCGCCGCCGCCTGCGCGGCCGCTCGGGCGAACCGCTCGTTGACCTGCACGTACGTCTTCCACCAGCTGCGGTCGAAGGTGGGCGTGACCACGGCGTCGTGGTAGAGCGGCCACAGGGACGTGTTGGAGAAACCTTCGTAGTATTCGGCGACCTCGGTCTCGGTGAGCCGAACCGGATGCAGGGTCAACCCGTCCTCGACGAAGGGCTCGAGGTCGACACCGGGGGTTCCCGGCCAGCCCACCCACGCGCCGTTGGTCTGCCGCAGGATCGGTTCGAGCGCGGTGACGAGGCCTCCGGGGCTGCGATGCCAGGTTCCCGGACCTCCGTCCGGATCGGGTTCGAGGTCGACGGGCAGCCGATTGGCCACTACCAGGAAATCCGAGGAGGTCGTATTCGTCACGATTTTCAGCCCCTATTTCGCACAATTTCGGCAGCGGCGGCGGTCCGCGGAAACGTAGCGGTGCCTGGGCTTTCGGGATTCGTCCCCGAAAGTCTTCAACGGAACTGCGGTCCGTACTTCCGCTCCGGTGGCGAGAGTGTATCAGGTCACCGTTTCGGATCCCCGGAACCGCTGTCTGTGTTTAGCATTGGAACCGGCCGGGTAGATGTCGTACATCGACCGGTACCGCGATGCCGATTCCGCACGCCGGAGGGACATCGCTGGAGAGAGGAGAACGCATGGGTAAGTTCACAGTTCCGGGTCTGAGCGAGAAGGACGGCGGACGCGTGGCGGAGATCCTCCAGGAACGGCTGAGCGCCTACAACGATCTGCACCTGACTCTCAAGCACATTCACTGGAACGTGGTGGGCCCGAATTTCATCGGGGTACACGAGATGATCGACCCGCAGGTCGAGCTCGTGCGCGGCTACGCCGACGATGCCGCCGAACGTATTGCGGCGCTGGGTGCGTCGCCGCAGGGCACGCCCGGAGCGATCGTGAAGAATCGTACCTGGGACGACTATTCGGTGGGGCGGGACAGCGCGCAGGCGCACCTCGCCGCCCTCGATCTGGTGTACGACGGATTGATCGCGGACAACCGCAAGGCGATATCCGAAGTGGGAGAACTCGATCCCATCACCGAGGACCTGCTGATCGGGCAGACCGGTCAGCTCGAGAAGTTCCAGTGGTTCGTGCGCGCGCATCTCGAGAACGCGGCCGGAGCGCTCGTCAGCAGCGGTGCCACCACCGAGCAGAAGGCTGCCGACAAGGCCCGCTCCTAGCGCGTCACTTCCGTCGGCACCACAGATTTCGTCGAAAGGTCGGCCGCACACGGATATCCGTGT